>JANLQJ010000405.1:0-109589 GCA_031367715.1 Hyphomicrobiaceae bacterium | reverse complement strand
TTCGTTTCACCACCCCGCACTGGCCCGGTTCCTTGTTGGGGGGACCCACCAATTTTATGCGCCGCCGGGGGTTGTGGTTGTTTGGGGGTCCCCCCCCACTTCTGCGGCCACCGCTGATGCAGAAGAGGTGCAAACCGCCCTAGCTCAACGTCTGACCATTGGTTGGCTCGCAGCGAAACCGGGGACAGTTTGCTGATTTCATCGTCATACCGTCCAACTTATGGTTTGACCTGTCACTATGAAGGTTCGTGACAGAGGTCATGGCGTAGGGGCGCACAGCAGTGCGCCCGTCTAGCTGCGCGGCAAGCTCTTGGACGGGCGCACCGCTGTGCGCCCGCTTGCGAGCACGAGTCAAACGATAGGTTGGCCGGTATTACTTGTGCCCACCGAGGCAATGGCGAGGCAGAAAGTAGTATGCTGTCCCCGTATTGTCCGGCCAAGGGCGGCTTGCGGCCGTCCTGGTCGAGCACACCAAGCCGCACCAGACCGGCTGCATGCCGCCCTTACGCCATAGCGCCTTGTTTTCAATCAGAAAATTCTATCCACCGGCATGCCCAGCGCCATCGCACCGGCATATTCGGCTTGCGGGCCCGACTGCAGCGGATGGTAGCGCGCCGCCTGGATATCGCGGAACCGGCGTTCCAACCCTGCCGAGCGGTAGAAGCCGACGCCGCCAGCCACTTCCATGGCCAGATCCACCGCCGCGATGGCGTGCCGCTCAACCAAGCGCCGCCCGATCATCACCTGGTTGACCGTGCTGGCGGACGGCGCGTTGAGGCGCACGGCGGCCAGCATGAACTCCTGCGCCAGGCGCGCGGCGGCCAGCTCGGTCTCCATGCGGCCTGCCAATTCGATGCTATGCCGGCCCGGGCTCTTGCGCTTGGCAAAGCCTATCGCGATGTCACGCGCGCTCTCGGCCACGCCGAGATAGACGCTGTAGACGAGCGGGAAGGCAATGGTCGAGATGATTTGGAACAGCGGGTGCCACTCGCCGGCCTTGCGCTTCACGGCAACCGCTGCCTCGGGCACCACATGGCCGTCGATCAGCACATCGTGCGAGCCAGTAGCGCGCATGCCAAGCGTGTGCCAGGTGTCGAGTACCTTGACGTTTGGCGAATTCATTGGCACGCCGAAATGCAGCACCATCGGGCCTTCGTCGGTCGCAAGCACCGCACTGGTCATGAGTAGATTGCCGCTGGGGGCACCCGAGGTGAAGATCTTGCGCGCCGTGATGCGATAGCCACCCTCGACCTTTTCGGCCGTGCCCGAACCGCCGATCCAATCGGAGCCGCCGCTCGAGAGCAGCAGAATGCGCTCGGAAGCGATACGTTTCAGCAGCGGCTCGACGGCGGCGATCTTCTGGTGCCGCCAGCGCCAGGCTGGAATGGCGACCTGATGGGTGTGCATGGAAAACGCCAAGCCGGTCGAGCCGCAATGATAGGCGAGCGTGCGCAGCATGGCGGCCAACTCATCCACATCGGCGCCGCCGCCGCCCAATTCGCGCGGCACGCCAGC
This sequence comes from Hyphomicrobiaceae bacterium, assembly GCA_031367715.1. Lineage (GTDB taxonomy): Bacteria > Pseudomonadota > Alphaproteobacteria > Rhizobiales > Hyphomicrobiaceae > JANYHF01. Next base: position 108,074 of record JANLQJ010000405.1, on the reverse strand, counting down.
TTCGATCAGGCCCGCGGCCTTCAGGTCGGCCATGTTGTCGGCGACGAAAGTGTCGTCGTCGTTGGCGGCGTCCGCGCGCTTGGCAAAGACCGGGCCGAGGTCATTGGCGATCTCGAGAATCGAGCGGGTCTGGGGAACGATGTTCAGGCTGGCGACTGCGGTCATGGTGGAACTCCACGGGTCTGGTTTGTGATGCGCCATGATTGCGCTCCCCGCCGGATCGCCTCCAGTCCTGAAACTGTACCGGGTCGGCCGACCCAGGTAGGCGTGCCCGGAAAACGCGGGCCGGGCGGGAATTATTTTGCCGGCCGCCGCGTTTACTTGAGGCAGCGCTATAGTATTTGTACTATTTGACATAGGTGCTGCATAGGCATTGGCAATCGACGAGGAGGCCGGCATGTCCGACAGCAAATCCCAGCCAAGCTACGGTCAGTTCTGTCCCGTCGCCATGGCCGCCGAGATCGTGTGCTCGCGCTGGACCGTGCTGGTGATGCGCGAACTGTTGTGCGGCACCACGAGATTCAATGATTTGCGGCGCGGTGTCCCCTTGATGTCGCCGTCGCTGCTATCCAAGCGCTTGAAAGAACTGGAGGAAGCCGGCGTCATCGTCTCCGTTCCGGTCGGGCCGACCAAGGCCAACCAAGCGTTCGAATACCGGTTAACGCAAGCGGGCGAAGATTTGCGTCCGGTCGTCATGTCGCTGGGCATGTGGGGCCAGCGCTGGATCGAATCCTCGGTTTCGCTGAAAAACCTCGATCCCTCGCTGCTGATGTGGGACATGCGCCGTCATCTCGACCCGACGCCGCTGCCGCCCCGGCGCTGCACCATTCACTTTCTTTATCCCGAGCTAATCCCGGCCAAGCAGTCCTGGTGGCTGGTGATTGACCAGGGCGAGGTCGATCTCTGCTCGGTGCATCCGGGTTTCGACATCGACCTCTACGTTCGCAGCGCGGTGCGTAGTATGACCGCGGTGTGGATGGGGCTGTCGACCGTACAGCGCGAGGTCGATGCGGGGGACATCGAACTGATCGGAGACGCCTCGATCGCCAAGGCGATGCAGAGTTGGTTGGGCCTCAGCCCGTTTGCCAAGGAAAAGAACCGGATCGATACTCCGGCAGGCTTTGCCCCGAGTCCCAAAACAAAACCCGGGCGAGCCGTCAAGGCGCACCCGGGTTCCATCGCAACTGAGACGTCGTTGTAAATTCGTTATGCGGCCCGCGCATAGTCGTTGTCGTTCACCGGCAGGTCGACGCCGGGGCGGCCGTGCAGGACAGCATCGCGGATGGCGCCACGGCTGATGCCGAGGTCGGCCAGTTCGCTGTCGTTGTAGCTCTCCAGTTCGCGCACTGCGCTCTTGAAGCGGCCGGCGGCCAGGTTGACTGCATGGTCGTCGGCATCCAGGCGCCAGGGCCAGGACTTGACGCCGGAGGTCAACAATTCGCGCGAAATGCTGATATCGGCGAGCGTGCGGTCGTCAAGGGCCAGCAGCAACTTGCGGTCGCGCCGACGGGCCAGATAGAGGGCAACGTCGCTCGAAAGGCTCTGCAGACGGGTGCTCAGGGTGCTCATGATCTTCAACCTCATTCGTAATTCTACGTGCTCATCTCGACAGCTCAGGTCTGTGCCCGTGCTTGCCACTGACCCCAACCTATGTCAGCTTGTGCACCGCAGCAATTTCCTTCTTTTGCGCTGTCTTGCAAGAAAAACTAAACAGGCCTATATCTTTCCGATCATGAGCCAACATCTCTCACATCTTAACGCTTTGAAAACATTCGAGGTGGTCGCACGCCACCAAAGTGTTCGAAAAGCGGCAGTTGAGCTGAATGTGACACCCGCGGCGGTCAGTCACCAGGTCAAAAAACTCGAAGAATACTTCGGGGTTGCACTCTTTAATCGGACAGAAGGCCGGTTTGAGCTGTCCCAGGTCGGCCACGCTGCTTTGCCTAAGCTGCAGGAGGGATTTGAGAACTTGTCTCTTGCAGTGCAGCAATTGCGCGCCGTCACCGGCCGCCGCACTCTGCGCGTGCTGGCCGCGCCGTCGTTCGCTGCCAAGTGGGTGGCGCCGCGCTTGAACCGGTTTCTGGCCCGCCAACCCGATATCGATATCGAGCTGTCATCCTCGGCCGACCTGATCTCCGAGAATGTGCCGCCGGCCGCCATCAGCGCCGCGCTGCGCCAGAAAGAGATCGATATCGCCATCCCGTTCGGGCGCGGGCGGTTCCCCGGCTGCAAGGCCACCAAGCTGATGGCCGTGGAGGCCGTGCCACTGTGCAGCCCCGGCTATCTGGAGCAGGTGAACCTGGAAAAGCCTGCCGATCTGCTGGAGCATACACTCTTGCACGACAACACGAAATATCCCGAGAACCCGACCTGGAGCGACTGGATGGCGCTGGCCGGCCTCGACAAGGCTGACGGCACGCGCGGCATCCATTTCGATCAGGCGACGCAGGCGCTGGAGGCCGCCATCATGGGCCAGGGCGTGGCGCTGAGCCTGAAGCCACTGGCGACGGCCGATCTGGCGGCCGGCCGTCTGGTGATCCCGTTCGACATCGCGCTGCCGTTGAAGATCTCCTACTACATGGTGCAGGATCAGGGCGCGCCCGACAAGCGGGTGGAAGCCTTCCGCGATTGGGTGATCGAGGAAGCGGCGCTGGGGACATGATGTTCAGTTTCGGCCTGCTCCGTCCCTGAAGGCTACGGCGCGGCCGCAAGCCGAAAATGAACTTCGTGCCCCCGTTGACTTGGCGCAGAAACGGGGACACGAAGTTCATCGCCAGCGCGCCGTCAGCGATACATTTCTGCTGACGGAGGTGGCTGGCGATGAACATCATGTCCCCAGCGACCAATCCGCCCCTCGACGCGCGCGGAATTTTCCCCCAGAACAGGCGTTTCGGCCCCCATTGGCCACGCCACCCATAACCGGACCGCATAAATCATGAGCCTCAGCGCTGCTGCCACCGTTGCCCCATTGCCCGATATGAAGATTTCCGTGCGCCAGGTTTTCGGTCTCGACGCCGATTTCGAGGTGCCGGCCTATTCCAAGCCGGACGCGCATGTCCCCGATACCGATCCGGACTACATTTTTGACCGCGACACCACGCTCGCGATCCTGGCCGGTTTTGCGCACAACCGCCGCGTCATGATCCAGGGCTACCACGGCACCGGCAAATCCACCCATATCGAGCAGGTCGCCGCCCGGCTCAACTGGCCGTGCATCCGCGTCAATCTCGACAGCCACGTCAGCCGCATCGATCTGGTCGGCAAGGACGCCATCGTGCTGAAGGACGGCAAGCAGATCACCGAATTCCGCGAGGGCATCCTGCCCTATGCGCTGCAGTCCAACACTGCGTTGTGCTTTGACGAATACGACGCCGGCCGCCCGGACGTCATGTTCGTCATCCAGCGTGTGCTGGAGCAGTCGGGCAAGCTGACGCTGCTGGATCAGAGCAAAGTTATTCGCGCGCACCCTGCCTTCCGGCTGTTTTCGACCACCAACACCATTGGACTCGGCGATACCTCCGGCCTCTACCACGGCACGCAGCAGATCAACCAGGGCCAGATGGACCGCTGGTCGATCGTCACGACACTGAACTATCTGCCGCACGACGCCGAGACCAAGATCGTGCTCAGCAAGGTCAAGAGCTTCAGCAAAAAGGCCAAGGCCGGCATCGTCTCCAACATGGTGCGGGTGGCGGATCTGACGCGCAACGCCTTCATGAACGGCGACCTCTCCACCGTGATGAGCCCGCGCACCGTCATCACCTGGGCCGAGAATGCCGAGATCTTCAACAATGTCGGCTTTGCCTTCCGGCTGACCTTCCTGAACAAGTGCGATGAGCTGGAACGTGGGCAGGTCGCCGAATTCTACCAGCGCTGTTTTGGCGAGGAATTGCCGGAAAGCGCGGCCAACGTGGTGATGAGCTAATCCTATCCGTGTTTGCAACAGGTCTCAGCGCCATGACCGCCATTACCAGGCCGAAGCTGCCTGAAACTCATATGACCGTTGACGAGTTCCTACTTTGGTATGTGGATCAGCCGGGCCGCTTTGAGCTCTATGCTGGTCAAGTCTACGCCATGTCGCCCGAGCGGTCGTATCACGCCGAAACCAAATACGCAGTGCAAAAGGAACTTGAACGCGCCATCAAGGCAGCGAAAATTCCATGCCGCATGCTACCGGATGGCATGACAGTGCGCGTCGATGTTGACACGGCTCACGAGCCCGACGCTTTGGTGTATTGCGGTCAGAAACTGCCGCCAAAGTCAGTTGAAGTTCCCAACCCGACAATCGTTGTTGAGGTTCTTTCACCCTCGACGCGCTATATTGATGCCTCAGCAAAGTTGAAGGGGTATTTCTCGCTGAAGAGCGTCAAACATTTCCTGATCGTTGACCCAGGGCAACCGCCGCTCATCCTGCATAGCAGGCAGGCAGATGGCTCGATCTTGACCCAAATGATGGGCAAGGGGCGATTACGTCTAGATCCACCAGGGATCGAAGTTCAGATCGCACGATTCTTTCCAAAACCCTGATATGCTGCAAACTACCAGGTCCACACCTGAGTCAGGAACACTATCTTGATCCGACATATCGCCCTCTTGTTAAACTTCATCATCCCCGGCCTGGGCAGCCTTTTGCTCAGGAAGTGGCGCGTCGGCGCCGTGCAATTCGGGCTCTGGGCGCTGGCGATTTTCTCGTTCTCGCGCAGCTTCTACACCGCCATCGCGCTGGTTGTGATCGCAGGCGTTTACGCCTGGGGCCTCCATACGGCCGAGTACTCGCCGCGCACCGGCGGCGTCCTCAAGAAGCCCAGAGCGTGAGGGTCAGCTAGACCATGGCCACCTCCCCCTCCACCAACAAGCGCAAGGAAGCGCCCGCCGAGCCGCTGAAGCGCGCCATCGCACTGTGTGCCCGCGCCGTCGCCGCCGATGGCGAGATGCAGGTGAATTTCGCCCCCGGCGCGCCCGTGCTGGACGGCAAGATCATGAAGCTGCCCGAGCCCTCGCGCGCGCCGTCGCCGGCCGAGGTCGCGATCCTGCGCGGGCATGCGGACTCGCTCTCGCTGACCGCGGCCTGTCATGACCCCAAGGTGCACGCCCGCCTGGCGCCGCCCGCCGGCCAGGCCCGCAGCGTGTTCGAGGCGGTCGAGCGCGCGCGCGTGGAAGCGCTGGGCGCCAACCGCATGATCGGCATGGCGGAGAACCTGTCGGCGAAAACCGAGAGCCACTACGCGCACGCCCGCTTTGCCGAGATCTCCAAGCGCGAAGACGCGCCGATGGAGGACGCTCTTGCTCTCCTGGTGCGCGAGAAACTGACCGGCCGCGCGCCCCCCAAGCAGGCCAAAAAGATCGTCGATCTGTGGCGTCCGTGGGTCGAGGAGAAGGCCGGCGACAAGCTCCTGCAGCTGAAATCCCTGGTCGAGAATCAGCGCGAATTCGGCAAGCTGATGACCAGCGTGCTGACCAAGCTGGAGCTGATGGAGGACATGGAGCCCGGCGATCAGGATGGTTCCGAAGGCGACCAGGAGGACGATCCGGACCAGCAGGACGAAGAGGGCGCCGAGAACGGCGAAAGCGGCGACCAACAGGAGAGCGCCAGCCAGCAGGAGATGGCCGACGGCGACAGCGGCGAGGAAACCGAAACCTCGGAAGCTGCCGACAGCGACGAGTTCGATGTCGAGACCGACGACAGCCAGGAGGCCGACGGCGACGACCCGTTCCGCCCCAACTTCAACGTGCTCGATAACCCGGAGGCCTTTGGCTACAAGGTCTTCTCACGTCTGCACGACGAAGAGATGGAAGCCGAAGATCTCTGCGCGCCCGAAGAACTGGAGCGGCTGCGCGCCTTCCTCGACAAGGAACTGCGCTCGCTCTCGGGCGCGGTCTCGCGGCTCGCCAATAAATTGCAGCGGCGTTTGCTGGCGCAGCAGAACCGCTCGTGGGATTTCGATTTGGAAGAGGGCACGCTCGACGCCGCCCGGTTGACCCGCGTGGTCATCGATCCCATGCACGCGCTCAGCTTCAAGCACGAGCGCGACACCGAATTCCGCGACACGGTGGTGACGCTGCTGCTGGACAATTCCGGTTCCATGCGCGGCCGCCCCATCATGGTCGCGGCCTGCTGCGCCGACATCCTCGCCCGCACCCTGGAGCGCTGCGGCGTGAAGGTGGAGATTCTGGGCTTCACGACCCGCGCCTGGAAGGGCGGGCAGGCGCGCGAACAATGGCTGGCGGGCGGCAAGCCACCCGCGCCGGGCCGTCTGAACGATCTGCGCCACATCATTTATAAAACAGCCGATACCCCGTGGCGTCGCGCCCGGCGCAATCTGGCGTTGATGATGCGCGAGGGGTTATTGAAGGAGAACATCGACGGCGAGGCCCTGGCCTGGGCGCACCGCCGCATGCTGGCGCGGCCAGAGCAACGGCGCATCCTGATGATGATCTCGGACGGCGCGCCGGTGGATGATTCGACTTTGTCCGTGAACAGCGGATCGTACCTGGAGCTGCACCTGCGCCAAGTCATCAACGAGATCGAGGCCAAGTCGCCGGTCGAACTGATGGCGATCGGCATCGGGCACGACGTGACGCGGTATTATCAGAGGGCGGTGACGATCACCGACCCGAGCGAGCTGGCGGGCGCGATGACGGATCAGCTGGTGGCGCTGTTTGAGGAGAAGGCGGTGGCAAGGAAGGTGGCGCCGAAGGGCCGGGGACTGTGGAAGAAGTAGGTTGGCTCCCCCAATCCAACCTACTTCCTAAACTAGGCTGCACTCATTTTGGTCAGAAGTCCTGTAAGGTTGGTCTTCCAGCCGTTTGTGTGTACAATCCGTGCTAATTGCAGATTGTCGCGCAAGATTTCCGCCTTGGAAAGCTGAGAGACGCGCTTCCAATCCAGGCCAAAAGCGTAGATTGCGTTGTCCTTCCTGACGCTTTCCAGCACAACCAAGTTCCGGCTCTTGAAGACATACGCGAGATAGTCGCCAAATCCCGCTTCCCCGACAAAAATCTCGTCGGGAGAAAGGCTTTTGATCGCATCTTGTCTGTCCCAAATCACACGTTGCGTGTCAGCAGACCGGCCGCTCGTGGCGTTTTGGATGTGGCGTTCAAGTTTCTCCCAGGGGTACTCGCCCGGCGGCAGCATCCGCCAGTTTGCCTTCCGGATCCGAGGCATCTGGAGAGAATTGAGATCTTCCGATACGAGGTCGCAGTGACCGAACAATTCCAGCATCAGGTTCACGCAGTGTATGTTGTGATCTTCAGGCCTGTGGTCTTCGTGAGTTCAGGCGTCGTGGCGCAAATCTGATCGCCTGCAAACGTCAGTGTTACCTCGACGGAAGGAGGTGCCACGAAGTCCCTGAGGTAACAGAGGCGGTAGATATCCTTCATGCCTTCATGTTCTTCCCGGTCGTTCCCTGAGAATTGCTCCCATTTCCAGTAGACAGTGCGGATGTATCTCAATTCCTTCGGTAGGTGCCTCTGCACGATCCATCGACCGTTGGCGTTGAGCCGAGTTGTCGGGCCAATGCTGCTGGGCAAAATCGTGGAGCCATGTGTCGCGGAGGCCTGGAAGCCCGCACGGATTAGTTGATGGAACGAAGACTTGTCCAGTCGCGACATTACTCTGAAGACAGAATTCTCTGGTATACCGTTCAGATATATTGCGGCATTCTTGATATGGTGCTTCGTAATGCGCATAGTAGTTCTCCAAGCGGCGCGCATGCCGTATTGCAAAGTCGATTCGCTCGTGTTTGTATGAGCGTCGACTGATTCGGAGATTCCGACTGACAAGCGCGCGAATTGCGGACTGCTTCCGGATAGGGAAGCGGAAGGTTTTGCGTAGGTTCTCAGTGGGAACAGGGATACTTGTCGCGGATGTGGGCGTTGAAGTAGGTGCCCTTTGAGGCCGCTGATAGCAGGCCCAGGAATAGCGACTTGGGTACGCCGTGATACGTGTACACCGTCGTACTAGTAGTGAAAATGACAAGAAGGCCGACAGGCCGCTCGATCCAGTCGACGGCGCAGATAGCGCTTGAGTTTACATAGTGCATAACGTGACTTTCTCTTTGTAGGAGAAAGCCGGGGCAGCTACTGATACGTGATCAGGCGCAAGAAATACGTGCGCGCTCTGTACAATTACGAGGGTCCCGGCTCTTGCTGGAGATGGGGTGCTCGACATGAGGGGCCGCCGGGGTGGAGCTTGGCGGCCTCTCATTACTTGTTACATATATTGCGTTGTGCTCGGTTAGCACTCGATGGTCAAGAGTGCTTGCGTCGTGATCGCATGAATTGTCATCGTTTTGCCGCAAGACAGGCGATAATGGTGCAAAATTGCAACGTTTGCGCATGGAAAAGCATTTGCGCGACGTTCTTGCTGCTAAGCGAAGTGGTCTATTTACGAATCACTGATTCGTCCCGCCCCCTACAAAACCCCCCGCACACCCCGCTGCTTCACCACCGCCAGCAAGCGCGCTGCGGCACCTCGTGGACGCTTTTCCTCGCGCTCCCATTGGCTGAGCGTGCTGGTCCCGACATTCAGCACACGCGCGAACACGGCCTGGCTCATCTTGGCACGTTCACGCATGGCCACGATCTCGGCCCCGCTCGGCGGATTGAGTTTGGGGAACATGTCGAAATCGACCTGACGCGCGGTGATCTTGTCCAGGGCGCCGTCGCTGATGATGCCCACGCGATGCAGGCCGCGCGCGGTTTCCAGCAGTTCAGCGCGCATGCGGGCGGCTTCCGTCGATCTCGTCGTCATGGCTGCACCTCTGTCAATTCACTTTGGTCAACGGCCGTCTGAATCGCTTTGTCACTCGCCGCCATCAGGTCGGCTCCGATGGTTTGCCAATGCGACAGCATAGCCCCATCGATGTTGTCCAGCGTGCTCTTGGCGAACCCAAAGAGAAATACCGCGCGCTGCCCCGAGCGATACGCAATGATGGTCCGGTAGCCTCCGCTTCGGCCCTGGCCGGGACGCGCCACACGCTGCTTGATAAGTCCCTGGCCGAGATCGGCGTCGATGGTTCCAGCGTCCGCCCGGTCGATGGCTTGCCACAAGGCTTGCTCGCTGATCCGCTCCTTGCGCTGAAAACGCCGGAACGTCTTGGTGACGAAAACCTGCACGTCAACTACCCTGCCTGCAATTATGCCTGTAGCACGTTGTGCTATAAATTGCAACAGAAGCAACTGGGCGATGTCCCAGGCTCGCCATGAACAACTGACACTCAGTCCGGCGCGACCTGGGCCTCAGTCCCTTGCGAGCCGCAAGGTGCCTGACACCGTCGCCACTTGCCATATGCACCTGCATGGACCACAGTCGGACTCCCGCCTCCCACCCCAAGGAGCCCACCCCATGACCGTCACCTTCTCCCGCCGCGACATGATCGTGTCCGCCGCCACGGCCGGCGCCGTGTTCGGCCTAGACCGCCGCTTCACGATCCTGGGCGCGTCGCCCGCTGCGGCCGCCACCGCCACCGAGGCCGGTTTCTACAAATTCAAGGTCGGCGATGTCGAGATGACCGCGCTCTATGACGGCGTCTGGGAGAAGGACCACGATCCCGGGTTCATCAAGGACGTTTCCGTCGAGGACACCAAGAAGGCGCTCGTGGCCGCCGGCCTGCCCGACGACAAAGTGCGCATCACCTTCTCGGTCATGGTGGCCAAGATCGGCGGCAAATACGTCATGTTCGATGCCGGCACGGGCGGGCAGGTCGCGCCGACCGCGGGACTGATGATGAGCAAGGGCATGGCGGCGGCCGGCATCGATCCCTCCAAAATCGAGACCATCGTGGTCACGCATATCCATCCCGACCATGTGTTCGGGCTGCTCAGCAAGGACAACCAGCCGGTGTTCCCCGGAGCCGAGGTCATCGTGGGGGCCAAGGAGCATGCGTTCTGGACCGATGCGGCGCTGGCCGGAAAGATGCCCGAAGGCATGAAGGGCATGATCGACCGCCAGCAGCAAGTGTTCGCCGCGCTCAAGAACGTGCGCAAGATCGAGGCCGACGTCGAGGTGCTGCCGGGCCTGCGCTCGGTCGCCACCTACGGCCATACGCCGGGGCATACCTCGTTCCAGCTCTCGTCGGGCAAGGACGTGCTCTACATCCTGGGCGACGTTTCCAACATCCCGGCGCTGTTCCTGAAGCATCCGAACTGGCACGTGCAGTTCGACATGGACGGCGACATGGCCGAGAAGGGCCGCCGCGCCATGATGGACCGCGCGATCTCGGAAGGCGCGATGATCATGGGCTATCACTATCCGTTCCCGGCCGCCGGCAAGGTGGTCAAGGACGGCGACGGCTATACCTTCACGCCGGCGGCCTGAACGCGCCATTGGCTCCGTCCGCACGGTGTTCGATGTCAACAAATCCGTTTCGGAAGAGGCCCCACACCGGAAGCTACGGGTGTCAGACACTGGGAAAAAACAAGTATCTGACACCGGGCACAGTCGTTTCAACGATTGCATACTGAAAATACTTGAAATAGTTGCAGTATTGCTTTACTATTCACTTCAACTTCTACCGCCACGGGGCGTGTCGACCGTCGGACGCGGGGTGGAAGATGGCGGTGGCCGGGATGGCTTGGAAAAAGACGCCCCCAAGGCGCCCGGACGGCCGGCGGGTGTGCTCCGCTGCCCGATATCCTCGACGGTGCACGCCGTGCGAGTACGCAAATCTTGCGCTTTGTGCATCTGCGCGCGCGGCTTGATTGCACGAGCTTAGGGTTTCCCGTTTGCGAGCAAAACCATGCGTGCCAGACCGAGCGCCGCGTAGGCAAAACGCACCTATTGAGCCTTTCACCGCGAAAGGCTGTCGACCGCGGCCCCGCCCTGTGCTTAAAGCTGCAGTGCAACACGCGCGGTCTAGGCCGGTGCGTGCCTTGCGAGGCATGTGCTAATGCTCAGTCCGCTCCCCAATGGCATGGCGCCTCTGGTTTGCGAAAGGATCCGATCATGAATCTCGTTTCGATTATTATGCAGCTGCTTACTCCCGACCTGTTGGGCAAGCTGGCCTCCGGCATCGGCGGCGACAAGTCGCTGGTCGGCAAGGCCGTGGGCGCGCTCATTCCGTCCATTCTCGGCAGCCTTGTCGGTGTTTCCGCGCAGCCCAATGGCGGCTCGCTGATCACCAATGCGATCTCCAAGCTCGATCCAGGCCTGATGGGCAATCTGGGCAGCGTGCTTGGTGGCGCTGGCCAGGGCGCGCTGGCCACGACGGGCACCAACATCCTTGGTTCATTGCTCGGCAATTCCGCGCTCGGCCAGCTGGCTGGCGCAGTCGGCAAGTTCTCTGGCCTCGGCGACATCGCCAGCAAGGGTCTGATCGGCGCATTGGTGCCGTTGGTGCTGGGTTCGCTCGGCCAGCAGCAGAAGTCCATGGGCCTCGATGCCGGTGGCCTGTCCAAGCTGCTCGGCGACCAGAAGTCGAACATCCAGGCCGCCATGCCGGCTGATTTCACCAAACTGCTGGCGGGCAGCGGATTGCTCGATGGCGCCATGGGCACGATGGCTGCGGGCGCAGCCGGTGCTTCCAGCATGGCCAGCAAGGCGGCAAGCTCGGCAACCAGTGCTGCTTCCAGCACCATGTCGTCGGCCAGCAAGACAGCCACCTCGACCATGGCCAGGACAGCCGAGGCAACCGAGGGTGGTTCGAACTGGCTGTATTGGCTGATCGGCCTGGTGGCCCTTGCCGCCATCGCCTGGTTCCTGGCTGGCCGCGGCACGCCGACGGTTCCGACCGTCCCCGCCGTCACGGTTCCCGCCGTTACCGCTCCGGCCATGCTGAAGGTTGGCGATCTCGACATTACCGGCACCTTCAACGGCGCGCTCGGCAAGCTGACCACCGCGCTGCCGACCATCAAGGACGCGGCATCGGCCAACGCCGCCCTGCCGAGCCTGACCGACGCCCAGGGTGCCTTCGACAAGATCGCCGGTGTCGCCGGTCAGATCCCGGCCGAAGGCAAGCCGGTGCTGCAGGGCCTGGCCAAGAGCGCGCTGGGCGTGCTCGGTCCGCTGGTCACCGCCGCGCTGGCCAACTCGGCCGCCGGTCCGATCGTCAAGCCGGCCCTCGATGGCATCATGGGCAAGTTGGACGCGATGTCGAAGTAGTCGTCCGAGACTGGACTGACATGATGGGCGCCGGTCTTGCGCAAAGCAGAGCCGGCGCCCATTTCATTGGCAACATGATGCTCATCTTCGGCGACAACATTTGACCATCGGCGCCGGTCAGGCTGAAGATGAACATCATGTCCCCAGGAGCCCCCATGAGCACCGATATCGAACTTGCCTTGGACAAACGTGACCTCAAACGCCGGGTCTGGCGCTGGCGCATCATTGCCGGCGTGTTGGGGCTGGTCCTGCTCGGCACGCTGTTCGGGTTGAGCCGCGGCGACGAGCATGAGGGCTGGCTCGGCCACGGCGCGCACATCGCGCGGGTCGGCATCACCGGCTTGATCGTCGAGGACCGCGAGCAGATCAAGCTCTTAAAAGCGCTGGGCGAGGACGCCAACGTCAAGGCGGTGCTGCTGGCCGTCGATAGCCCCGGCGGTACCACTACGGGTGGCGAAGTTCTCTATACCGCGATCACGGAACTGGCCAAAAAGAAGCCGGTCGTCGCAGTCGGCGGCACCATCGCCACCTCCGCGGCCTATATGGTCAGTATCGCCACCGATCGCATCTTTGTCCATGGCAACACCATCACCGGCTCGGTCGGCGTCATCTTCCAGTACCCGGAAGTCGCCGAGGCGCTCGATAAGATCGGCATCAAGATGCGCGAGATCAAGAGCGGTGCGTTGAAGGCCTCGCCCTCGATGTTCCAGCCGCTGGACGAGCCGGGCAAGCAGCTGGCCGAGAGCCTGGTCAAGGAAGGTCAGGTCTGGTTCCAGGGCCTGGTGACCGCGCGACGCCACATCACGCCCGCGGCCGTGCCGGGGCTGGAAGCCGGCAGCATTTATTCCGGCCGCCAAGCGCTGCAATACAAGCTGGTCGATGCCATTGGCGGCGAGGACGACGCCATCGCCTGGCTGGAAAAAGACAAGGGTCTGGCCGCCAAACTGCCGGTCATCGATCGGCGACCGCGGCGCCCCGACGGCTTTGGAAGGTTGTTCGGCGAAGCAGGTGCGACACCAAGCAGCGAGCTGGCCGGTTATGTCGAAGCGATCGCTACACGGATATTCGGTGAATCGACATTGAGTCGGCTTCGGCTTGACGGGTTATTGTCCGTCTGGCACGTTGCAGCCAATTAGTCCGCTAATACAATAGGATCGCCGCAGGTCGCAGCGGTGTTCAGGGGGGCCATGCGGGCTGGGAGGGCTGGGTTGTGATTAAGTCTGAGTTGATTGCGAAGATTGCCGATGGCAATCATCACCTGTTCCACAAGGACATCGAGCGCATCGTCAATGTGGTGCTGGACGAGATCGTCGATGCGCTGGCGCGGGGCGACCGGGTGGAGCTGCGCGGCTTTGGCGCCTTCACGGTCAAGCATCGCGAACCGCGGGTCGGGCGCAATCCACGCACTGGGGACGCGGTGAAGGTGGAAGAAAAGTTCGTGCCGTTCTTCAAGTCGGGGCGCGAGCTACGCGAACGGCTGAACCGGACGGCCAAGCCGGCCGCCAAGACGGCGGGCCGCAATGGCGGCAAGCTGGCGACGGCCAAGGCGGTCAAGCCAACTGCGGCGCCAGTGCCGGTGCCGGGCAAGCCAGGGCGCCCGCGCGCCGAGGCAAAGTCCGCCAAGGGAGTGAGATAAAGCATCATGCGGCGGTTCTTGTGGGTCCTGTTCGGTGTGGCCATTGCCACCGTCGTGATGCCGATCGGCATTGCCAACCGGCAGATGATCACGCTCAATCTCGACCCGTTCGGACGGGCCGCGACGCCCCTGGCGGTGGCTCTGCCGCTGTCCCTGCTGATGTTTCTGCTGTTCATGTCTGGCCTGCTATTGGGCGGTTTCGCCACTTGGCTTGGCCAGGGCAAATGGCGCCGCACCGCGCGGCATAAATCGCGCGAGGCCTATCAATGGAAGTCCGAGGCTGATAGACTGACCCGGGATCAGGTCGAGGCTGGCGCGGCAGTTCCTCCCAGTACGGGATCGCGGCGCGGCGGACAAACGGTGAAGCTCGGCTATGGCCGCTAAGGCGACACAGGCAGTTTTTGCGGTTTATGCCGGGACGGTAGGCATCACCTCCAGCCGACCAAACAGCCGCCGCCGCGCGTGGTGGCGCGCCCTCGGCTCGCGCTGAGGTGTTCGACCCGAGCTTTTGAGCCGGGTCGCGCCTTTTTCAGATATAATTCGTAATCTGACGATCAGCTTACGTAATACACCATGCCCGTTCAGATCAAGATCTGTGGACTGTCCACGCCCGACACGCTCGCAACCGCCCTTGCGGCGGGAGCGGACCTGGTCGGGTTCGTGCACTATCCGCGCAGTCCGCGCCATATCAGTCCGGCGACGGCCGGGCTGCTCGCCGCTGCGGCGCGCGGCAAGGCGAAAGTGGTCTCGCTGCTGGTCGATCCGGACGATGCCTTGGTGGCAGACGTCATCGCCCAGGTGCGGCCGGACTACCTCCAGCTGCATGGCCGCGAGACGCCCGAACGGGTTCGCGAACTCGCGGCGCGCTGGGGCGTGCCCGTGATCAAGGCCATACCGGTCGCCGCGCCCGCGGATGCGTTGGCCGCCGAGGTCTATCGCGGCGCAGCGGCATTCATCCTGTTTGACGCCAAGCCGATGGCGGGCGAACTGCCTGGCGGCAATGGCATCGCCTTTGACTGGCGCGCCATCGAGGGCGAGTCGGACAAGGGCCCGTTCATGCTGTCGGGCGGGCTCAACCCCGCCAATGTCGCCGAGGCGATCCGGCTGACCCGAACACCGATGGTTGACGTGTCGTCCGGCGTCGAGAGCGCTCCGGGAGTCAAGGACAACCTACTCATTCAACGTTTCATCGCGGCTGCACGCTGCCAATACCCCGCAAGATAGGTGCCAAGCAAATGCCGACCGCCAAACAACTGAACAGCTTCCGTACCGGCCCTGACGAGCGCGGCCATTTCGGCCTCTATGGCGGCCGCTTCGTGGCCGAGACGCTGATGCCGAACATCCTTGAGCTGGAATCAGCCTACGAAAAGGCCAAAACAGACCCCAGTTTCAAGGCCGAATTGGACAATCTGCACGCGCACTATACCGGCCGCCCGTCGCCGCTGTATTTCGCCGAGCGGATGACCGAGCAGCTGAAGGGCGCCAAGATCTACTTCAAGCGCGACGAGTTGAACCACACCGGCTCGCACAAGATCAACAATTGTCTCGGCCAGATCCTGCTGGCGCGCCGCATGGGCAAGACACGCATCATCGCCGAGACCGGAGCGGGCCAGCATGGGGTCGCCGTGGCAACTGTCTGTGCGCGCTTCGGTCTGCCCTGCGTGGTCTATATGGGCGCGACCGACATTGAGCGCCAGAAGCCGAACGTGTTCCGCATGAAACTGCTCGGCGCCGAGGTGCGACCCGCGCTCTCGGGCAATGCGACCCTCAAGGACGCCATGAACGAGGCGCTGCGCGACTGGGTGTCAAACGTTCACGATACCTATTATATCATCGGTACAGTGGCTGGCCCGCATCCGTATCCGGCCATGGTGCGCGACTTCCAGTCAATCATCGGCAAGGAGACGCGCGAGCAGATGATGGGCCTGGAAGGTCGGCTGCCCGATACGCTGGTGGCCTGCATCGGCGGCGGCTCGAACGCCATGGGTCTGTTCCATCCATTCCTGGATGACACGTCCGTCGCCATCTACGGCGTCGAGGCCGGCGGTCACGGGCTCGAAGTAGAGAATGGCCACGCCGCGTCCATGAACGGTGGCAAACCCGGCGTGTTGCACGGCAATCGCACCTATCTGCTGCAGGACGACGACGGACAGATCCTCGAAGGCCACTCGATCTCGGCCGGGTTGGATTATCCCGGCGTTGGTCCGGAGCATTCCTGGTTAAGGGATACTGGCCGCGTCACCTATGTGTCGGCGACCGACAAGGAGGCGCTGGAGGCGTTCCAACTGTGCACCAGGCTGGAAGGGATCATTCCCGCCCTGGAGCCGGCCCATGCGCTGGCCTATGTGCGGAAGTTGGCGCCGAAGTTGAAGAGTGATAATCTTCTGGTGATGAACATGTGTGGGCGCGGCGACAAGGATATCTTCTCGGTGGCGGATCATCTCGGGATGAAGATGTAGGAGGTGATGCCATGACGCGCAATGAAGTCATTGAGATCTTGAAGTCTCACGCTGATGAGATCCGGGATCTGGGTGCAGAGTCTTTGTACCTCTACGGCTCGGTGGCCCGTGACGAAGCGAAACCGAGTTCGGATGTTGACCTTTTTATCGACCGAAATTTCAAGAAGAAATTCGGATTGATCGAGTTGGCGCGACTCCAACTCCGATTGCAGGAACTTCTTGGGACGAACGTCGATGTCGGGACGCGCACGTCTCTCCATCCGCTGCTCAAGTCAGATATTGAACAAAGCTCCATCAGGGTATTGTAATGACGCAACGATCAATTGTTCAAAGGCTTGACGACATCTTGTCGAATATCGAGTTCGCCTTGAAAATTACTGCTGGAAAGACGCTATCGGATTTCAAATCGGATCAGATGCTCCGATTTGCGGTTGAACGGGCCATAGAAATTATCTCTGAAGCGTCGAGGTACATTCCTGAGGATGACAGAGGCGAACATCCGACAACGCCGTGGAAAGAAATTCATCAGATTGGAAACATTCTGAGACACGGCTATCAGCGGGTCGATCCGCAATCGATTTGGGAGACTGTTACGTTGGATCTTAGGTCGCTGCAGTCCATTGTTGAAGCTATCAAGACCGAGCATTCGCCAGACAAGAAGAAGATTTCGCCCACCCGCATCGAAACCCGCTTCGCGGAACTCGCCGCCAAGAAACGCGCGGGCCTCGTCACCTTCATCACCGCCGGCGACCCGGATCTCGAAACTTCGCGCGCGCTCCTCAAAGCGCTGCCCGCCGCCGGGGCCGACATCATCGAACTCGGCATGCCGTTCTCCGATCCGATGGCGGACGGTCCGGCCATCCAGGCGTCGTCGCTGCGGGCCCTGAAGGCCGGGCATAAAATGGCGCACACGCTCGAGCTGGTGCGCGACTTCCGCAAGACCGACGCCACCACCCCGATCGTGCTGATGGGCTACTACAATCCGATCTATGTCTATCCGGGCGAAAAATTCCTCGACGATGCCAAGGCTGCCGGCGTTGATGGGCTGATCATCGTCGATCTGCCGCCGGAGGCCGATGACGAGCTGTGCTTGCCTGCCGTCAAGCGCGGCATCAACTTCATCCGCCTCGCCACCCCCACCACCGACGACAAGCGGCTGCCTGCGGTACTCAAAAACACCTCGGGCTTCGTCTACTACGTCTCGATTGCGGGCATCACCGGCACCAAGGCGCCCGATGTCACTCAGGTGCATACCCAGGTGGCACGCATCAAGCGGCAGACCAAACTGCCGGTGGCCGTGGGCTTTGGCGTGAAAACTGCAGAGCAGGCCAAGGCCATCGCCGCCGGCGCCGATGCGGTGGTGGTTGGCTCGGTTCTGGTTGACGCCATCGAGGCAAATTTGGGCAAATCGGGCAAATCGGGGCCAAAGATGATCGGAACTGTGGTTAAAATGGTACAAAAACTATCGCAAGCGCTGGCGAAGGATTAACCTGCACCCCATGTTTGTGAGTGAGTCGGCGTCAATACGTCCTAGTGACGTGCGACACCTGCGATGTTGCGGCTCCCAAGTTGTGCCTCATTGTGGCGGCTGGGATGAGCCCAACATCCAACCTGTAGAAGGCTAGCAACCCGTGAACTGGATCAGCAGCGTCGTCCGCCCGAAAATCCGCGGTATCTGGCGCAAGCGCGAGACGCCCGACAATCTCTGGGTGAAATGTCCCGAGACCGGCCAGATGGTCTATTACAAGGACCTCGAAGCCAATCAGTTCGTCATGCCGGGCTCCAATTTCCACATGCGCATGACGGCTGGCGACCGTTTCAAGAGCTTCTTTGATGACGGCAAGTACGAGAAAATCGCCGTTCCAGAAGTGCCGCTCGATCCGCTGAAATTCCGCGACGAGCGCCGCTATACCGACCGTCTGCGCGATGCGCGCGAGGAAACCGGTTTGCAAGACGCTGTGACTGTCGGCGAGGGCACGCTGGATGAGCTGCCCGTGGTCGCTGCGGTACAGGATTTCCGCTTCATGGGCGGATCACTGGGCATGGCGGCGGGCGAGGCGGTCGTCACCGGCATGCTGCGCGCGATCGAGAAAAAATCGCCATTCGTGATCTTTGCCGCCTCAGGTGGCGCGCGTATGCAAGAAGGCGTGCTGTCGCTGATGCAGATGCCGCGCACCACTGTCGCCGTGCAGATGCTGCGCAAGGCCAGGCTTCCATACGTGGTAGTGCTTACTCACCCCACCACCGGCGGCGTCACCGCGTCTTATGCCATGCTGGGCGACGTCCATATCGCCGAGCCGGGCGCGCTGATCGGGTTCGCTGGCCCGCGCGTCATCGAGCAGACCATCCGCGAGCAGTTGCCCGAAGGCTTCCAGCGCGCCGAATATCTGCTAGCCCACGGCATGGTCGATATGGTCGTGCATCGGCACAATCTGCGCTCAACGCTCAGCCGCGTCTGCCGGCTGCTGATGCGCCAGCCGCCGCAAGTCAAACGCGAGATCGTCGCCGCCGAGGTGGTGCAGAACGTGATCAGCGAGGGCGAGGTCCCGATGATGGCGCTGCCGGCGCCGATCAAGACTGGGCCGGGCAAGCCGATCGAGGTCAAGGTGACCAGCGCAACCGCGACCACCATGGCGAGCGCTATGTCCGGAGTGGCGGCTGCCGTGAAGGCGGTAAACCCGATGGACCCGAGCCGCAACAAGCCGAGCAAGCCGTCCTGATCGGCGGGCCATCACCATGACGGCCGGGCCAGGAAACTCGGCCGCTTTGCTTTCCGCCCTGCGTAAATTACATCCGCAACGCATCGACCTCACGCTGGGTCGGATGCTCTGGCTGTTGGCCGCGCTTGGCCATCCCGAGTTGCGCTTGCCACCGGTCGTGCATGTGGCCGGCACCAATGCCAAAGGCTCGGTGCTGGCGCTGCTGCGGGCCATGCTGGAGGCCGGCGGGCGCCGCGTGCACAGCTATCATTCGCCGCCGTTGCAGCGCTTCCACGAATGCGTGCGTCTGGCCGATGCGCCCGGATCAAGCCGCGACATCGGCGAGACGCAGCTCTCTGATTGCCTTACTCGTGTCATCGCCGCCAATGCCGCTGCGCCACTGACCTCGTTCGAGGGCGAAACGGCCGCCGCCCTGCTGGCCTTCGCTCAGACACCCGCCGATATCCTGCTGCTGGAGACCGGGCTGGGCGGTCGGCTCGATGCCACCAATGTGGTGGCCACGCCGCTGCTGACGGTGCTGACCCCGATCGATCTCGATCATGTGGAATTCCTGGGGCCGACGCTGGCCGCCATCGCCACCGAGAAGGCCGGCATCCTGAAGGCCGGGAGTCCTTGCGTGGTCGGCCGCCAGCCGCTTGAGGCGCTGGATCGCATCCGCGCCATCGCGGCTGAGCGGCGCGTTCCGCTTGCCGAGCACGGGCAGGATTGGGACGCCTACGAACAGCATGGCCGCCTGATCTATCAGGACGACAGCGGACTGCTCGACTTGCCGCTGCCAGCGCTCACCGGTCGTCACCAGATTGACAATGCCGGCTTGGCGGTGGCCTGCGCCATGCGGCTCGGCGCACTGGCCCCGTCCGAACCAGCCATCGTGAAAGGTCTGACGCGCGTCAGCTGGCCCGGCCGGCTGCAACAGCTGTCGCGCAACGGTCTGGCGGCCGTGTTGCCGGCCGGGTCCGAACTATGGGTCGATGGTGGGCACAATGCGGCAGCCGCCGCGGTCGTCGCCCAGACCATGGCCGAACTGGAGGAGCGGGCGCCAAAGTCTCTGCATCTGGTGCTCGGCATGCTGAAATCCAAGCCGTTGGACGTGTTCCTGAAACCGTTCCGCGGGTTGGCGCGCAGCGTCACTGGCATCGCCGTGCCGGATGTGTCACGGGCCTACGCCGGTCCGTATGCGCCGGACGAGATCGCCGCCGCCGCGCTGGCCGCCAGCATCTATGCGCAGCCCGCAGCCAGCCTGGAGGACGGTCTGGCCGCGATTGCAGTGCGAGCCAACGGCAAGCCGGTGCGGGTGCTGGTGTGCGGCTCGCTGCATCTGGCGGGCGCGTGTTTGGCCGCCGACGAAGCCGCGAGCGCGGCGGCCAAGCGGACGGGGATTGTGTAGGAGCGGCATAAGTGTCGCCCGCATCGCGACCCGCGACAGCCAACGCGCCTGGCGGCCGGATCCCCGGAGGGGAGTCGCCGGGCGCGAGCTAAAGGGATTTCTTGATCCAGTCCTCGATCTTGCTCTTGGGCAGCGCGCCAGTCTGGGTGGCGGCAACCTTGCCGTCCTTGAAGATCATCAGGGTCGGGATCGCCAGGATTTTGAACCGGTTGGTGACTTCCGGATTCTCGTCGATGTTCAACTTGGTGATCTTGACCTTGCCGCCCATCTCGCCAGCGATCTGTTCCAGCGCCGGGCCGATGGCCTTGCAGGGCCCGCACCATTCGGCCCAGAAGTCGACGACGACCGGCAATGTCGATTTGGCCACTTCGGCCTCGAAGGTCTTGTCGGTAATGGCCAGTGTGCTCATGAGTATCTCCTGATAGTGGCCAAGGGGGCGCGTCCGGCGACTCACCCGCTCCCTGCCCATGGCGGATTAGGTATGAATGCGCCGGCATAACGTCAAGTCCCTGCTGGTCCTCCAACTGCCACCGCAACTGAAACCCAAGGCGTGCCGGACAGGATTGACGTCTCGTGACCATCGAGCAAATCCGCCGGCACCGGCATCAGGCGGGCTTCGAAGGTCCACAGCAGCGCGGCTTCGATCGTAGCACCGGGGTAGATGCGCTGCACGGCCAGCCGGTAGGCGGCCAGCTGCTGCAGATAGGCCACCGGAATGCCCGCGACATCGTGCGGTGGCGGACGGTTGGTCTTGAAATCGACAATGGTGACGCGCTCGCTGGTCGCCAACAGCCGGTCGATTTGGCCGGCAATGCGCAGCGGCGGACCCGACGCGAGCGCAATCTCCGCAACGATCGGCACTTCGGCCTGCGAACCTGGTCCGAACACGACACCAAATTGCGGGTCGACGAGGATCTGCAACACTTCCTCGGCGATACTTGCCCGCACCTTGGCTGGCAACTCGGCGGCGCGCACTGCCAGGAAACGCTTGGCCGCCGGCCCACGGCTGCGCGCTGCGATCTCGGGCAGATGCTGCAGCAACGCATGGGTCAGTGTGCCGCGCAGGAAGCGGTTACCGCCGCCGAGCGCGCGCGGTCCCGGGGCGGGATCGGCGGGGCGCGCGACACCGCTTCCCTCCTCGGTCTCCAGCGGGGCCATGCGTGACGGCGCCAGCGGCACCATGCGCGCCTGGCTGCGCGGTGCATGCTTAAGCGCCCAATCGGGATAGGGAGCTGGCGCCAGCACCGCACCGAGCGCGTCCTTGCTCGCCTTCGGGGGGACGGTCTGATGTGTCTCCAGGAGCAGGATGTCGCGCCCATTTGCTTGCGGAATGACCGCACACGCATCCTTCAGCCCGTTGCTGACGAGGTCGTACCAGCACCCTGCCTGGCGCCCGTGCCGGCCCTCGAAGCCGGCCACATACAGCCGGTCGCGGGCGCGCGTCATGGCTACATAGAGCAGCCGGTTCCGCTCATGGCGGTCGGCATCGGCGCGCGCTGCCCGGGCGGTGGCGATGGCCGGCAGTCCCGAGGCTCCCTTCAGGGCCCAGACCGGCGGCTCGCCTTCGGCCAGCTGTAGCAGGCCGCTGTCGCCGGCACCCTTCACCGTGCAGGTGTCTGGCAGGAACACGATCGGTGCTTCCAGGCCCTTGGCGCCGTGCACGGTCATCACGCGCACCTCGTTGCGGCCCTGATCCATGTCGCGTTTGATCTCGGGCTCGGCGCGTGACAGCCAATCGAGAAAGCCCTGCAGCGACGGCGGTTCGTCGGTATCGAACCGGATGGCGAGGTTGAGGAATTCGTCGATGGCGTCGCCCGCTTCCGGACCGAGGCGCGTCAGCAGCCGGGCGCGGCGGCCGTCCTTGTCGAGCAGGCGGGAGTAGAATTCGAATGGCGGCAGGAAATCGGCTTCCGAGCGCCAGCGCTTGAGGATGTCTGCCGCTTCGGCATAGCGCGCGTCGTCCTTGGCCAGGCGCTGCAGCGAACTCCACAGCGTGCCGCGCCGGCCGTGGCCGAGCGTGAACAGATCGTCATCATCAAGACCAAGCAGCGGACTCTTGAGCACGCTGGCCAGTGCCAGATCGTCTTCCGGCAGCAGCAGGAACTGGCCGAGCGCGACGAGATCCTCGACCGCGATCTGCTGCGTCACCTTGATGCGATCGGCGCCGGCCACGGCAAGCCCGCGCGCCTTCAGGGCCCGGATGATTACTGGCGCGAACGGTTGGCGCTTGCGCAACAGGATGAGTACATCACCGGGTGTGATCGGACGATCTTCGGAGGCCAGGCGCTCGCCGGATGCGATCCAGCCAGCGATGCTGTCGGCGATGCGCGCGGCGAGCCGGGCCTCGGGCGCGCTGGTCTCGCCCGCGGCGGCGGGCAGCCAGGGCTCGTCGGGCGCCGCCTCTTCGGTGATCTCGGTCGGCCAGATTTCGATCCGGCCGGCTTGGCCCAGGCGATGGGCGGCGTGGCGGACCGGATCGCCGCTCGCGGTCAGGCCGGCGGCGGCCTCCGGTGTCGTGAACACACGATCGACCGCATCAAGCACCGGCGCGACGCTGCGGAAGGAAAGGTTGAGAGCGACGCGGAAATACGGGGTGCGGGCGTTGGTCGCCAGTGCTTCCAGCCGGCGCCCCGTACTCTCGAACTTCTCGGGCGCGGCGCCCTGGAAGCCATAGATCGACTGCTTCTCGTCGCCCACCGCGAACACGGTGCGGATGATGTCGCTGGTGCCGCTGCCGGCGAAAAACTCATCGGCCAGCGCGGTGACGATCTGCCATTGCAGCGGGCTGGTGTCCTGCGCCTCGTCGACCAGGATGTGGTCGAGCCCGCCATCGAGCTTGAACAGCACCCACTGGGTTTCGGCGGAGGTGGACAGCAGCGCCGCGGTCTTGGCGATCAGGTCGGCATAGTCGAGGCCGGCGACCTGGTCTTTATGGGTGGCATAAAGATCGATCACCCGGTCGGCGATCCGCAGCAGCGCGGCGCTGGACACTGCCAACGTCAGGCCGAGGCGCTGTTGCGTCAGTTGCGCGGCGGCCTCGGCGGCGCCCGTCAGCTGCTCAAGCAGGCCGGGATGGTTCACAGCCACCGCCTTGGTCGCCAGCCGCTTGCGCGGCTCGCGTTTCTCGGTCAACAGGAACGACGAAAAGGCCGCGATGCGATCGGCCGGGCGCGTTGCCAACTGCGCCTCAGAGAGCTTGTCGGCGCTGTTCAGGTCGGAGACGCTGCCGGTATGCAGGGCTGCGATGATGTGTTGGCACGCGTCATCGCTCAGCAGGCCGGAAAACTCCGCTGTCAGATCGTCCTCGGTCGCCTCGAGCGGCACGCCGAGCAGTTTGCGCAATCGTGCTTCGATCTCGACGAACGGGTCGTCGGCGCCGTGGGCGGTCTGCAGCAGCAGCTTGATGTGGTCGCGCTCGTTGACCGCCGTCTTCAGCAGCGCATCGAAGGTCATCTCGCCGGCATGGGCGATGACGCGGTGCAGCGCGGCGTGCAGCACGCTTTCGGGCGCGCTGGCCTCGCCCAGCACGCTGTCGATGCTGGCCTTCAACAAGCCGGCGGTCTGCTGCTCATCGAGCACGTTGAAACCCGGCGACAGGCCCGCTTCGAGCGGAAAGCGCTGCAACAGCCGCTCGCAGAAGCCGTGAATGGTCTGCACTTTCAACCCGCCAGGGGTCTCGATGGCGGCGGCGAACAACGTGCGCGTGCGGGCACATTCGGCGGTGGTCGGTGCGCGGCCGAGCAACTCGGCAAGCTCGTGCGTCAGCCGCGCCTCGTTCGCCGTCGCCCAGGCGGCAAGCTGGCGAAACAGGCGGTTGGCCATCTCGGCGGCCGCCGCCTTGGTGAAGGTGAGGCACAAGATGCGATCAGGCGCCGAGCCTGCCAGCAGCAGTCGCAGCACGCGTCGCACCAGCACATAGGTCTTGCCGGTGCCGGCATTGGCGCTGACCCAGGCCGAGGCCGCCGGATCGGTGGCGCGGCGTTGTTGGGCGGCGGTAAGGGAAAGCGCGTCACTCATCGCCAACTCCACGCGCGCCGTAGGGTGCAATAGACCGCCTCAGGCCGTATTGCACCACGGTGGTGCCCGAGGGCGCGCCCGGTTGCCTCGCCCGTGCACGGTGATCCGGCCCTGGAAACGGGCCCATTGCACCCTACGGTCGCCGCGTTTGCGGGTCGATCACTCATCGTTGCCTGCCTCAGCCAACAGCGACCACTCCTTGACGCGGGCCAGATGGGCGTAGTCGTCGTAACGCGCACTATCGCGGAAGCCCGGGCGGCGCAGCGAAGTATAGGGAGTCGACGGATCGTCGAAACGCGCGATCAGGCGTGTCAGGCCAGCGAGGGTCTCCGCGGCGAGTACAGTGACATCGTCGCATTTGACGGCGTGTTCGAGGCCGGGTGGTTCGCCGCCGGTGGCCGCGATGAAGCGCAGCAGCGAGACCGGACTGGCC
Source organism: Hyphomicrobiaceae bacterium (assembly GCA_031367715.1). Classification (GTDB taxonomy): domain Bacteria; phylum Pseudomonadota; class Alphaproteobacteria; order Rhizobiales; family Hyphomicrobiaceae; genus JANYHF01. Next base: position 83,322 of record JANLQJ010000405.1, on the reverse strand, counting down.
GCGATGCCCGCGAACCCACCCTCGGCGGCGATGGCGGCTTCCAACGGCAGTTGCGGGGACAGGCCCGTCGTGACGCGCGCGTCGTTCGGCACCGCGCCGGTCTTGTAGTCAGTGATCAGCACGCCGCCGCCTTGCAGCATATCGATGCGATCGGCGCGCGCCGTCAGCCGGAACGGGCCGCCCGGAGCGGCAAGGCCGATGGCGCCGGAGATTTCGCTGACGGTGCGCGCGATGCCGGTGCGCCGCGTCGGCTCGGAGCCGGCAAACCAGTCGGCAAAGCGGGCAAAGCGGGGGCGCCAGAAGGCCGCGACCCGCGGGTGGGCAGCCAGCCGCGTCAGGCCCGCCTCAGCCTCGGCGAGCAACGCGGCGGTAATGTCGGCGGGGAGCGCGTCGGGATGCCTGGCCGCAAAGCGGTGCAGGGCCTGATGGATGATGCGTCCACGCACGCTGGCCTCGGGCGCGCCGCCAAGTTCCGGCATCAGCTCCAGGCGCAGGATCTCGCGGGCGAAAATTGCATACGGGTTGGCCATCCAGTGTTCGATGCGCGTGACACTCAATTGGCGCGGACGGGCGACCAGCGGCGGGCGCGGCGCGGGGGCCGGGCGCGGGGCAAAATCTGTCAGCGCCTTCTGGTTCTGCGCCCAGGCCAGCCAGGGCTCGGCAGCATCGCCGGCAAAGGTGTTCTTGAGGCCGAGGCCGGCGAGCACCGCATCCAGCCGCAGCAGCCAGCGCGAGGCGACGGTCGGCGCGCCATCGCGTTTGACCGCGCGGGTGAGATAGACCGTCTGCACGCTGAGCAGTTGCACGAAGTCGTGCGCGGCATCGCCGATGCGCGTCTCGGGCTGCGGCAAGCCCAGCGCCGCCAGCATCGGCCGGTTCAGCCAGGGATCGGGCTCGGCGATCTCGGGCGCCACGCCATCGTTGAGGCCGCCAAGAATGACGATGTCGGGTTGCAGCAGGCGGGCTTCGAACGGGCCAAGTATGGTCAGGTTGGGATGGCTGGTGCGCGCGGCCCGCACCGTCTCGGTGGCGATCAGGCTGCGGTACAGCTCGGGGTAGGCCGCCGGCGCGATGGCAAGCGCGTTGGCGCCGGCCGCAACCAGGCTAGCGAGATAGGCCGAGGCGGCCTCGCCGGCAGGTTCGGCCCACAGGGCGTCGGTGGCGCCGGTTTCGTCGGTGGCGATCAACTCCACGGTCGCGATATGCGCATCGATCAGGGTCGCGAGTGGATGTTGGCCGCCCGCTTCAAACAGCTGGCGCAACGGAGCGAGTGCCGCCGCCAGCGCCTCCAGGACGCTGCGGGCGAGCGCGCCGTCGCGATCCGACATGCCGGAGATGGCGCGATGATGCGGCTCGTGATCGTCCGGGTCGGGAGTGTTGCCAGCGTCCGCAAGAAGCGTGCGCAGGCTGCCGAGCCCGGCGCCGAGATTGGGCCGCCTGAGTGCGCGCAGTTCCAGCATGCGTGCGCCGCGCCGGACCTCGGCAACGGTCAGGCCAAGCCGGGTCAAGGGGTGTTTCAGCAGCGCCATCAGCGGGGCGGGGGCAAAGTCCATTGCCAGCACGGTGGCGGTCAGGTCGAACAGCACGCCCGGTGGCGTCTTGGACAGCGGCCGGCCAGCGCTGTCATCGATGCTGATGCCCCAGCTGGTCAGGCGCACGGCCACCCGGCGCGCCAGCGTGCGGTCGGGCGTCACCAGCGCGGCGGTGGTGGCGGGGCTGTCGGCGGCGCGGCGCAAGATGAGCGCGACCGCCTCGGCCTCGTCCTCGGGGCTGGCGGCATCCAGGCGCACGATGCCGCTGAGGGCGGCAGCGACGGTGCTGGCATCGAGGCGCGCGCCGATTTCGCCCCAGGCCGCAGTCGAGGCGGCCGGTCGCAGCGCTTCGCCAATGACGCGCTGGCGCTCGGACGGGGGCACGCCCAACGGCTTGACGGCGCTGCGCGCAACACCCCATCGCGCCAGCAAGGTGGCCAGCCGGAATAGCGGATGCGACGGCGAGGCTGGATACACCTCAGCCCAGGTCGCATCGTCGAGACCGTGGTCCAGGCCCGCCAACACCACGGCGCCCTTTGGCAGCGCGGCGACAACCTGCATCAGGCGCGCCGTGGCGGGAATGCTGCCGGTGACGCCGGCCACGATCACGGCATGCTTGGGCGGCTTGTCGGTCCACAGTTGCGCCTGCAGGGCGAGCAGCCGGTTGCGACGATCAGCGGGCGAGAGCTTGCCGCTGGCGGCCAGAATGGCGGGCCATACGGCCGACAGAATGCTGAGAAACTCCACCGTCTGGCGCCATTGCTCCGAGAACATGGCCGGGGCCAGCTCTGCCAGCTTGGAAAGGTCAGCGCCCTCGGTCTCGACCATATCCATCAGCTGGGCCAGCCCGCGCGCCAGCGCCGAGGCCTGGGCGGGCGTCTGGGCGCCTGCGGGTGCGCCGGTATCGTGCGTAGCGGCCAGAGCCACGCGCCGCTGCTTGATCCATTTCAGCACCAGGCTGGTCAGGATCAGATGCCGCTCGATGCCGTCCATGGCTGGCGGCAGATCGAAATCGCCGGCCGTCAACAGGCTTTCGTCCTCATCGACATCGCCGATCGGTCGGATGCGCGGCAGCAACAAGGCGCGGCCGCCGCTGGCGCTGAGAAACGCCTCCTGCATGGCCTTGCAGGCGCGCCGGGTTGGCAGCAGTAGCGTGATCTTGGGCAGCTCGAGTAGCGTAGGCGGACCAGCCATCCCCGCCAGCTGCCCGGCCAGGGTCGCTTCGGCCAGGCAGGCCAGGAACGGCCGCCCAGCCGGAATACTGAACACGCGTGGGGTGGCGGCGCCAGCCATCAGAAATAGCTCTCGCCCGAGCTGAGCAGCTGTTCGGCCTGGGCCAGGGCGTCGGGCGAGCCGATATGCATCCACAGCCCGTCCTGGCGGATGCCATAGAGCCGCCCGGTCGCCATGGCGCGATCCCACAATGTGTTCAGCGAGAACCTGCCCTTGGGCGCGCCCTCGAACAGCCGTGGGTGGGCGAGGGACGTGCCCGTGAAGGCAAACGGCGCGATCTCGCGCTCGCGTCGCCGCGTCAACAGGCCATCGGGCGCCATGAAGAAATCGCCCTGGCCGTCATAGCCGAGCGAGGTGGCGGCGGTCGCCAGCAACATCAGGCAATCCATGCGTTCGGGATCGAAAGCGGCGGCCATGCGGGCGAGATTGGCGCCGCCGCCCGGTACCGAGATGGAATCGGAATTGCAGACATAGAACGGCTCTTTGCCCAGCTGCGCCAGCGCCTTGACGACGCCGCCGCCGGTATCGAGCAGTTCGGCAGTCTCGTTTGAGATGACGATTTTGGGCGCGCGGCGCGTCTTGACGTGCTGCTCGATCTGCGCGGCGAGGTAGTGGGTGTTGATCACGACGGTCTCGACGCCGGCGGCGACCAGGCGATCAAGCACATGATCGAGCAGTGGCTTGTTGGCGAGCCGCACCAGGGGTTTGGGCATGCTCTGGGTCAACGGCCGCATGCGCAGGCCCAGCCCGGCCGCCAGCAGCATGGCCCGTTTCGGTTTGACAGTCATGGGCCCAAAGTTCCCCGTCGGTTGCTCCGCCACGCGCTGTCTTTCCACCCGCGCCGGCAAATGTCGAGTGGGGAGGTGAAGCCGGCCGGTTGTCGGCCCTGCCCCAAACGGTGATCCCGTTAGCAGCGCATGCGGGATGACGGTGTGGACTCACCCCGGCAAGTGCCGCTGATACCACTCCTGCAACCCCGCCAACCCCTCATGCGCCAGATCGCGCGCCAGATAGGCCCTAATTCGCGGCAAATGCTGCAAATAGCCAGGCTTGCCGTCGCGTCTTGCCAGCCGCGCGAAAATGCCCAGGATCTTGGTGTTGCGCTGCACCGCCAGTGTGGCGAAGGCGCGCCGGAAGCTGGCTGTATCGAATTGATGATCACGCAGATGTCTTTGCTCGACATAATAAGCCAGCAGCTCTCTTGCCAGCGCGTCTGGCACATCCAGCCGCGCATCGCGCAGCAGCGAGCCGAGGTCGTAGGCCGCATGGCCCGCCAGCGCGTCCTGGAAGTCGATCACACCGACCTTGCGCATGCCCGCGCGCTCTGGAAGCCACAGCAGATTGGGTGAATGGACATCGCGCAGCACCCAGGCGGGCGGCGTAGCCAGGATCTGCGCCAAGGCTTGCGTCCACAGCAGGTAAAATTCCTCCCGCTCCGCCGCCTCGGGGGATCGTCCCGTCACCTGCGGCCAATACCAGTCGAGCAACAGGCTGGCCTCGATCAACAGCGCATCCTTGTCATAGGCCGGCAAATCGTCCGGCACCGGACGCTGCGACAGCTCAACCAGCACATCCGCGGCAGCCTGATAGAGCGTGCGCATCGGCACGCCGGCAGCCAACGCGGCGCCGAAAGTCTGGTCACCGAGATCCTCGATCAGCAGCAGGCCGGCATCGAAATCGGAACGAAATATGGCGGGGACCGACAATCCGTAGCTGGCGAGGCGAGCGTCGATCGCCACGAACGCCCGCACGTCGCGGGCCGAGTGGGCTATGGCCCAATAGGGCTTGCCGTCCTTGACCAGCGGCGTATCAGCCAGCGGCGGACTGTCCATCAGCAGACCACTGCCGGTTGGTCCGACCAGCCTGGCGTAGGAGCGGCGCGAGGCGTCGCCGGCCAGATGCTGCACGATGGCATCGCCGGCACCGCTGCGTGCGAGGAAGCCATGCACTGTCGCGAGATGGGCCAGCCGTTCAGCCCAGCCGCCTTGGCCGTGCAGCCGCACCTGCCGGTGGTCGGCATCGGCACCGTCCGCAAGATGCATCTCCAGCCGCTCCGCGGGCAGCAGGTCGCCGGCCCGGTCCGGCCATTCGATCAGGGCAAGTCCAGAAGTCAGCGCCTCCTCAAATCCGATTTCACGCACCTCAAGGGGGCCACCAAGCCGGTAGAGATCGAAGTGATGCACGGTGACGCGTGGGGTCTCGTAGCTCTGCAGCAGCGCGAAGGTGGGGCTGGGCACTTCCAGTTCGGGATTGGCTGCCAGCGCCCGGATGAAAGCGCGCGCAAACGTCGTCTTGCCAGCGCCGAGATCGCCGATCAGCAGGATGAGATCGCCAGAGCGGGCATACTGCGCCAGCAGCCCGGCCAGCCGCTCGAGACCGGGCAGCGTGACGGGGGCGAGAGGCCAGTCAAGCATTTGGCAATCCGTAGCGATCTTACTTCCCTCTCCTTGTTTTGACGGGGAGAGGGTGCCCGAAGGGTGGGTGAGGGGCAAGAGCTGGCTCGGCCTCCGTGGCAACCGGGGTCACAGTACTTTGCTGTCCCTCATGCGGCGCTTCGTGCCACCTTCTCCCCGTAAAAACGGGGAGAAAAAAGTGCCGCGCCCTTCTACGCCGCCGCCACTTGTCCCTTCACCGCGGCCGGAAACCGTACCGTCACCCTGGTGCCCTTGCCGGGCTCGGACATCAGCGCCACGCCGCCGCCGTGCAGCTCGACCAGGTGCTTGACGATCGGCAGGCCGAGTCCAGCGCCGCGATGACGCGAGCCCTGCGCGCGGCTGACGAAGCGCTCGAACACGCGCGGCTGATCTTCCAAGGGAATGCCGACGCCATGATCGGTGACGCTGAAGGTGATGTCGTTGCCGTCGCGCCGGCAATCGAGTGTGATGGTGTCGCCCTCCTTGGAAAAGCCGATGGCGTTCGACATCAGATTGTACAGCACCTGCTTGACACGGTGCTCGTCACCGATGAATTCCAGCGCCGACGCATCGATGGTCTCGCGCAGTCCGATTTTCTCGCGCGTCATGCGCTCTTCCATCGCGGCGGCCGCTTGGGCAATGACGTTGGCGACCTTCACCGGGCCAAGCTTCAGTTCCAGCGCGCCGGCATCGATCGAGGTAAGGTCCAGGATGTCGTTGATGATCGACAGCAGCGTGCGCGACGAGCCGTGAATGTCCTGCAGATATTCGCGCTGTTTGGGGTTGAGCGGGCCGACCTTCGGATTCTCCAGGAACTCGGAAAAGCCGATGATGTTCTGCAGCGGCGAGCGCAGTTCATAAGAAACCAGGGAGATGAATTGCGATTTCAGCCGGTCGGCCTGAATCAGCGCATCGTTGCGTTCGCGCAGCATGCGTTCGGCGCGCGTCGTATCGGTAGTATCGACGAAGGTCAACAGCATGGCGCCATCTGGCAACGGCAGGCCGGCATAGGCGATGACGCTCTGGTCCGGGCGCTCCATGGTGCCCTGCAGGCGCTGGCGCTGGCCGCTGATGGTGGTCACCGCGCGTTTGATGTTGGACCAGGTCGCCTCATCATCGAACAGCACGGCGCAGCGGCGCACCACTTCATCGACATGCGGCTCGCGGGCGAGATCGTTCGGGTTCAGCTTCCAGAGTCGCGCGAAGGATGGATTGAACAACGACAATCTGCCATCGGTGGCAAACACCGCCACGCCCTCGCGCAAGGTGTCGAGTGTACCGCGCTGGATGTGCATGGCGGCGTGGTAGCGGCGCTCCAGCGCCAGTTTTTCAGTGACGTCGTCATAGAGATAGCTGACGCCGCCATCCGGGCGCTGCTCGATCGTGACGTGCACGGTGCGCCCGCTCGGCAGATACCACCAGGCTTCCTTGCCGGCATTGGACGTGTAGCTGTCGAGCAGAGCGGTCTTCCATTTGCGGTAGTCGGCTTCCTCGGGCAGTTGCCGGCGTTCGCGCAAGCGGTCGAGGACTTCGCCATCCTTGGGGTGCGACTTCAGCCAATCGGGATCGAGCTTCCAGAGCTGGCGGTAGGCCTCGTTGCAATAGACCAGGCGCTGGTCGGGGCCGAAATTGGCAACGGCCGTGGCGACCCGATCGAGCGTGCGGTCATAGGCGGCCATCTGGCGAGTGAGTTCGCCTTGCGCGGTTTCCAGCGCGGCGGCGTCGTTGGCGATCAGCGCGCTGGCGCCATCGAGCGGCACCGCGACCAGATCGTAGGAGCGGCGTTCGCCGCCGACAAACACGTGCACGCGCTCGCGGTGGATGCGGCCGGCGCTGAGCGAGGTGGCGACATTGGTGCGCTGGCGGGTTTCCAACAGCTCGACCTGGCGGGTGCGCACGTCCTCGCGCGAAAAGCCGTCGACGGCGCGCACATAGGCCGAATTCACCCAATCGATCCTGCCGTCGGCGGAGCGGAACCAGACCGGCACCGGCAGCGCCTCATAGAGGGCGCGGGTGAGCTGGGCGTCGCGCGAGACACGGGCGCTGCGTTCCTCGGTGTCGCGCACGGCCTTGCGCTCGCCCGAGATGTCGGCGATGCGCAAGATGGCGTAGGCGCCGCGCACTTCGCCTGCGATCTGCATGGTGCCGCCGGTCAGCGTGTTGGAGGCCAGCGCGAAGGGTTTGCCGTCCGTGGTCAGTCGATGCAGGCTAGCCTGGAACTGCTGCGCGGCTGCCGGCTCAAGCCAGCCCGCGCCGAGGATGGCGGTGGCGCTGGTCGGGACGCCATGACGCGGATCGATGCCCGCGGTGAGCAAGGCCGGTTCGCGGGCAGCGTCCCAGTAAAGCAACGTCTCGGCCCGCGGGCTGCCGACTGTCTCGGCGATCTCGAGCCGCTTGCGGTTGGCGGCAAGCTCGGTCTGCATTTGGGCGAGTTGGGCGCTGGCGTGCAGGGATTCGCGGCGCAAGCGCAGGGCGAGGGTGCCGAGCAGGGCGGCGGCGCCGGTCACCGTCGCCAGCAGCAGCATGGTCAAGGGTCCGGGCAGGCTCGGGCTGGCGGTGGCTTCGGTTTCCAGCAGGGTCACGAAACCAAGGCTGCCGGCGAGGGCTGCGGCGACCATTGCCGTGAGGCGCGCCTGCCTCGGCTCAAGGGGAGTGGTCAGGCTGCTGAGGATCATGTCGGGCCTGTGCGCTCGAGTCGTGCCTGCAACCGCTGCCGGCGAATCAGAGTCGCCAGTATGGGGGAGAACGCGACGAGGTGTCAGGCACTTATTACCGGAACAAGCGCTGGTGGCTTAGGGGGCGACACGTGCGTCGCCCCATAGGATCTACGCTATGGGCTTGGTGGCAGCGCAATCTTGTTGGAATCCGCCCGCTTGCCCTGTCATCAATACCGATAGTGGTCCGGCTTGAACGGTCCCTGGGTGGGGACGTTGATATAGTCGGCTTGCTCTTTGCTCAGTTTGGTCAGCTTGACGCCGAGCTTGGCAAGATGAAGTGCAGCAACCTTCTCGTCGAGATGCTTGGGCAAGGTATAGACCTTGTTCTCGTACTTCTTGCCGTGCTTCCAAAGTTCGATCTGCGCCAGCGTCTGGTTGGTGAACGACGCCGACATGACGAAGCTGGGATGGCCGGTGGCGCAGGCCAGGTTGACCAGGCGGCCCTCGGCCAGCAGCAACAGGCGGCGACCGTTTGGAAACTCAATCTCATCCACCCCCGGCTTCACGTTGTGCCACTTGTAGTTGCGCAACGCCTGCACCTGAACTTCGGCGTCGAAATGGCCGATATTGCAGACGATCGCGCGATCCTTCATCGCGCGCATATGCTCGAGCGTGATGATGTCCTTGTTGCCGGTCGCCGTCACGAAGATGTCGGCGCGCGGGGCCGCATCCTCCATGGTCACAACTTCATAGCCTTCCATGGCGGCCTGCAGGGCGCAGATCGGGTCAACTTCGGTCACCAGTACGCGCGCGCCGCCGTGCTTCAGACTGGCCGCCGAGCCCTTGCCGACATCGCCAAAGCCGGCCACCACGGCGACTTTGCCGGCCAGCATCACGTCGGTGGCGCGGCGGATGGCGTCGACCAAGCTTTCGCGGCAGCCATAGAGGTTGTCGAATTTGGACTTGGTGACTGAGTCATTGACGTTGATGGCCGGGAACGGCAGCTCGCCCTTGGCGTGCATTTGATACAGCCGGTTCACGCCGGTTGTGGTTTCCTCCGACACACCCTTGATCGCAGCCTTGGCCTTGGCGAACCAGCCTGGGCTCTCCTTCATGCGCCGCTTGATGGTGGCGTAGAACGCCACTTCTTCGTCATTGGCCGGCTTGGCGAGCACGGAAATGTCCTTCTCGGCCTTGGCGCCAAGCAGGATATATCCCGTGGCATCACCGCCGTCGTCCAGGATCATGTTGGCGGTCTCGCCGCCGCCAAAGTGGAAAATCCGATCGGAATAGTCCCAGTATTCCGCGAGGCTTTCTCCCTTGACCGCGAAAACCGGCGTTCCGCCTGCCGCAATCGCCGCCGCCGCATGGTCCTGGGTCGAAAAGATGTTGCACGAGGCCCAGCGCACATCGGCGCCGAGTGCCTTCAAGGTCTCGATCAGCACCGCGGTCTGTATGGTCATATGCAGGCTGCCGGCAATGCGGGCGCCCTTCAATGGCTGCTCCTTGCCGTATTCCGCGCGCATCGCCATCAAGCCCGGCATTTCGGTCTCGGCGATGGCGATTTCCTTGCGGCCATAGTCGGCCTGGGCGATGTCGGCAACTTTGTATTCGGCGGCGGTCATTGGCAACCTCTGGCGGCTCATAGGGCGAAAGTCTGGGGTGGATCTGGCTCGTCTATAGCGGCGCAGCGGGGCCATGGCAAATCACCAGAGCAGCGCCGGACCCGCGACACAGCGGTGTCGAAAAAGGCGGATTTCCGCCAATGGCTACAAGCTGAATGACCTCTGTAAGACTTCATAAAGGACGATTTTACATCAAGAGACCATAAGAATTGGAATGTCTAAAATTGCATCGACCATCATTCAGGTTTGTCAACTCGCACCAGTCAGATTGGCCCCAATCGCAATAGTGGAGGCAAAAAATGTTTTGCGGCATGGGGCGTATTGTGCGTGATAGCTGGAAGCGCACTGCAACGCGTATTAGTGACGACAGCACTCTGAAGGCCATGAGTGGCCGCATCAGCTTTGCCAAGGACGAGAAGGGCACCATTCAAATGGTGTTCATGTTCTCGCTCCTGGCGACCGTATCGTTCGTCGGCATGACCGTGGACTTCGGCCGCGGTTTTGCAACCAAAGCGGCGATCGACAAGGCTCTCGATGCCGCCGCGCTGGCAGGCGGCCGCAAGTTCGACGCCACCGGCCAAATGGGAGACGCCACTAAGACTGCGCGTGACTATTTCTATCACGTTCTGCCCAAGAGCATTCATGCCTCGCTCGATAGCGTCAAGGCCGATGCCAAGGGCAACATCACACTGTCGGCCCGCACGAACATCCCGACCATGTTCCTGGGTGCCGTCGGCATCCCATCACTTGAAATCAAGCGAGAGGTGCATTCGTTTGCCTCCGATGTCACCGGTAGCGGCAGCAAGAAGCTGGAAATTGCCATAGTGATGGATGTCACCGGCTCGATGGCTCAGAACTCCAAGCTCGTCACGGCAAAAACCGCTGCCAAGCAGCTTATCAACACATTGCTGCCGGCGGGTGTTCCGGTCGGCAAAGTGCGCATCAGCGTCGTGCCGTTCTCGGAATACGTCAACGCCGGCAGTTATGCTTCGGCGGCCACGGGCGTGGTCAACGGTGCCACCAGCACGGTTGCCTGCCAGAAGCTCGACAAAGTGTGCTCGACGGTCAGCAATGCGGGCAATGGCCACGGCAGTCGTGGCGGTTCGCACGGCAACAACGGCTGGGGCAACGGCGGTGATGACGGCCACAACGGCTCGGGCCAGGGTGGCAGCACCGATTGGGGCTATCGATCCAGCGGCGGATCGAACAACCACGACGATGATGATGATGACAATGACTCGCATAACTACAATGCGAGCGGCTACAACAATGCTGGCTACGACCGGGACGGCTTTGACATCCACGGCTTCGACAAGCATGACGACGACAAGGATGGCTACGATAAAGACGGCTACAACCAGAATGGCTGGGACCGCGACGGCTACGGTCGGGATCGCAAGGACCGTAACGGCCACACTCGGCCTACTGGCACCAGCGCCGGTACTCACCAAGTCTGCGTCACCCAGCTGGTGCAGTCCACCTGCCAGCAGACCACCTACGTCAACAGCTGCATGGCTGAGCGTCTGACCGCCTCTGGCCACGCCTATGATGACGCAGCGCCGTCAACCGCGCTGTTCCATGCCTTCACGACCACCAGCGCGTCGAATGCGAACTGCACGGCACCAGCGGCAGCCTTCACGCCACTGACGTCGGACAAGGTCGCGCTGAATGCGGCCATCGATGCCCTGACGCCAGCAGGCTACACGGCAGGTCATATCGGCACGGCCTGGGGCTGGTACACGATCTCGGACAAGTGGGCGAGCTTCTTCCCGGTTGCCAACCGGCCCGCACCGACCAACGCCGACCTCGTCTCCAAGGTTGTGATTGTCATGACCGACGGCGCCTACAACACGCACTATGACAACAACTATGCCAGCGTGTTCGAGGACAGCAGCAACAACTCGACCGCCGGCAACGGCACGTCCAAGGCTCAGGCTGCCGCCATCTGCACCAACATGAAGGCCTCTGGGGTCCAGGTGTTCACGGTTGGTCTGGAACTGGGCTCGGATGCGGCGTCCAAGACGGCACTGCAAAGCTGCGCATCGCCGGCCAACGCACAAATCGCCACGCATTACTACGATGTGACAAGTGCGGTCAACACGCAGAACGGTTTGATTTCCGTCTTCACGGACATCGCCATCAAGCTGGCTTCTTCGACTGGAACAGGCAATCAAAATACCCGTATGACTGAGTAGCCCGACCTGGTTTGAACGGCACAAAGCGATCAGTGGGCGGAGGGGCAAAGTGCTTCTCCGCCCACTGCTTTTTGCGGGCCGGCTGATGGTCTTTGAGCTGGCGGCATGCATGTTGGGATACGCGCCAATTGGCTCCGCCAACACAAGCGAAACGGATGGCGCGCTAACCCAACTCACGGCTCTGTGTCTGCCGCAAACAAAAGGCAAAACTGCGATAATTCTCCAGTCGGATAAAATTCTAAGTATTCCAACAACAGTTCTTTGGCGCCTGCCGTTGTATTCTCTGTTCAGAGGCGAAATTCAATGGAGATGGCAATGTACCGCGCCAGCACTAGGATCCTTGCAGGGATTGTATTCATCAGCTCCACGGCGGGCCTGGTTCCGCAAGTGGCTTATGCCGAACCTGTTTGCAGCAACGGCACGATCGCGGTCGGCGCGACAGAGAAGTTCACGTTCAATCTCGACAGCTCGATGCGAGCTCACTTCACGCTCGATGCCGATAAGCAGGACGTAGCGATGCAGATCGTCGACGACGCCAAGAACGTCGCCTGCCGGACTTCGCTGCCCAACCCCGGTCACCAGACCTGCGGCTGGATGCCCGTCGATGGGGCCGTCTATACCGTCAATATCATTCGCCCGCTGGCAACCGACCTGATCGATGCCTCGGCAGACGTGATCCCGATCGCGGACGACAGCGGCGATGGCGCCAATGTCGGCCAGGGCTCGGCTGCCGGATCTTCAACCCAGGGTGGCAACACCGACGATCCGCTGGCCGGCGGCTCGGGAGCTCCGGTTGTCGTGGTGGACTCCACCGGTGTCGCGGATGCCGGCTTTATCTTGTGCTCCAGCCAAGACGAATAAGTGCTGCTTCTTGCAGCGTCCGATCTTTGGGCAACTCTGCCGGGGCCGATCCAGGCCCGGCAGATCGCAAAAAGGCAAAAGGGCGTCCCTGAGCGGACGCCCTTTGTGCGTTGGTGAGCGATATTGCAAGCTGCGAAAGACGCGTTATCCGGGCCGCGCGCCAGTGCGTCCGTCAGTCGCTAGTGGCGTGATTTATTCAATCGATGCCCAGCAGTGCCATCCTCGGGACAAGCCCGAGGATGGCACTGCTGGGCACCGATTGACTGACCGGCGGCAATTGAATGAATCACAACCCTAGCAGAGATTGACCGGTGCCGCCGCCGGTTCTGCGTTGAACTCGGCGAACAGGCCGGCTTGCAGATCCGAGGTTACTTTGTTGCGGGTCTCGGCGTCGCTGGCGATCAGGTGCCCGTGCACCTCGTTGGCGCCCAGCTGGGCGGCTCGATGGCGAATTTCAGCCAGATTCAACGACCAGGCCTCGGCCGAGACAGTACCTATGCGGAGTGGCGAGCGCCTGCCCTGAGCATCGCAACGCACCAGAACATAGGTGCAAGCTGGCACGCGCGGGCAGCCGATCAGATCGAAAATGGTGTGGACATAGCGGCGGCCGGACACGCCCGACCAGAACTGAAAGGCTGGTTTGTCGCGCAGTTCAGGCCGTTGCGGCGCGGACGACTGCTGCAGGGCCTGCTGGGCAAACCCGAAGCTCGATTCGATTGCGCGCATGACCATACCCATGACGTCGACCCTGTCAGTTACGCCGGCGGTCGGCCGGTCTTGCTTCATCGATACACAAATAGAGTTTATAGGTGTTTTCGAGCAGAACTGTGGCCATCACCGAACGGCTAAGGCAACATTGCGGCTTGGACTTGGCAAATTTTTGCTGACTTCCGCTAAATCCCGGTGATCGGAACCAGATGGCTGCCATCGATGAAGCGCGAATAGCGGAACGGGCGCGGATCGACGATTGGCCGGTTGCCGCTGACCAGATCGGCCATCAGACGGCCGGCTCCGGGACCGATGCCAAAGCCGTGGCCAGAGAACCCGGTGGCCAGGAAAAAGCCCGGCAGTTTCGAGACCTCGTCGATGACCGGTACGGCATCGGGCGTGGCGTCGATCAGTCCGGCCCAACTCTCGCTGATGCGGGCCTCGCGAAAGCGTGGGAAATAGCTGCCCAGGCCCTCGAAGGCCTGGCGCAGGATCGAGGTTACCGGCAACGGATCGAGCACGCGCACCATCTCGAACGGGCTGACCTGATCGAGCTGCCAGTGGCGGGCCAGACTCATATCTTCGAGGAAGCGGCGGCCCAGACGTAGCCGCAGGCCGCGCCAATCCATGCGCAGCGCCGGCAGGAACTTGAAAAACAAGCGGAAACTATCCGGGACAAGGTCGGCGACACTGAGATGCCGGTGCGCGACGGTGTAGCCGCCATCCTGGCGCTTGCGGACGGCAAACTTGCCGCCCGCCATCGAGCGTTCGACGCCGGCATCGAGTGGCTGGGTGCGCATCACCGAGTTGACAACACCGAGTTGTGGCAGCGCGATCCCGATTGGTCCACAGAACAATCGCGACCAGGCGCCACCGGCCAGCACGGCGCTATTGCAGCGTATGGTGCCGCGTTCGGTGACGACCGCGGACAGCCTGCCCGCGCTGGTCTCGAGGCCGCGCACGGCGCAATTGAGATGTATGCTGGCGCCGCGTCGCCGGGCCGCGCGAGCAAACGCGGGCGCGGCTTTCTGCGGCTCGGCGCGGCCGTCGCTGGGCGTATAAAGGCCGCCAGCCCAAGTGCGGGTGCAACCGGGCTGCAACCGCTCGGCCTCGGCCCCCGAGACCATCCGAGTATCGAGCTGATGCAATCTGGCATGCTCGAGAAAGGCCGCCTTGGCCGCCAGCTCGGCTTCGGTTTCGCACAGATAGAGAATGCCGGACGGCGTGAAGCCGGTCGGCTCGCCAAGCCGCGCATCCAGGCTGCGCCACAGCTTCAGGCTTTCGACGATCAAGGGCAACTCGCGCGGGTCGCGGCCCATCTGTCGGCACCAGCCCCAGTTGCGGCTTGACTGCTCGCAGGCAATCTCGTGTTTTTCGCACAGCGCCACGGACATGCCGCGCTCGGCCAGGAAATAGGCGGTAGCCGCACCGATGATGCCGCCGCCGATGACCACGGTATCGACGTGATTCGGCAGGGCGGCGGTGTCGGGCACGGGATCGGGAACTGGGGCCAAGGTCGAACGACTCAATGCCGCGGAAAGGGCGCGCTGCTGGCGATGAGGCCTTGTAGCCGCGATCAACTGGTCTAGCCAGGGCATGCCGGTCGCAGAGTTATCGGCGGCACCCCGCGGCGCCGTAACACTCAGCGTTAACATAGCTTTAGACAACGGTAGATACAGTGTGTTTGGAATTCCAGGTGGGATTCCGATGCGACACTCAGGCCATGAGCGGGTTCAGCGTGCAGGCGGCTTCCTTTCTTGCCCGAATGGTCGGCAGGTTATCCGGCGCGTGCGCCAGAGGGCTGCGGCACGCCGCGCTGGCAAGGCGCGCAGGCTCCGAACTCGGGCGCAGAGTGATCCGTGGTCTGGCGCGCGTCGGTTTCAAAGGCAAGCTCGCCTATGCGCTGACCGGGCTACTGTTCTTCACCTTGGTTGCCAGCGGCTTTGGCATCATGAGCAGCGCCTGGCGCCAGATCCTAACCGCCGAAGCCGAATCGACCGCCCGCGCAACGGCAAATTTCCTGACCGCCAATCTTGACGATCTGCCGGCGATCCTGGCCGGGCGCGCCCCTAGTGCCAGTTCGGCGCTGCTGCTGCAGCGCGCCCATGGCGATGGCCGGATTTTCACCATTTGCATTGTCGATGCCAATGGCGCCGAGGTCTACAAATCCGCGGGCGTGGGGCCGCTGCGGCCCGACCAGTTCAACAACAACGAGCTGGCGCAGCTCATGGGCATGCTGCGCCAGGGCGCGGTGATCGTGCAAAGCCAGCCTGCAACCTCAGGCAGCCAAGCGATCCAAGTCAGCCGAGCCATCGTGCCGATTACGCGGCGCGGCGTGTTCACCGGTGCCTATGAGGTGCTGATCGACACCACGTCGAACTATAATGCGCTCTATCGCATTCTCAGCAGCGCGAGTATCTCCTTCGGCCTCATTCTGGTCGTGGCGTTCGGGCTGCCGGGGATCGGGTTCTGGCTGCGAACCCGGCAAAAAGAGCAGGCGGAGCACAAACTCGATTTCCTTTCTCAGTACGATGCGCTGACGGCGCTTGCCAACCGCGCCAGCCTGATGCGGCGGCTGGAGAGCCTGCTGCCGGCGGAGTCGGGACCTCTGCCAGGAGTTGCCGTCCTCTCCATGGACCTCGATCACTTCAAGGACATCAATGGTGCGCTGGGCCACGAGGCCGGCGATCAACTGCTCCGGGACGTCGCCAACCGGCTGAGCGGCACCTTGCGGACGGGCGAGTTTGTCGCGCGCGCTGGCGGCGATGAGTTCATCATCGTGCAGGAAGATACCAAGGACCGCGCCAGCGTCGGCGATCTGGCGCAACGGCTGTTGAGGAGCTTTGCCCGTCCCTTCCTGGTCTGCGACCAGCCGACCCGCATCGGCCCGAGTATTGGCGTTGCGCTCAGCCCCGAGGACGGCACCGAGCCGGAGACCTTGATCCGCAATGCCAATCTCGCGCTGCAGGCGGTCAAGGCAAACGGACGCGGTGCCTTTAAGTTCTACGAAGGCGCCATGGACCTGCAGTCGCAGCGCCGCCGCGCCATCGCCAGCCAAGTGCGCGTGGCCTGCGAAAACGGCGGCTTCCAACTGAATTTCCAGCCCGTCTACAGTCTGGCCACCGGCCTGCTGTCGGGCTTTGAATCGCTGGTACGCCTGCCGCAGTCCGACGGCAGCATGGTGCCGCCGTCAGAATTCATTCCGGCAGCAGAAGAACTCGGTCTGATTACCAAGATCGGTGCCTATGTGCTCGAGACTGCCTGCGCGCAGGCCGCGCTGTGGCCGGACGATCTGACCGTGGCGGTCAACATCTCGCCGGCCGAGTTCCGCGAAGGCAATGTGGTCGAGCGGGTCGCGACCGCGCTGGCCAAGAGCGGTCTCAGCGCTGAACGGCTGGAAATCGAAGTGACCGAGGGCGTGCTGCTCAGCGACACCGAAACCACGCGGCGCACCATGGAGGGCCTGAAAAAGCTCGGCGTCGCGATCGTGCTGGACGATTTCGGTACCGGCTATTCCAGCCTCAGCTACCTGTGGCAGTTCCGCTTCGACAAGATCAAGATCGATCAGTCATTCGTGCGTGCCATCGGCAAGGGCAATAACGTCACCGACATCATCCGTACCATCATCGCACTCGGCCGCGCGCTCGATCTGCGCGTCACGGCCGAGGGCGTCGAGACCGAAGCCCAGGCTGCGGTGCTCAAGGCGATGCGCTGCGACCTGGTGCAGGGCTATCTCTACGGGGTGCCGGTGGCGCAGCCCGATGTGCCCGCATACGTGGCAAGGCCGCTGCCACACAGTCTTGCCGCCGCCGCCTCGCTGCGCGTGGTCGGCTGATCAGCCGCCGCGTTTGCCGAGCCAGCCGACGACCGCGTCCTGCAGGTTGGCGGTGACGCCAAACCAGTTCTGGTCATGCGGCAGCAGGTGATCCTGGAACGCAATCCACAACGGCTTCTTCAGTACCACATCGAGGAAATCGTGGGTCGGCGGCGCGAACCAGAACACCAGCGCCAGTGCCGCCGCCATGGCCAGCGAGGCGCCCGGATGCTGGAAATCGGCCAGCTTCAAGGCTGAGCCGAAAGACGCCTTGATCTTATTGTTGAAGACATCGACGCTGTAGATCTCGTCCAGCAGCAGATGCGAGAGAAAGCCGAGCAGCACGAATGAGCCCGCGAGCCAAGCCAGCCCCGGTCCGTGACCAAGCCCGCGCACATAGAAGATTGCGGTGAGGCAAGCAAAGAACAGCCCGGCGATCAGCGAGTGGAAGATACCGCGGTGATGCGAGATGTGGTGGAAGATGTTGTGGCCAACGAAGCGGATGCCAAGGAAAGTTGCGGTCCAAAGCAGCCACATTTCGGCAATCGAGTAGCGGGCGCCGACATTGAACATGACGGCGAAGGCGATGACGATGCCGAGCCCCGTGAACAGCAGCTGCGATGGGCGCGAACTGCCAAGATCGATGTCGGGTAAGATGGCGCCGACCGCACCGGCGCAGGCCAGCGTGACGATGTCGCTCTGTGGCACCATGCCGGACGCCTGGGTGAGCGTCGCGAGCGCGCCGCTGCCGATGATGCCGACGGCAAGATGGGTCGCGAAATTGGCCATGGCGCGGAGCCTCCGAGTGTTGCGTGGGTTCACATCAACGCAAACACCAAGGCGCGAACCGGAGGGCGCCGAGCAGCCAATAGGCTGAGCTGATTCGCATGGGCCGCGGCAAGGGCGAACTGTTGAAAAGCTGTGGATAACGCAGGCGCCAAGCGTTTCAACGCAGCGCCAGTTCGGTTTGCGCGCGCCCGCCACTACCAAACCAAGACAGCACTTGGCCGGACCACAAAGGTAGCATGAGACGTCACACTCGTGTTGGCGGCAGGGCTGGCGGCATCGTCTTGAGCGCGGCGATGTAGTCGTCGTCCTCGGCCTCTTCGTCGATGAAGCGCTCGGCAAAGACGCGGAAGCCGGCGCGCTTGTAGGTATCGACGGCGCTCGCACTATCCAAGACATCCGTATGCAGCCAGATCCGGTCAGGTGCATGCTCGCGCCAATGGGCTCGTAGTGCCGTATCCAGCAGATAGGGTCCCAGACGCTTGCCCTGCATCGACGGAATGAGCCCGAAATAGACCACTTCGCTGTCGGGCGGCCGGGCGCGGCCAAGTTCGCAAAAGCCGGCGCGAATGCCATTTGCCGTCAACACGAAGACGTCGGTGGTCGGCCGGTCCAGGAAGGCTGCCAGGTCCTTGCGGCTCATTTTGCTGCGGCCGTCCCAGCCCAGCGGCCCGCCGACCGCCTGGAACAGGTCGAGGTAGTCGTCAACCGACAACGTTGACGTCGACACGGCAAGCCCGGGCACCGGCGGTTTCATCGCCGGCCCTTTGGGTGGCCCGAGGCATTCGAGATAGGTTGTACGCAACAGACCCATACCTTTGCTTTTTTGCTGGCGCCAAAATGTTCTCGCATGCACCCGGCGACTCCTTTGCTGAAAGCCGGCCGTCGGGTGCGCTTGGGCGCGTCAAGGGTTTGCGAGCAAAACGCGGTTCATGCGTTCGGCGAATTTGGCCGGATCCTCGGGTGCCCCGCCTTCCAGGATGCGTGCCTGATCTAGGAGCAGCCAAGCCAAGTCGTCAAACGACGCTTTGTCGCCGCTGCGTGATCTATCCAGATTTTCCACCAGCTTGTGGCCGGCATTGATCTCCAGTACCGGCGCGGTCGTGGTACGTCCGCCCTGCTTGGACATGATCTTGTCCATACCGCGATCCGGCCCCATGGTGGAGGCAACCAGACAAGCTGGACTGTCGATCAATCGGCTCGATATCTTGACGTCGGAAACCGCCGAACCATAGACCCGTTTCATGGCTTCGACCAGCAGCACGGATTTTGCCGAAGCCGCGGCCGGCGCCTTGGCGCCATCGGGAAGCGCAATAGCCTCCAGCTTGGCATCGCCCTGCGTCACCGAGCGGAACGGCTTGCCCTCGTAGCCGAGCGCCGTCATGACCCAGAAGTTGTCGACCGGATCGGCCAGCAGCAGCACCTCGACACCGCGGGCGCGGAAGCCCTCCAAGTGTGGACTCGCCTTCAGCCGCTCCAGCGAGTCGCCGGTGAGATAGTAGATTTCGGTCTGGTTCGGTTTCAACGCGCCGGTATAGTCCTGCAGCGAGCGCGGCTTGCCACCGTCCGCCGTCGAGGCAAAGCGCACCAGCTGGTAAAGCGCGTCGCGCCGCTCGTGGTCCTCATAGAGACCTTCCTTCAGCACCGCGCCGAAATTCTCCCACAGTTTGGCATAGCCGTCGGCGTCCTTTTCTGCGAGCGTCTTCAGTTCCGACAGCACCCGATTGGTCAGCGCCTTGCGGATGGCCGCGACCATCGGATTGTTCTGCAGCATTTCGCGCGAGATGTTCAGCGGCATGTCGGCACTGTCGACCACGCCACGCACAAAGCGCAAATAGGACGGCAGCAGATCGGCGTCATCGGTGATGAAAACACGACGCACATAAAGACGGATACGTCCCTTGCGGTGCACGTCGAACAAGTCGAACGGCCGGCTGCCGGGTACGAACAGCAGCACGGTGTATTCGTGGCGGCCCTCGGCGCGGTAGTGGATGGTCACCGCGGGGTCATCGAACTGCAGCGAGGAGCCCTGGTAGAACTCCTTGTACTGCTCGGGCGTGATCTCGGTTTTCGGTTTGCTCCAGAGCGCGCTGGCGCTGTTGATCTGGCGCGCCGCGTCCTCGCCCTCGGCTGGCTGGACGTCGATCAGGCGGATGGGAAACAGGATGTGGTCGGAATAGGAGCGAACGATATCTTCGATCCGGCTCTGTTCTAGAAAGTCCGACGCGTCCTCCTTCATGTGCAGGATGACGCTGGTGCCGCGCGGGGTGGTTGCGGCCTCGTCCGCTGCGATGGCTTCAATGCTGAATCCGCCGCCGCCGGTCGAGGTCCAGCGATTGGCTTCGGCGGTGCCGGCCTTGCGGCTGACCACCTCTACTTTGGCCGCGACCATGAAGGCCGAATAGAAGCCGACGCCGAACTGGCCGATCAGATTGCCGCCCGCCTTGTCGGCGGCGACCTGGTCGAGAAACGCCTTGGTGCCGGAGCGCGCGATGGTGCCGAGATTTTCGATCATCTCATCGGCACCCATGCCGATGCCATTGTCGCGGATCAGCAGCGTGCGCTTGGCGCTGTCCGGCTCGATGGAAATGGCGAGCTCGCTGCCATCGCCCGCCGTCAGGCTCGGTGTGGTCAGGGCGAGATAGCGCAGCTTGTCGAGCGCATCGGAGGCATTGGCGATCAGCTCGCGCAGGAAGATTTCCTTCTCGGTGTAGACCGAGTGGACCATCAGCTCGAGTATGCGGGCGACCTCGGCCTGGAAGACATGCTGCTGCGGCTCAAGCGTCATGGGCGAACCTTTGGATGAATGGGGCGCCGCGCGACTGGCCGGACGGTACCGCCGATATATGGGCGCTAACTCCCGCAATCAAGAGCCAATCCCGCCTGACAAAGCGAAAGGGCCGGTGGTGAGCCGGCCCTTTTGCGACGAAATGGAGAGTGTAGGGAGTGAGAGTAGAAAGAATGACGTCGACCCCGTGAATTCGTCCGGTCCGCCGTGGTGCCCCCGGCGGGGGCTGGGGGGCTGACTACCGAAGACACTCGGCGAACCGGACAACGAGGCAACGATCATCATTCTAAGCGGCATTGGGGCGCGGCGAGGGAGGAATAATGGCCTGATTTGGAATTGTGGGTTGCGCGCAATTTGTCCACAGGCCGGCTCCACAGGGACGCCCCAAAAGCAAAAAATGCCAGACTTGCGTCCGGCATTCTGGAAGAGCCGATTTTTCGGTTTCCTGCTGGCCTCACTTTTCCTTGGGGAAGGAAAAGGAGGCCCGACTCGCCGGAGAGAAGACTCGGGGGGGACTGGGGGGCTGAGATACCAAGCCTTGCAAGCGAGCCGGGCCAGGGCCAACGATCCTACGAATGCGATGGTGAACCGGGGGAGGTTCCAAACACTCGCGGGACCGAAGACATTGGTTCCGTGATCTATGTTTCACGTATATTACAGTCCCAAACCAATTGCAAGAGATATTGCAATTTTCTTGCTCTGTGACAAAGTTACAATGGTCGAGTCGCCGGAGGGAGGGCAGTCTTGAGTGACACTGAACCGATAAAATTCCAACCGCGTCAAGGACTTAAAGCGTCTATCGGTGCGCCGCAGAGTGTCTCGGGAATTATGGTCGTTCCGACCACAACGCTGGTCCGATTCGACCGCGCAGAGCTAAATACCATCCTCCGGCTCTACGGCCGCATGGTGGCCAGCGGCGAATGGCGCGACTACGCTATCGATCTTTTGCGCGACCGGGCGGTGTTCTCGATTTTTCGCCGCGCCAGCGAAGTGCCGATCTACCGGGTCGAAAAGGACCCGCGACTGGCTCGCAAACAGGGCCCCTATTCGGTGGTGGCAGCGACCGGATTGATCCTCAAGCGCGGTCATGAGTTGGATCGGGTATTGCGCGTGCTCGACAAGGGATTTTACGTGGTCGGCGACTGATGTTTTGAATTCCATGTGAAGTGTCGGGTGTAGCGGGCAATAGGCCCCTTGGCCGTATCGCACCCTACGATGCCTCAGTTGCCCAGCGCTCCGCGTCCAGTCCGCGCAACTGTGCGATGGACGTCAGTCCGCGCTGTTTCAGCTCGGTCGCGAGATGCCGATTGATGCGCTGCACCAAGCCCGGCCCTTCGTAGATCAGCGCCGAATAGAGCTGCAGCAGGCTCGCCCCTGCAGCGATCTTGGCTAGCGCCGTTGTTCCTGAATCGATGCCGCCGATGCCGATCAGGGGTACGCGGCCTTGTGTCAACAGATACACGCGAGCCAGCATCTGCGTCGAGCGGGCAAACAGCGGCCGGCCCGACAGGCCGCCGCTTTCGCCAGCGGAGCGTTGGTCGACCAGACCGTCGCGGGCGACAGTTGTGTTGGAAATCGCGATACCATCGACCTTCGCGGCCAGCAGCCGTGCAACAATCTCGCCCAGGTCGTCCGCGGCGATGTCAGGCGCCAGTTTGACGATCAATGGCGGTTTGCGCTCGCTGTCCGTCGCCAATCTCGCGCGCGCAGACATGAGCTGTTCAAGCAGCGCAGACAATGCGTCCGGCAGCTGCAGATCGCGTAGCCCTGGCGTGTTCGGCGACGAGACGTTGATCGTGACAAAGCTGGCAAACGGGCCAAGCTGCGTTAAGCCGGAAACGAAGTCCCGCGTCTTGTCGGGGCTGGCCTTGTTGGCCCCCAGATTGACACTGACGATGCCTGTGCCCGCGCGTGCCGCCAAGCGCCGCGCTACCAGCTCATGGCCGGCGCTGTTGAACCCCATGCGGTTGATGATCGCTCTGTCTTGAGGCAACCGGAACAACCGCGGCCGTGGGTTGCCCGCTTGGCGCAGCGGCGTCACCGAGCCGATCTCGACATGGCCGAAACCCAGCCCGAGCATGGCATCGGGCACGCGCGCATCCTTGTCGAAGCCGGCGGCCAGTCCCAGCGGGTTGGGGAAATCGAGGCCGAAGGCCTGCACCAAGAGTGATGCGTCGAACGCCGGGTTGACGCGCCGCGCCAGCCCAAGCTCCAAAGCCCGCAAGGCCAGTTCGTGCGCTCGCTCCGGGTCGATCGCAAACAGGCCGGGACGCGCCAGCGCATACAACGGATCAATCACCGTGCGTCTCCTGGCCCAGCCAGATCCGGCAAGACATGCGAGCCGTCCGGACGCATCCTGAGTGGCTCCTGCCAGGCCACAGCCGAAATCGGCAGCGGACCATGAAGATGCGGAAACAGCGCGCCACCTCGCGACGGTTCAAAGCGCAAGGCGGCTCCAAGCGGTGCGGTCAGCACGGCCAGCAGCACCAGGTCGCTGCAGCCCGAAAAATACTTGGTCAAAGTGCCTTGCACCTGCTCCGCAGTGGAAAAGTGGATGAATCCATCACGCTGATCATCCGTAGACCCAGTATAGCTGCCCGCGCCTTGGGCCAACAGCCAAGCATCGGCATCGCAGATCTTGAAGATGAACCCATCGCGTGCTGGTGTTTGGCTTGGCAAGGCTTTGACTCACGACTGCGGCAATCGCCTGTTGTCAGGTATGCAGATTTTGCAACTTGTCGTGGCTTCCCAAACAGGAAATAATTCCATAGAGATAATGGGTAGGCTTCGTCAAACACCTGAGCGGCACCCCATGCCGAAAAGTGTGGACCGCGCCGACACGATTGCACGTTCCCAGGACAATTTCCTCATGGCATTGGCATTCAAGGCCGAGGCGCTCAGCCTCGGCAGCCTGCTGTCTGGCGATCGGCGCTTCGCCATCCCCGTATTCCAGCGTGGCTATTCGTGGACCTCGCGCGAGGTCGGTCAATTGACGTCCGATCTTTGGCAAAGCCTACGCGAGTCGCAGCTTGCTGCTGGCGCTCGTGGTGAGCTGCTGCTCGGCAGCATTGTCGTGTTCGATGGCAGTAGTCGTGTCGCAGGCAAGTCTGCCGCGGCGGTGGACCAATCGCCTGCCGCCTGGGTGATCGATGGCAAACAGCGGTTGACAACGTTGACAATCCTATTGGCGGCCTTACGCGATGTGCTCGGAGACGACGCGGCTTGGATCAGCGATCTCATCTGGTGCAGCGGCGCGGCGGACCATGCCGATAGGTGGGTGCCGAGACTGCAGCTCGATCTCGAAGAGGATGCCTATTTCGGCGTCCAGGCGCGCCGCCCGGGTGCCAGCCTAGATCCTCTAGAGCCCGACGGCGAAAACAAGGGACGCCGCGGTATTCGCGAATGCCAGCAAGCGATTGTCGACGACTTTGAAGGGCGCAGTCAGCAAGATCTGCTGGCGCTTGCCCACCACTTGCGCAACCAGGTGGCGCTGGTGCTGATCTCGGCCCCGGACATCGAAACCGGCTTTCGCATCTTTGTCACCACCAATCACCGTGGCAAGCCGCTGTCGGCGACCGACATTTTGAAGGCCGAGCTGATGGCTGACGTGCCCGACGACAAGCGCGAACAGCGACTGGAACAATGGCGCGTTGCCGAGCGCATGTTGGGCGGCGATTTCGAAGATTTGCCGGGCTATTTGCGCACGGTCCACGGCAGGGCCAATGGCTCGAACATTCGCGACGTGCTGGAATTGAGCCAACGCAAGGGTGGCGCCTCGACATTTCTCGATACTTTGCTGTTTCCGCTCGCCGATCAGCTGCTGCCGATCTTGAATGCTTCGCATGCCGGCTCGCCGCAATCGGCCCGCATCAATCGCTCGCTTGGCTTTCTCAACTGGCTGCGCGCGCGTGATTGGGTGCCGCCGGCTTTGGCCTTTGTCGACCGCTTTCCCGGACGCAACGAGGACTTCGCGGCCTTCCTGGAGGCACTGGATCGGCTTGCCTACGGGATGCAGATCATGGGCTTTGGCGCCGACCGTCGCGTCACCCGTTATCGAGCCGTGATCGAGGCTATGAACTCCGGCATGTCCGAGGACGGTTTAACGCTCCAATTGGCGCTCAGCGACGAGGAGCAATGGAATGTGCTGCTCAATGCCAGCAGCAACCTTTATCAGCGCAGCCAATCGACATGCAAAATTCTGCTCAAGCGCCTCAGCGCCAGCTATCCGGGTGACGCGCCGATGACCTCGCTGACCGATGTTTCGGTCGAGCATGTGCTGCCTCGTAATCTAGCGGCCGACAGTCCCTGGAGGCTGCAAATCCCCAATGCCGAGGAGCGCGAGGCCTGCTCAAAGCTGCTCGGCAATCTCGTGCTGGTCACCAAGCAGCAGAACAAGGAGGCGCGCAATCACGCCTTTGAGGTCAAGCAGGGGGTGTTCTTTGCCGATGGCAACACATCGCCGCATGCGATCACCAACCAGATCATGCGGCAGCGCCATTGGCGGGCCGAAGAAATACGCGCACGCGATGCCGATCTGCTGCGCCGGATGGCTGAGATCTGGCAGCTGAAGGGGCGAGCCGGCGGCCGGCGCGGCAAGCCAGCGCGCTGACCGGACGGAAATATGCAGCATCGTCGCAAGCGACCCGCGCCAGCGTCGCAACCAGCCGCGCCTTGACACCACCGCCAGCGCTAAGGCATAGCCCGCAGCGTATGACTGCGCGCCCGGGAGCTGACACATGGCCGATGACGAAATCGTTCTCGACAATCTGAGCGACGCCGACCTCGTCAAGCAGATGCACGACGATCTCTATGACGGCCTGAAGTCGGAGATCGAGGATGGCGTGCACATTCTGCTCAAGCGCGAATGGACCCCTTATGAGGTTCTGACCAAGGCGCTGGTCGAGGGCATGCGCATCGTCGGCGAGGATTTCCGCGACGGCATTCTGTTCGTTCCCGAGGTGCTGCTGAGCGCCAACGCCATGAAGGCGGGCATGTTCATTCTGCGCCCGCTGTTGATCGCCACCGGCGCGCCAAAACAGGGCAAGATGGTGGTCGGCACCGTCAAGGGCGACATCCACGACATTGGCAAGAACCTGGTCGGCATGATGATGGAAGGCGCCGGCTTCGAAGTCATCGACCTCGGCATCAACAATCCGGTCGAAAAGTACCTGGCCGCCATCGAAGAGCACAAGCCGGACATCCTCGGCATGTCGGCGCTGCTGACCACCACCATGCCGTATATGAAGGTGGTGGTGGACACGCTGAAAGCCAAGGGCATCCGCGACCAGCTGATCGTGATGGTCGGTGGCGCACCCTTGAATGAGGAATTCGGCAAGGCGGTTGGGGCCGACGCTTATTGCCGCGATGCCGCTGTTGCTGTGGAAACGGCCAAGGAGCTGATCAAGCGTAAGCACAATGTGCTGGGCGCGCGCTCGGCTTAGGCGTGCCAATCAAACGTTCGGCACCCACCAACGCCGTGGCGCGACTTGACCCGGCCATTCAACGGCAACGCTGCATCGGATCGATAGCCATCCCGAAGCCGCTCATGATCAGCTGCTTGCCTTGGAAATGAGCTGTCAGGCGGGAGCATAGCTGGCCGCCTGACGCGCAGCCCGTTGCTTGCGCCTACGCTTGCACCCAAACGCCGCCAGCGGCCGACGATTTCACGCAAGCCTCGACAAACGCCACGCCCTTGGCGCCATCGGAAACGCCAGGGAACAGCACGTCAGGGTCGACAATCTTGCCGTCGCGCCGGGCACGGATGGCTCGTGCCACTTCGGTGTAGATGTTGGCAAAGCCTTCCAGGTATCCTTCCGGGTGCCCTGGCGGCACGCGCGTGACACGGCCGGCGGCTGCGCCGGCGCCTGAGCCGCCGCGGGTGATGAGTTTGCGCGGTTCACCATAAGCCGTAAACCACAGATAGTTCGGGTCGGCTTGCGTCCATTCCAGGCCGGCTTTGGTTCCGTACACTCTCAGTTTCAGGCCGTTCTCGTTGCCTGGCGCGACCTGGCTGGCCCAGATCGCACCCTTGGCGCCGCCCCTGAAGCGCAACATGACTTGCGCGTTGTCGTCGAGTTTGCGGCCCGGAACGAACGAGGTGAGTTCGGCTAGCAGCGTGTCCAGCTCCAGGCCGGAAACGAAGGTGCACAGCTGATACGTATGCGTTCCGATATCGCCGACGCAACCGCCGGCGCCCGAGCGGGCCGGATCGGTGCGCCATTCGGCCTGCTTCTGACCGGTGCCTTCCAATGGGGTGGTCAGCCAGTCCTGTGGGTACTCGCCCTGCACCAGGCGCAAGTCACCCAACTCGCCCTTGGCGATCATTTCGCGCGCCTGGCGCACCATCGGGTAGCCAGAGTAGTTGTAGGTGACGGCGAAGATCAGGCCCTTGGTCTGCACCAGCTCCTGTAGCGCGGCGGCCTCGGCGCTGGAATTCACCAGCGGCTTATCGCAGATGACGTTGATACCGGCTTGCAGGAAGCACTTGGCGACCGGGAAATGCATGTGGTTCGGCGTGACGATGGACACGGCCTCGATGCCGTCGGGGCGCTTGCACTCGGCCGCCGCCATGGATTGATAGTCTTTGTAAATGCGATCGGCGGCGAGCCCGAGCTCCTGCCCGGAGGCCAATGCCTTTTCCGGCGTCGAGGCCAGCGCCCCGGCCACGAACTCATACTGATCGTCCATGCGCGCGGCGAGCCGGTGCACCGCGCCGATGAACGCGCCCTGGCCGCCGCCGACCATGCCGAGGCGGATGCGGCGGTTGGCGGCGTCGCTGCGCCCTTCGATGGCCATTGTTGGTGTACTCCCTTAGCAGATTTTGTTGCTCTATCGTTTTTTGCCGACGGGCGGATGAGGGGTATGCTGGTGGTGGGCGCTGCACCTGCGTGCCTCAACCGCGCGTCCAACCCCTTCATCCGGCGCTACCGCGCCACCTTCTCCCAAAGGGAGAAGGACGTTCCGCGCCGCCGGTGCTCTGTCTACATATACCTATTGAGGATGTTCTCCAGATACTCCTGCTTGCCGGAGCGCGGCTGCGGGTCGAGCTTCTCCTTGGCAACGCGCGCCGCGCACTCCTCCAGGCTCATTTTCCCGTTGAGCATTTTCGCGTTCTCCGCCTTGTCCCAGCCGGCGTACCGTGCCGCCACATGTTTCTCCAGCGCGCCGTCCATGATCATCTTCTCGGCGATCAGCAGGGCGCGTGCGCAGGCATCCATGCCGCCGACATGGGCGTGCAACAGATCGTCCGCATCCAGCGATTGGCGGCGGATCTTGGCGTCGAAGTTGAGGCCGCCGGTGGTGAAACCGCCGTGCTTATAGATGTGATAGAACGCCAGCGCGATTTCCGGCACGTTCATGGCGAACTGGTCGGTGTCCCAGCCGCTCTGGTAATCGCCGCGGTTGATGTCGAGCGAGCCGAAGATGCCGAGCGCCTGCGCCAGCGCGATCTCGTGCTCGAACGAGTGGTTGGCGAGCATGGCGTGGTTCTGCTCGATATTGACCTTGACGTCCTTCTCGACGCCATTGGCTTTCAGGAAGCCATAAACGGTGGCGACGTCGTAATCATACTGGTGCTTGGTCGGCTCCTGCGGCTTGGGCTCAATCAGGATCGGCCCCTTGAAGCCGATCTTGTGCTTGTACTCCACCACCATCTGCAGGAAGCGGCCTGCCTGTCCCAACTCGCGCTTCAGGTCGGTATTGAGCAGCGTCTCGTAACCCTCGCGGCCGCCCCACAGCACATAATTTTCGCCGCCGAGGTCCCTGGTTACCTCCAGGCAGTGCTTCACCTGCGCCGCGCACCAGGCGAAGATTTCCGGGTCCGGGTTGGTCGCCGCGCCCGCCATGAAGCGGCGATGGCTGAACATGTTGGCCGTGCCCCACAACAGCTTGACGCCGCTCTCGGACATCTTGCCGGCAAAGATCTCGGCGATGGCGGTGACGTTGCGGTTGCTCTGGGCCAGCGTCGCGCCCTCGGGGGCGATGTCGCGGTCGTGGAAGGCGAAAAACGGCATGCCGAGCAGATTGAACATGTCGAAGGCGACGTCGGCCTTGAGTCTCGCCAGCGCCATCTGGTCGCCATCGCCGATCCAGGGCCGCAGGATGGTCGGGCCGCCGAACGGGTCGGAGCCGGTCCAGGTGAAGCAGTGCCAATAGGCCGCCGAAAACCGCAAGTGCTCGGCCATGGTTTTGCCGAGGACTTTCTTCTTGGGCGAGTAGTGGCGGAAGGCGAGGGGGTTGTCGGTCTCGGGGCCCTCGAATTTGATCGGGTCGGTGATGGAGAAGAATTTGGACATGGGGGTTTCCTCGGGGATCATTCTTCTGAGACAAGCTTGCGGTTCTGGCGCCGTGCGCCGTGGACTATCCGCTTGATTAGGACTTGGTCCGCCTCGACGACGTAGTAGATGAGCCAGGGACGCAAAGGAAGAACGCGTACTCCCGTACCAAGTCTTGGTCTAGGTGAGCCGGCTCCGGAAAAGAGTTCGAGCAGATCAAGCGCGTCGAGGATCTGCTGGCGCCACTTCGTGGCAACGAAGCGCCCATTCGAAGCACTTATCGTTTCGAGAATCTCGTCCAAGTCGTGCTGGGCTCTTTGGGAAGCAGTGACGCGCATCAGCGAGAACGAGCGCCCCGTTCGATTGCTTCGTCCATGGTCTTGACGAGGTCTTCGCGGCTGACCACACGCCCTGCAGCGATGTCAGCATCGGCCTCCGCGAGGAGGGGCGCGACCCAATCGTCATCGAAGTCGAGAGACAGATCGAGTTGGAACACCGCCGCGTCGAGCGCTTGCTCCACCGTCTCGAAATGCCCGGCCTTGACGTGGCGTTCGAGCACTTCGAGGTGCCTGTCGGCGATCTTGGTCGTCATGTTCTTTGGTTCCTTGTCAGTGCCAGATTAACACGGCTCGTCAGTCAACCCTACACCAACACTCACCCCATGACCTCTTTCGCCGCCTTATACATCCGCGCATACCGCGCATACCCCTCCGCATAGGCCCCCACCAACCCCCGCTCCGGCTCAACCACCGCCGCCACCGGCGGCTGGGTGCACACCGCCATCGGGTCCGCCCTCGTGGCCGCGCACAGCCCCAGCCGCGCTGCGCCGAACGCTCCGCCCAGCTCACCACCGTGATGCAGCGTCAGCGGAATGCCGAGCGTATTGGCCATGATCTGCACCCACATCTTCGAGCGCGAGCCGCCGCCGACCACGCTAGCCTCTTTCACGGCGCTGCCGGCGACACGCAATGCTTCAAGGCTATCGCGGAACGAATAGGCCACCCCCTCCAGCACCGCTTGCGTCAGCATCTTCTCGTCCGACTCCTGCCCCAGCCCCGCGAACATGCCGCGCACGGTCGCGTCGGCCACCGGCGTGCGCTCGCCAGAGAGATACGGCAGGAACAGGGTCGAGGCCGGTCCCGCGACGCGCTCGCCCAGCGCTGCCAGCAATTCCGGCACCGGGCGGCGTAGCGTATGCGCCAGCCATTCCAGACTTCCCGCCGCCGACAGGTGCACGCCCATCTGGTGCCAGGTGTTCGGCACGGCGTGGCAGAAGGCGTGGATGGCGCGGTCGGCGTTGGGCGAAAAGCGCGCGTTCGAGACGAAGAATACGCCGGATGTGCCGACCGACAGGAACGCCGCCTCGTCCTTCACCGCGCCGATCCCGCAGGCCGAGGCCGCGTTGTCGCCGCCGCCGCCCGCCACCACCGGGCGCTTGGGCATGCCCCAGGCGGCGGCCACCGCCTCGGTGAGACGGCCGGTCGGGGCCGAGCCTTCGAACAGTTTCGGCATGTGGCCGGTATCGAGGCCGGTCGCCTTCAGCAGCGCCTCCGACCAATCGCGCTTTGCGACATCCATCCAATAGGTGCCGGCGCTGTCCGACATGTCTGAGGCATAGTCGCCGGTCATCTGAAGGCGCACATAGTCCTTCGGCAACAACACCTTGGCGATCTGGTCGTAGACCTTGGGCTCGTGCTTTTTCACCCAGGCGATCTTGGGCGCCGTGAAGCCGGCCATGCAGATGTTGCCGGAAATCTTGCGCGCCGCCGGCACGCTGCTCTCGATCTCGGCGCATTCGACGAACGAGCGGGCATCGTTCCACAAGATCGCCGGACGCAGCACGCTCCCGTTCTGATCGAGCAAGGTCGCGCCGTGTTGCTGGCCGGAGAGGCCGATCCCCTCGACGGCGGCCATGTCCTTGGGGTGGGCATGCTTCAACGCCTGGATGGCTTTCTCGGTCGCGCTCCACCAGTCGGCCGGCACCTGTTCGGACCAGCCGGGGTGCGGCCGCGTGACCTCAAGCCCCGACGTTGCCGAGCCGATGACGGTGTGGTCCGCGTCCATCAGCACGGCCTTGACGCCCGAGGTGCCGATATCGATGCCGATGTACATGAGCGTTCCCGAGGGGGTGGGGCATGGGTTGGGTCACGCACTGCGCGACCCAACGTCCACGGGCGGAGCCAGCAGTGTTGGGTCGCGCTGAAACGCTTGAGTCAACCTACGCCCGGGCCGCGCAGGCTGGCAATCGGTGAGTTGGGTTGGCGATACGATGTTTACTGCCGGCTTGAATGCCGTGCCTCAATCAGTTCGTCCGGGGGCCGCCCGTGATGACCATCATGTCCCCTCACATGGTGGCGCCGATCTGCCAGGGCACGAACTCGTTGTCGCCGTAGCCCAACTCCTCGGACTTGGTGCGCGTTCCCGACGCCACCTTCAGCATCAGCTCGAAGATCTCCTTGCCCTTGTCCTCGATGCTCACGCCCTCCAGCACATCACCGCAATTGATGTCCATGTCCTCGATCATGCGGTTGAAGATGTCGGTGTTGGTGGCGAGCTTGAAGGAGGGGGTCGGCTTGCAGCCATAGGCCGAGCCGCGGCCGGTGGTGAAGGCAAGCACGTTGGCGCCGCCCGCCACCTGGCCGGTCGCCGAGACCGGATCGTAGCCAGGCGTGTCCATGAACACAAAGCCCTTGTCGGTCACCGGATCGGCATAGTGATAGACTGCCGTCAGCGTGGTCGAGCCCCCCTTGGCGGCAGCACCGAGCGATTTTTCCAGGATCGTCGTGAGGCCTCCGAGCTTGTTGCCGGGGGACGGATTGTTGTTCATTTCCATATTGTTCCGCTTGGTGTAGTCCTCCCACCAATGGATGATGTCGACCAGTTTCTGGCCGACCTCTTTGCTGACGGCGCGGCGGGTCAGCAGATGCTCGGCGCCATAGATCTCGGGTGTCTCGGACAAAATCGCGGTGCCGCCATTGCGCACCAGAAGATCGGCGGCAATGCCAAGGGCGGGATTGGCCGTGATGCCGGAATAACCGTCGGACCCGCCGCATTGCAGCGCGAGCACGATCTCGGACGCTGGCACCGTTTCGCGCCTGACTGCGTTGACCTTGGGCAGCATGGCCCTGACGGCGGCAACGCCTGCCTCGACTGTCTTGCGCGTTCCTCCCGTCTCCTGGATGGTCATGGAGCGGAACAGATCGCTCTCGACCACGCCATAGGCGGCCTTGAATTTCGGGATCTGGAAACCCTCGCAGCCGAGCCCGACCATGATCACGCCGCCCATGTTCGGATTGGTGGCATAGCCCCAGGTGGTCTTTTTCAGCGTGTCGAAAATGACGCCGCGATAGTCGACCACGCAGCCATTGGCCTGCTTCAGCGCGATAATGCCGTCGATGTTCGGATAGTCGTTGAGGATGCCGGAGCGCTCGATCTCCTTGACGATGAAACCGGCGACCGTGGTCGAGCAGTTCACGCTGGTCAGCACACCGACATAATTGCGCGTGCCGACCTTGCCGTTGGCGCGCCGATAGCCCTCGAAGGTGGCGCGCTGTTCGATAGGGAGCATGTTTGTCTTTTTGGCATCAACGCCATGCGCATAGTCGTGCGACAGCTCACCCATGCCGCAATTGTGCTCGTGCACCCAGTCGCCCGGCGCGATCGCGGCCTTGGCAAAGCCGATGATCTGGCCGAATTTGCGTACCGGTTCTCCGGCTGCAATGGGGGCCGTGGCGAGCTTGTGGCCCTTGGGGACGCGCGCGCGCGCCAGGATGCCTGAGGACGTGGTCCCGGTCTCGATCTGATCGATGGCGACGACCACATTGTCGGCCGCGTTGAGGCGGATGGAGCGCGGGGCAGGTTTGCTGGTGGTCATTGTCGTTCCTTCGATCGCAGCTGCGCGATGCGCCAGTATGGGGTGAATAGGCTGTTGCATTTCGATCATCCCATCCTAACATGACCCGGCAGCCCAAGGACAAGAGACCACAATGCGCAACAAGACATTCAAGACGCCAAGCGGCGCGACGCTGTCGTTCAGCGAACTCGGCTTCGGCGCCGCGCCGATCGGCAATCTCTATGCGGCCGTGCCCGAGGCGCAGTCCGACGCGACGCTGGACGCTGCCTGGGCCGCCGGCATCCGCTATTTCGATACCGCGCCGCTCTATGGTCTCGGGCTTTCGGAGACCCGCCTGAACCGCTTCCTGCGCGGCAGGCCGCGCGGCGAGTATCTGATCTCCACCAAGGTCGGTCGCTTGATGCAGGTGTGTCCGCCCGAGCAGCGCACGCGCATCGGTGCGTTTTTCGACGTGCCGTCGCGCCAGGAGGTGTTCGACTATACCTATGACGGGGTGATGCGCTCGCTGGAGTTTTCCCTCGAGCGCCTGGGGCTGGACCAGATCGATATCCTGCTGGTGCATGACCTCGATGTTTTCACCCACGGCTCGCCGGCGGTGCGCGACGCCCATATCGCGACCCTCATGCATAAGACCAACGGCGGCTACACGGCGTTGACCAAGCTGCGCGACCAGAAAATCGTGAAGGCCATCGGCGCCGGGGTGAACGAGACCACGGCCTGCGAGATGCTGATGGCGCAGGGCGAGTTCGATCTGTTCCTGCTGGCCGGCCGCTATACGCTGCTGGAGCAGGCCGCGCTCGAAACCTTCCTGCCGCTGTGCCAGCAGCGCGGTGTCGGCGTGATCGGCGCCGGCATCTTCAACTCCGGCATTCTGGCCAGTGGCGCAAAGCCGGGCGCCTGGTACAACTACAGCCCCGCGCCACAAGACGTGCTTGATCGCGTTGCCGGACTGGAAAAAGTGTGCGCGTCCCATGACGTCAAGCTGGTGGAGGCAGCGCTGCGCTTGCCGCTGATGCACCCATCCGTGGTTACCGTGATCCCCGGCGCCAGCACTCCAGAGCAGGTCGCGCTCAATACGCGCACGCTGGCCGCCTCGATTCCCACAGCCCTGTGGAGCGACCTCAAGGCCAAGTCGTTCCTGCGCAAGGATGCTCCGACCGCAGCCTAGTTTCACAAGGATACCGCTCCATGCTGAAAAACCTGAGCCCGCTGCTGGGCCCAGACCTTTTGTACACGTTGCGCGCCATGGGGCACGGCGACGAGATCGCCATTGTCGATGGCAACTACCCTGCCGACAATGCCGGACCCAAGCGCATCATCCGCGCCGATGGCCACGATGCGGCGCGGCTGCTCGACGCCATCCTTTCTGTCATGCCGCTCGACGAGTTCGTCCCCGCGCCCGCCATCCGGCCGAATGTTCCCGGAAGGCCCGATCATCTGGAGCCGGTGATGGTGGAGCTCGCTGGCGTGGTCGCCAAACACGAGCCGACGGTGAACCTCACCGGAGTCGAGCCGGCCGTGTTCTACGAACGGGTCCGCAAGGCCTACGCCGTGGTGGCTTCCAGCGAGCGCCGCCTGTACGGCAACATCGTCCTGAAAAAGGGCGTCATCCGGCCTGGCGAAGGTCCGGAATGAGCGCGGTCGCCTGACTGGAATGGCGGTTCGGTATCTCCGCTGCAAAACACTTGCCAGCCGGCTCCGCACAGCCGCCTTGAATTATGATCGAGCTGGTGATTTGCTGGCGCTTGATCGTCGCGCAACTGGTAGGAGTGAGGAATGTCCGTCAAGATCAGGTCCGCTAAATCCCAAGCCATCACGCGCCGCGGAGCGCTCAAGGGCGCAGGCGCAGTCATCGGCGCTGCAGCGGGTGCCGGCATGGTGCCGTTCATCCAGGTACATGCGGCCGCGCCGATCCGCATCGGCTTCCAATGCCACCGCACCGGCATCGGCGCCTCCTATGGACGCTGGTACGAGCGTACTTCGAACGCCGCCATCAAGGCCATCAACGACGCTGGTGGCATCGCCGGCCGCCCGGTCGAATTGGTGATCGAGGACGATGCCACCGACCCCAAACGTGGCGCCGAGGTGGTCGAGAAGTTCGCCACCCAGCACAAGACCGACGTCGCGTTCGGCACATTGTTCTCGCATGTGGTGATCGGCTCGGCGCCGGCGGCCGCCGAGCAGAAGATGCCGTATTACGTGGTCAGCGAGGGCCATCACGTCGCCTCGGGCAAACTTAACCGCTACGTCTTCCAGCCCGGCATCACCGATGTGAAATCGCAGGTGATTTCGATGGCGCCGTGGATTGCCGCCAATCTCGGCAAGAAGGTGTCGATGATGTTTCCCGACTTCGCCTTCGGCCACGATCATCGCGATTACTTCTCGGCGGCGATCGAAAAGCAGGGCGGCAAGGTGGTCAGCCTCATCCCGGTGCCGCCGACCGAAACATCGTATACGAAATATTTTCCGCAGATCGCGGCCGATACGGAGGTTCTCTATCACGTCATGGTCGGCCCCGGCGTGCTCACGTTCGTCAAGGAGATGGGCGACCACTTCGGCTCCAAGCGGCCAAAGATCTTCGGCTTCATCGACAGCCTCGAGGCGGTCGATTTTGCCAGTCCGGGTCTGGAATTCCTCGACGGCAGTTATTTCTGGGAAGGGATGCCGCGCTATGCCCAGGCCAACCAATCGGCCGCCGACAAGGCCTACCGCGCCGCAGTCGGCGTCGACAATGCCGGCGCCAGCCTTGCCGATGGCAAGGACATCTCGACCTACTCGCACATGTTCGGCTGCTGGGAGACGCTGTACGTCATCAAGGAAGCCATGGAAAAGAGCGGCTATCAGGGGCCAGCCGACAAGGCCAAGCTGATCGAGGCGACCGAAGCCATGACCGGCTGGGCCGAAGGCAACGAGCACCCGCAAGGCGACAAGACTTTCAACGGCAAGACGCATCAGTGCTTTGGCCACCAGAACATTTCGAAAGTGGCTGGCGGCAAGCTCGAGGTCGTGCACCGCACCAGCATCGAAGACGGCAATTACGAGCCGGAGGCGGATTATACCAAGATGGCGCTGTAGGCGCGGAGTGGTTGGCAGGCAGTCTTTCTACACCTCTCCCCGTTTTGACGGGGAGAGGATGCCCGCCCAGTTGCGCGAAGCGCAACAAGAGGGAGTGCAGGTGAGGGGTAGGAACTGGCACCGGTGCTTGAATCGACAGGGCTGCGGTATGTTATTGCCTCGCACCTGCCCCGCGGCCATCCTCCCCCCGTCAAAGCGGGTAGTGGAGACAAGCCACGCCTCGCAACCATGAGTCTCGGCCCGCACTTACTGCTCGCCTTGATGGAAGGCATCGTCGCGGCGGCGGTGCTCGCGCTCAGCGCGCTCGGTCTGTCGCTGGTGTTCGGAGTCATGCGCATCGTCAATGTGGCGCATGGCGAGTTCTTCATGCTGGGCGCGGTGCTGGCTTGGGCCATCGCGGCTCATGTCGCTGGGCCTCCGGCCGTCGGCTTCGCGCTGGCATTGATCCTCAGCCCTGTGATTGTCGGCGCCATCGCCATCGCCGCTGATCGGCTGGTACTGCGGCGGCTGAACTATCAGCCCGAGGCGACCATCGTTGCCACCATCGGCCTGCTCTACATCATCCAGCAGCTCGCGCTCAGTTTCTTTGGACCCGACGCCCGTCCGGTCGAGCCGCCGTTCCGCTTCCGCATCCTGTTCCCCTGGTTCGGTTATTCCGGCTACAAACTTGTCGTGGTCGCGGCCTCGGCGCTGCTGCTGACGGCCTGTTGGTATCTGCTGAGCCGCACGCGCATCGGCCTGGTCATGCGCGCCACGCGCTTTGATCGCGAGATGGCGCAGGCCTTCGGCATTCCGGTCGACCGCGTCTACAGCGGCGTGTTCGCATTGGGCGCGGGCCTTGCCGCCATCGCCGGCGTGCTGGTGGTGCCCATTCAGCAGGCGCACTATCTGATGGGGCTGGAGCCGCTATTGCTGTCGTTTGTGGTTGTCATTCTCGGCGGCCTTGGCAATCTGCGCGGCACCATGATCGCAGCTGTCGTGATCGGCCTCAGCGACGGCATCATCTCGGTGTTCTTCTCGCCGACTTTAGCAAAGATCCTTGCAACGCTGCTGGTAGCACTGGTGCTGGTGTTCCGGCCCAACGGCCTGTTCGGAGACCGCGCAAGGTGACTGGGTTGTTGCAAGATCGCGCCATCAAACTCCACCTCGGCGTGCTGTTGCTGTTGTTCGCGCTGCAATTTGTGCTGCCCGCCTACCACCACAATGCGCTGGCCCGCATTCTGGTGTTGGCGAGCTATGCCATCGGCTTCAATGTGCTGATGGGTTATACCGGCCTGCTCAGTCTCGGCCACGCGCTGTTCTTTGCTGCGGGTCTCTATGGCACGGGGTTGACCGCGCAATATTTATCCGCCAGCGTCCCAATAACTCTGTTGTCGGGTGCGCTCGCCGGCACTCTCCTGGCCATCGCGGTCGGCCTGCTGGCATTGCGCACGGCGGGTGTCGCCTTCATGATCGTCACCATGATGTTCGCGCAGGCCGGGTTCCTGGCACTGCTTTACTTCAACGATGTTACCAAGGGTGACCAAGGCTTCGTGGTGCCCGAGAGCGCGCGCCAGATCGTCATCGGCGGCACGACCCTCGCGCTGTCGAACCCGCTGGTGCGATACAATCTCGCCCTCGGTCTGTTTGCCTGCGCGCTGTTCGGCTGCCTCGCGCTGGTGCGCTCACCCGCCGGCCGTGTGCTGATCGCCATCCGCGAGAACGAGCCGCGCGCCGGGATGCTCGGCTATGACACTTTCCGCTACAAACTGTTCGCCATGGCTGTCTCAGGCCTGATGTCGGGAACAGCCGGCGGCTTCTATGCGCTGCTGTTCGGCTATGTCGGCGCCACCTTCGCCGACACGCAGTATTCGATCTATCCGATCCTGTGGGGATTGCTCGGCGGTATCGGAACGACGCTCGGCCCACTGATCGGCACGCTACTGATGTTCTATCTGGTCGAGGTCGCCAGCGGCTACACGCCGGCCTACAATCTGGAGGTCGGCATCGCGCTGGTGCTGCTGGTGCTGTGGTTTCCCAAAGGCATTCTGGGCACGTTGCGCGAAAAATATTTCGGGTGGTTGCCATGATGCTGCTCGAGACCAAGGGCCTGCGCCGCAGTTTCGGCGGCCTGGAAGCGGTGGCGGGCGTGGATCTCGCCGTGGCAGCGGGTGAAGTGCGCGCGCTGATCGGACCCAACGGCGCCGGCAAGACCACGCTGGTCGGTCTCATCAGTGGGCGGATCGATCCGACGGCCGGCACGATCACGTTTGCCGGCGCCGACATCACACCTCTCAAGGCGCATGAGCGCGTGGCGCGCGGCATCGTCTACACCTTCCAGATCACCAGCATTTTTCGCAACCTGACCTGCCTGGGCAATGTCGCGCTGGCCGCGCAGCGCCGCTTGACGCTTGGCCGGCCAGTGTGGTCGTCCGTGGACCGCGTAGCACTTGAGCAGGCGTCGCGTCAGGCGCTGCAACAGGTCGGCCTCGGCGCGCAGGCCGATCTTGTCGCCGGCACCCTCGCCTATGGTCATCAGCGCCTGCTGGAGCTTGCCATGGGTCTCGCCCTCGCGCCGCGCCTGCTGGTGCTCGATGAGCCGACGCAGGGCCTGGCCGAAGCCGAGATCGCGGCCTTCTGCATGCTCATGCACAGCATCCGCGCCACCTCGACAGTGTTGTTGATCGAGCACAATATGAGCGTGGTGATGCAGCTGGCCGATCGCATCACCGTCATGAATGGTGGCCGCATCCTTGCCGAGGGCACGCCCGGCGAGATCCGGCAGGATAAATCCGTACAGCATGCTTACCTGGGGGCCTGATGCTTGAGGTCGAGGACATTGATGGCGCCTATGCCGAAGTGCAGGTTCTGCGCGGCGTCTCGCTCCGCGTGCGGCCCGGCGAGGTGCTGTGTCTGCTCGGCCGCAACGGCGCTGGCAAGACCACCACGCTGCGCGCCATCATGGGGTTGGTCCGTCCACGCCGCGGCCGCATTAGCCTCGATGGCGTCGTGCTCTCGCAACTGCCAGCCCACGAGGTGCCACGCCACGGCATCGGCTACGTCCCGCAGGGGCGCCACCTGTTCTCCGAGTTGACGGTTGCCGAGAATCTCGAGATTGGCCTGATGGCGCGCGACAAAGGGCCCTCGACGCGTGAAAAAGTGCTGCAGCTGTTCCCGATCTTACGTGATCGCCTGCAGCAGCGCGCGGAAACCCTCAGCGGTGGCGAGCAGCAGATGCTGGCAATCGCCCGCGCGCTGTGCCTGGAGCCGAGCATCCTGCTGCTCGACGAGCCGACCGAGGGCCTGATGCCGAGCATGATCACGCACATCTTCGACACCGTGCGCACACTGCGCGATGTCGGCGTCGGCATCCTGCTGGTGGAGCAGCGCGTGGAAGCGGTGCTCGCCATCGCAACCCGCGTCTCCTTCATCGAGAACGGTGTGTCACGCGAGACGCTGACCCCCGCCGAGCTGCGCGCCGATCGCTCGCCGCTGCTGCGCTATGTCGGCGTCGGTGGCGTCAATACCGACCAAGCGATCCTTTGACGTGTTCCCAAGGAGCGGGTCAGGTCGCGGTCAAGCCTTCCGGCTCAATTTGGTGATGTGACGACCAGACACCGTGGCGTAGGGCGGCTGGCAAGTCGCCCTGCTGCGACACGGCAAGGTCCGATACCGGCCAACTTATGTTCTGACCTGTTGTCATAATCGGCTACGGGGTGGCGGTCGGGCCTTCTTGAGGACCTGATGATGGGACGAACTGATCTAAGGGCGGGCTGCGCCCGCCCTAGCGCGGCACGGCGCGGATTGACAGGGCGGGCGCAGCCCGCCCCTACGCCATGACCGGCGCTATGACCTCTGTCACGAACCTTCAAAGTGACAGGTCAAACCATAAGTTGGATGGTATTACGCCAGCGTGACGCCGGCCTCGCGCATCTGCGCTTGCATCGTTCTCAGTGAACCGGCGAGATCGATGGCGCGGCAGGCGTCCAGCCGCACCGTGGCCGCAAAGCCGAGCCTTGCTGCATCCAATGCCGAATAGGCCACGCAATAATCCGTAGCCAGACCGACCAGCACCAGCCGCGTCAATCCGCGCTCGCGCAAGTAGCCCGCGAGCCCGGTCGGGGTACGCCGGTCATTCTCGAAGAACGCCGAGTAGCTGTCGATGTCCGGTCGAAACCCTTTTCGAATAACCAGCTGTGCCTTGTTCCACGTCATGCCAGCCAGAAAGTCCGCGCCATAGGTGCCCTGCACACAATGATCCGGCCACAACGTTTGCGGTCCATACGGCATCTCAAGCGACGAGAATGGTGCCGCGCCCGGATGGCTCGAGGCAAAGCTCGAATGCGTCGCCGGATGCCAGTCCTGCGTCAGCACCACATGCGCGAATTCGCCGATCAGCGCGTTCACCTTGGGCACGATCTGGTCGCCGCCGGTCACCGCCAGCGCGCCGCCGGGGCAGAAATCGTTCTGCACGTCGATGACGAGCAGCGCGCTGTCGGCGGTTGAAGCAAGGTTCACGCTCATGATTTGAAGTCCCGCATCGGTCGTTGAATGAATATGCTGGCGTCCTAATTTTCCGCCGTGCCCGGTTTGCCGCGCTGCTGGCAGGAGGCTTGCAGCAACAGCCGCTCGATGGCGCTGCCAAAGGCGGGGCCGGCCATCGGTGCACTGATGATGGCCACGCCCGTGCGGTTGGCGAGGCCGACTGTTACGCTGGTCGCGGCGGCATCCTTGGCCGTCGACAGCGGCGAGGCAAGGCCATCCTGTGTCGCGGTCAGCAACAGTTCGATCTCGCGCCGGTCGAGGTCCGCGCCAGACACGACGTACACGTTGTCGCCCGACGGCGAGTAGAGCGCAATGGTCCAGTCGTCATCGCCGAAGCTGGCATGCAGCACAACCGGGCCCTTGCGGATGTCGTAGCGGCAGATGGCATAGCGCGTATCGGCCATCATGAAGGGCAGCGGCTGATGTTCGGGCGTGATCGGCGGCAGCACCGTCAGGGTGTTCAGGGGGCTGAGCGTTGCAAGCACCGCCATGTCCGGTCGCGGCAGTGCGTAGGTGACGGTGAATACCGCGGCAAAATGCAGGAGCAGCCCGGCCAGCAGCGCGGCGGCCAGCCACAGCCAGCGCACCCGCAAGCGACTGAGGACGCGGGGCAGGCGCATCATCGGCACCCGACGCGGATCAGGCTCGGCAGCGGGCGCTTGGCGGCTGCCGTCCCACCCGCCGTCACGGCCTTGTCGGTGCGGCCGTAAACGGTCAGCAGCAGTTGCATACGGGCAGCGCCGGTCAGCCCCAGCCAGTTGCCGGGCGCGGTCGACTGCGCCAGGCGAACGCTCAGCGATGACTCAGGGCCGAACAGCGCGGTTGTCGATGCAATCACCGCTTTGCCGGCTCCCGGATCAAGGCCGCGGCCCTGCAGATCGAAGGCGGCCAGCGTCCAGCGCCGGCCAGCTGGCGCCAACCCGCTCAGCGTGTAGTCACAATCGGCATAGAGCGCTTCGCCCGTGCTGTCCTTGTTGGCGATGAAATAGTGCGCTGCGGCAGTGCTCAGCGGCAGCCAGCCGGCGCGGGCGAAATGGGCCTTGGTGTAGGGATCGGCCCCGACGGCGCCGGCGATGGTCCAGCGCTGCCAGGGGCCATCACGCTCGACCGTGAGGTGCGAGCCGTAGTCCATCATATACCAGGCCGATGCCAGGCCGATGGCGACAGCAACTGTGCCATAGACGGCAAGTTCGATGAGATTGCCTGCGATTCGAACCACAAACCGCCGCCCAGCCCGCACCGCCAACCCATCAATCACCCCCGTCAGGCGGATCGACCGGTTGCGAGGTGGCTGCGGTGCTGCGCGCGGGGCTGCTGTCCGGCGCTGTGGTTCGGCCGCTGGCAGCGCCAGCGTAGCCCGCAGATCGCGCAACTTCGATGGTTTGCTCATATCACGGCGTCGCTTGCGGTGAGCCGTTGCCGGCCTGCGCCAGCGCACCAGGCGAAGCATTGTCCAGTTCGGCCTTCCGATCCGTGGGCGGAGCACTACCCGCCGCCTGCGCACTAGCTTGGCGCAGTGTACCCTCCAACTGTTTCAGCTTGGCCTTCAGAGGTTCGGGCAGACCGTTGTCTTTGGCATCCTTCTTGTGCCCAAGAGTCGGGTCAGTAGCTTGCGTCGCCGCTAGCTGCTGCATGGCGATCACCTGGTTGGGATTGATCAACAGGCCCAAGAGCGGCGGGATGTCGGGGGTGGTGTGGATTTGCGTCATGTAGCTCTTCCACATCGGTGCCGCGCTATGGCCGCCGAAAATGCCGTGCATGACCCTGTTATCGTCGTTGCCGATCCATATTCCGGTCACGTACTTACCGGTGCCGCCCACGAACCAGGCGTCACGATGCGACGAGGTCGTGCCGGTCTTGCCGATCGCGGTCGTGAAGTCGAGATCCGAACCCACCGCGGTGCCCTCGGTCAACACGCGGCGCAGGATCTGGTTCATGTAGGCGATCGAGCGCGGATTGAACACCTGTTCGGGCTGGCGGCCGTCTTTCTCATGCGAATAGATGATGTCGCCACGCGAATTGCGAATATCGATGATGGCGTAGGGGTGGACGGCCTTGCCGCCATTGATGAAGGTGGCGTAGCCGCCGGCGTGCTCGAGCAGCGTCACGCCGCCGTCACCGAGCGCCATGGTGCAGCTTTCGATCTGCGGCGTGACATGCAGCAGCGACAACGTCGCATTGACCTTGCGGCGGGTGACGGCGTCGGAAATGCGCACCGCGACCGTGTTGATCGATTTGGCCATGCCGATACCCAGATTGGGCATCCCGAAGCTTCCCGAATCATTGTGCACGACATGCCCGTTGTGGCAGACATAGCCGCCGTCGGAAACCCGGGTCTCGGGCGTGTAGCCCAGCTGCTCGACGGCCGTCAGATAAACATAGGGCTTGAACGACGAACCGGGCTGACGCTTGGCCTGGGTGGCCCGGTTGAAGCTGTTCTCGCCGAAGTCAACCCCGCCGACGAGCGCCCGGACGGCGCCATCGCCTTCCAGCGTGACCAGCGCCGATTGCTTGGCGCCCCAGGCCCGGCCGTTGTCACGAATGGCGTTTTGCACCGTTTCATCGGCCAGCTTCTGCGCGTTCAGATCCACCGTCACCCTGGCCGTCAGCACACTGTCCTTGCGCCCCTGCATGACGCGCTGGCCTTCTTCGAACGCCCAGTCGAGGAACCAGTCGG
The DNA here is from genome assembly GCA_031367715.1 of Hyphomicrobiaceae bacterium. Classification (GTDB taxonomy): domain Bacteria; phylum Pseudomonadota; class Alphaproteobacteria; order Rhizobiales; family Hyphomicrobiaceae; genus JANYHF01. The sequence goes on along the minus strand of JANLQJ010000405.1, from coordinate 40,307 downwards.
GACTTTCTGGCCGTTGGCTGATCACTGGCGTGGCTGGATGCAGCCGCGCCTCATGCACCTGACTTTCCGTCATGTAGCCGGACTCGACCAGGTTGGAGAGCACGTCGTCGGCCCGCTTGCGTGCGGCCGCAAGATTGGCGTGCGGCGCATATTTGGTCGGCGCCTTAAACAGGCCGGCCAGCATGGCGCCCTCGGCCAGCGTGACAGTGCGGATCGATTTGCCGAAATAGAACTGCGCCGCCGCCTCGGCCCCGAAGGCGCCGCCGCCCATGTAGGCGCGCTCCAGATACAGCTTCAGGATGTCGTGCTTGGAATAATGCGTCTCCAGCCAGAAGGCCAGGAACGCCTCCTTGATCTTGCGTTGCAGCGAGCGCTCGGTGGTCAAGAACACATTCTTGGCCAACTGCTGGGTCAGCGACGAGCCGCCCTGACGCGAATCGGCCTGGCGCATGTCCTCGTACATGGCGCGTCCGGTACCGTAGACGTCGATGCCATAATGCTCAAAGAAGCGCCGGTCCTCAGTCGACAGCAACGCCTTGATGAAATGATCGGGCATCTCCTCCAGCGGCACGGCGTCCGAGCGCAGGATGCCGCGCTTGCCGATCTCGTTGCCGTCCTCGTCGACGAAGGTGAAGGCAAATTGGCTGTAGCCGAGCGGGTCGCCCTTGGCGATGATATCGAAGGCCGGCTGGGCCAGACCCAGCAGCAGGGCAAGGCCGATGGTGGCCAGCGACAGGCCCTCGGACAACAGCTCGTTGCCGGCGCGCGTCACGCCCGACAGGTTGAAACGCTGATTGAAGGCAGTAATGTCGGCCCAGCGGTCCTTGATCGATTCCCACGAGCCGAACAGCGACGAATCGATCCAGCTGTCGATGGCCAGCCAATCGACTTTGCGCTTCCTGCCGCCCTGCCTGAAAATCCCGTCGTCCATGCGTTCCCCGATTTGGCGTCCAATCCGCCAGCCTCCCAAGGCGCAGCCGATGTGCTCCCGATTGGCACTTCCGCTCAGGCCTTACGGCTGCCAGTATGCCCCGCCGTTGCGGATTCCGGAACCGATTCATGTACAATGAAAACGACGAATTTTGGAGACGCAAATCCTTGAGCCAAATGAGCGCACAGGAGTGGGAGAGCCTGTGCGACGGCTGCGGTCGCTGCTGTACCATCAAGCTGATCGACGAGGACACCGAGGAACTGCATCAGACTCGGTTGGCCTGCAAGCTGCTCGATTGTGGCAGCTGCCAGTGCAAAGACTACCCAAACCGCCATGCCAGCGTGCCCGACTGCGTTGTTCTGACGCCGGAAAACGTCGGCACGCTCACCTGGTTACCGCCGACCTGCGGCTACCGTCTGGTGGCCGAGGGCAAGGACCTCGCCTGGTGGCATCCGCTGGTCTCGGGCAGCCCCGAAACCGTGCACGCCGCCGATATTTCCGTGCGCGGCCATGCAAGATCCGAGAAGGGCGTAGCCGAGAAGAACTACTGGCGATATATTGTGAAACCGGTGGCCAGGGTGAAGTAAAAATCTCGTATCGACATTGAATGCTCCCGATTTCTCAAATAAAAATCGAACATCGTCAAAGTATTTGTTGACAGCGCGACGCTTCCGAAGTATATTTCAGTTATAATCCGACAGTTGCGCAAGTGATGGCAAGAAACGGCCAAATACGGCAGCACCTAACCTCTGTGGCGACGAGCTCAAGATTTCACCGCAACTGAGCGAAGGCACCAGTACGTCGTGCGCATTCGACACTTCGATTGGGAAATCGGGACGGATTTTTATGGTTTGACACGGCTGCGCTGACGTAGGGGCGGGCAGCGCCGCACCAGGGCGCCCGCCGGGCGCCCCTACGCCATGGTGTCTTTTTGTCCCATCACCAAAGTGAGCCAGAAGCCGCGGGGTCATTACCTGTTCCCCGTTCCCTATCCCCTTTCCCAAATCCTTCGGGAGCCTACCCCCATGCGCACCATCCGCCCATCGACCTGGGCGAAGGCCGAACGCCTGTATTTCGAAGGCGAGTTCAGCATCGCCGAGATCGCCAGCCAATGCGAGATCAACCGCAACACGCTCTATCTGCGCGCCCAGAAATTCAACTGGCCCCCACACGCTTCGCTGCGGCTCGAAGGGGCCGTCTCGGAGCGGGCGGTGTTGCGCCGGATCATCGTCGCCAAGCTCAAGCAACTAGAGACCCGCATGGAAGATCCCGAAGCCAAACCCACCGACGACGAACGCAGCACGCGCGCCTTCGCTTCGCTGCTGACCACGTTCGACAAGCTCGACGCCAAAGAAGCGGCCTGGCGCGAGAAGGTGATGCCCGGGTCTACCGACACCCCGGCCGGCACCACCACTTCACCGTATGGAGACGACAATGTCGCTGACTGGCGCCAGGAACTTGCGGATCGGATTGCAAGCCTCGGTGCGCGACGGCACCAGTGAGGAGTTCATTGGCGGCCTGCCTGCGGCGCGGGTAGCCCGCCTGTGGCATGACTGGATCAGCTGGGCAAGACTCGATCAGCTCCCCAGGGAGATTGCACGCGCTCTTGCAGCCGAACCGGCTGCCGGCGAGCAGTTCCCTGCCGCAGAGCCGCCGGGCGGCGACCAGGACTCTGGCGCGACCGACACCTGGCGCACCTGGCTGGTGCTCGGCGGACGCGGCTCGGGAAAAACCCGCGCCGGCGCCGAATGGGTCAGGGCGCAGGCGCTCGGGCTCGAACCGCTGGCCAATACCGCGATTGCGCGCATCGCGCTGATCGGCGAGACCATGGCGGAGGTGCGCGCGGTCATGGTCGAGGGCGTGTCGGGATTGCTCGCGGTACATGCGCCGCACGAACGCCCCGTATACGAAGCATCGAAACGGCAACTAACCTGGTCCAACGGCGCTATCGCGCAGCTGTTCTCGGCCGAGGAACCGGACGGGCTGCGCGGGCCGCAGTTTGGCGCTGCCTGGTGCGACGAGCTGGCCAAATGGCGCTATGCGGACAAAACCTGGGACATGCTGCAGTTCGCGCTGCGGCTCGGGCAACGTCCGCGCCAGGTGGTGACCACCACGCCGCGCCCGATCGCGCTGTTGAAGCGGTTGCTGGCGGATGCGGCAACGGCGGTCAGCCGCTCGCGCACGCTCGATAACTTCGCCAACCTTGCGCCCGGCTTCATCGAGCAGATGCGCGCCCGCTACGGGGCGAGCACGCTCGGCCGCCAGGAGCTGGACGGCGAAATCGTCGAGGATCGCGCCGACGCGCTGTGGCGCCGGACCGATATCGAGCGGGTGCGGATCGCCGAGTTGCCGGCCCTGAAACGCATCGTGGTCGCGGTCGATCCGCCAGTGACCAGCGGTGCCAAGGCCGACGCCTGTGGCATCGTGGTGGCCGGTGTGGATGCCGGCGGGCGTGGCTATGTGCTGGCCGACCGCACCATCGCGGGCCACGCGCCGCTGGTGTGGGCCAAGGCGGCGGTGTCGGCGCTGGCCGAGTTCGAAGCCGACCGCATCGTCGCCGAGGTGAACCAGGGCGGTGATCTGGTGGAAGGCGTGATCCGCCAGATCGATCAGGATGTCCCGATACGGAAAGTCCGTGCGACGCGCGGCAAATGGATCCGCGCCGAGCCGGTGGCGGCATTGTACGAACGAGGAATGGTGAGCCATGTGGGAACGTTTGCAGCGCTGGAAGATCAGATGTGTGATTTCGGCCCGGCGGGCCTGTCGGGCGGCCGCAGCCCTGATCGCCTGGATGCGCTGGTCTGGGCCCTGACCGATCTTATGCTGACGAAATCTGGCGAGCCGAAGATCCGGTCCCTCTGACGACACCGAAAGGTTCAACCCCATGTCCCCAATCCTCTCGGCGCTGGCGCGCTACGCCGGCCTCTCCCGCTATGCCCCGATCGCCGCGCCCGAAGCCAAGACCAGCGCCGCCGCGCCGCTGATCGCGCTGCAGTACCAGCGCCAGCCGGTGTGGAGCCCGCGCGACTACGGCGCCTTTGCGCGCGAAGGCTTCATGCAGAACCCGGTGGTCTACCGCAGCGTGCGGATGATCGCCGAGGCCGCCGCCTCGGTGGCGTTCTGTCTCTATGCCGGAGATCAAGAGATCACAGATCACCCATTGCTCGATCTGTTGCGCGTGCCCAATCCCACCCAATCGCGCGCCGAACTGCTGGAGGCGTGGTACAGTTACCTGCTGGTTTCAGGCAATGCCTACCTGGAGGCCGTCGCGACCGGCTCGACCTTGCGCGAACTGTATGTGCTGCGTCCGGACCGTATCTCGATTATTCCAGGAACAGATGGCTGGCCGGCTTCCTACGATTACACCGTGAACGGCCATAAGGTCAGCTACAGCGGCGATGCCGTGCCCGGTGTGCGGCCGATTCTGCACCAGGCGCTGTTTCATCCAACCAATGACTATTACGGCCTGTCGCCGATCGAGGCCGCGTCCACCGCCATCGACATCCACAACGCCGCCAGCGCCTGGAACAAGGCGATGCTGGACAATAGCGCTCTACCCTCGGGCGCGCTGGTCTATACTGCGGCGGATCGTCAGCTGACGGCGGAACAGTATGCGCGACTGAAATCGGAACTGGAGAGCACCTTCCAGGGCGCCAAGAACGCCGGCCGGCCGATGCTGCTGGAAGGCGGGCTCGACTGGCGCGCCATGTCACTCAGCCCCAAGGACATGGACTTCACCGAGAGCAAGCGCCAGGCAGCGCGCGACATCGCGCTGGCGCTCGGCGTGCCGCCCATGCTGCTCGGCATCCCCGGCGACAATACGCATGCAAACTATCAGGAGGCGAACCGCGCCTTCTGGCGCCACACCATCCTGCCGCTGACGGGACGCACCCTGCAGGCGCTGTCGGCCTGGCTGGGCGCGGCTTATGGCGGCGGGCTGGAGCTGCGCGTGGATTTGGATGGGGTGGAAGCGCTGTCGACCGAGCGCGACGGGCTGTGGGCAAGGGTCGGCGCGGCGGGGTTCCTGACGGACGACGAGAAGCGCGCGGCGGTGGGGTATGGGGCTGGTAGTGGTGTTCGAGTAAAGCTCTTCAACCCCGGCCAACCAAGGCTCCCCAAGGGGCAACCCGGTGGCGGGGAGTGGACGGATGGCGGCGCGAGCGGTTCAGGTGGCATGGGCACCCTCCAATCCATTTAATCCCAAGGCAACCTAGGTTATCCCATTGACTTGGTCGAGGAGGAGGGTTTGGGTGGGCATACAATCGCACGGCACGTCGCCAAGCCACCTCAATACCTCAAGGCGAGGCTATTGGGAAATCGAGTCAATATTCCTCTCATTGGCGTAATTGGTGAGAAGAGAGCGGGATCGTTTCCGTCGATGGAAGCGGCTGCCAAGTTGACCAACGCAACCATTGCGGCGAATCAAGACAAAGTGGCCGCCTTTGTGGCCGGAGGATTGTTGCACGCGCTGCCGTATCAGAATTTGTTTCTGAAGTTTCGAAGCCGCACCGGTTACGAAGCGTATGTCGCTGACGATCAAGCTCAACCAGTTATGCGGGATACATATAGTGTGATGGTGTCCTTGCGGCGAAGCCCCACCTCCAAGAAAGGATACTTCGTTGTTTCCGCGTTCCCGCTAAATGAGGACTAAATGACAAGCATTGCGCAGCCAGAGGCATTCAATAGCCTTTGCCGAAATTTACACCAGGGACTTGAACCGGGTTCGGCCACCGAACTGGTGCAGTTCGCGCTCGTCGGGCTAACCGCCGAAGACACGCGAGTCGTGTGGGAGTTCCTCGAAAATGAACTGCTGACCGGAAAGCATACACCAGAGGAGTTGAGATTGTGGTGGTGGACGACACCCGCAACCATAACTTTCTCAGATGGGGACGGCTTGCTTGCGTTTCTCAGGATGCTGCATCAGACAACAGGCAGCCTCCGCTACAAGCCTTGACCGGACTGTACACTAAAGCCCGCAACGCCGGCCGACCGATGCTGCTGGAAGGCGGGCTCGACTGGCGCGCCCAATCTCCAAGCATGGGTCACTCAGCCCCAAGGACATGGACGTCACCGAGAGCAAGCGCCAGGCAGCGCGCGACATCGCGCTGGTGCCCGGCGTGCCGCCCATGCTGCTCGGCATCCCCGGCGACAATACGCATGGCAACTATCAAGAGGCCAATCGTGCCTTCTGGCGCCACACCGTGCTGCCGCTGACCGCACGCACGCTGCAGGCGTTGTCGAACTGGCTCGGCGCAGCCTACGGCGGCGGCCTGGAATTGCGCGCCGATCTCGACGCCATCGAGGCGCTGTCGGCCGAGCGGGACGGGCTGTGGTCGCGCGTCGATGCAGCGGGGTTCCTGACCAACGACGAAAAGCGCGCCGCCGCGGGGTATGGGGCCGGCGCGGGCGGAGCCTGAGTCGCCGCGTTCACTGACTACCCACGACCCAACACATGAAACGCGAACTGAGTATCTCCAACATGGTCCACCCCATGACCGCTCCCGCCATGCCGAACGAGTTCAAGCGCGCCCGTCTCGATCTCACTGCGGTCGATGCCGAAGGCACCTTCGAAGGCTATGCCAGCCTGTTCAACATTGAGGATCTCGCCCGCGACATCGTCGTGCCCGGCGCCTTCCGCGAAACGCTCAGCCGGCGCGGGACCGGCGGCATCAGGATGCTGTTCCAGCACGATCCGGCCGAGCCGATCGGCATCTGGGAGCAGCTCAGCGAAGATGCCCGTGGGCTGAAGGTGCGTGGGCGTCTGTTGCTCGACGTCAGGCGCGCTCGCGAGGCGCTGTCGCTGATGCAGGCCGGTGCGTTGGAAGGGCTTTCGATCGGCTTTCGCACCGAGAAGGGTGTGCGCGATGCGCGCTCCGGTGTCCGCAGGCTGACGAAAATCGACCTGTGGGAGATTTCGGTCGTCACTTTCCCGATGCAGCCTGGCGCGCTGATCTCGACCGTGAAATCGGGCGCCGCGACCGACGATGCCGCCTTCCGGGAGGGCCTCGGCGAGGCAGCCCTTCGCTTGAACCAACTAGCCCGCACCCCCCACAGAAAGACGAGGACGAGATGAACGCAGAGACTCCCAATTCGGCTCCTGAAACCAAGGCCCTGAGCCCCGAGGCTGCCGTGGTCTATGACAAATTCATGCGCGGCTTCGAGGCCTTCAAGGCCGAGAACGATCAGCGCATCGATCAGATCGAGCGGCGTGGTTCGGCCGATGTCCTCAGCGAGGACAAGGTCAACCGCATCAACCAGTCGCTGGACGAGCACAAGCAGTTGATCGACAGCATGCTGCTCAAACAGTCCCGCCCGGCGATCGGCGGCGGCCTGCCGCGTTCGAGCGTGCAGTTGCAGCACAAGGCGGCCTTCGAGAGCTATGTGCGAAAAGGCGAGTCCGGAGCATTGTCGGCGCTGGAAACCAAGGCGTTGTCGATCGGCTCCAGCTCGGATGGCGGCTATCTGGTGCCGCCCGAGACCGAGCACGCCGTATCGCTCGCCATCCGCGACATCTCGCCGATCCGGGCCGCCGCGACCGTTCGGCAGGTTTCCAGCAATGTCTACAACAAGCCGTTCTCGACGTCGGGTTTCGCGGCTGGCTGGGCGGCTGAAGCGGCGGCGCGCCCGCAGACCGGCAACACCGCGCTGGCTAATCTGAGCTTTCCCACTTTCGAGATCTACGCCATGCCGGCGGCGACTACCGCGCTACTCGACGATGCGGTCGTGAACATCGACCAGTGGGTGGCCGATGAAGTGAAGACCACCTTTGCGCAACAGGAAGGCAGCGCCTTCGTCATCGGCGACGGCACCAGCAAACCCAAGGGTTTCCTGGCCTATCCGATGCTCGCGCAGGCCTCCTGGGCCTGGGGCTCGATGGGGTACCTGGCCACCGGCGTCGCCGGCGGGCTGCCCGCCACCGCCCCCAGCGACAAGCTGATCGACCTGGTCTATGCGCTGAAAGCTCAGTACCGGCCCAATGCGCGTTTTGCCATGAACCGGACCACCCAGGCGGTCATCCGTAAACTGAAGGACAGCACCAACAACTACCTCTGGCAGCCCGCGATCCAGCCGGGAGCGGCGCCCCAGTTCATGGGCTTCCCGATCTTGGAGAGCGAGGACATGCCGGTGCTTGCCACCGACAGTTTCTCGCTCGCCTTCGGCGATTTCCGGGCCGGCTATCTGGTGGTCGACCGCGTCGGCATGCGCATCCTGCGTGATCCGTTCACGGCCAAACCCTATGTCTTGTTCTACACCACCAAACGAGTCGGTGGCGGCGTGCAGGACTTCGACGCCATCAAGCTGCTGAAGTTCGGCGTGAGCTGAACCAAGCAGGCGTGAGTGGTGAGTTGTGGGTCGTGAGCGGCTAAAAGACCCAGCGCGACGTCACCTCTTTGCCACTCACCCCTCACCCCTCACTCTTCTTTCAGCGAGTTACCCATGTCGCTCGTAGCCAATTCCGCTCCCGCGCAGGAGCCGGTCTCGCTCGCCGATGCCAAGGCGCATCTGCGCGTGGACAGCGCCGACGACGATGCACTCATCAGCCGTCTGATCACTGGCGCGCGCTCCGAACTCGAGCGGGGGTTGGGTCGTGCCCTGATCACGCAGGGCTGGACCTATTGGCTTGACGCCTGGCCGGCGGGCTATGCGGTGGCGCTGCCGCTGGCACCAGTGCAATCGGTGGAGGCGGTGCGGGTCTATGCCATGGACGACAGCTTCGCGACCCTGCCGGCGAGCGGCTATCTGCTCGACGGGATGGGCTCGCTGCCGCGCCTGATCCGCCGCGGCGCCATTGCCTGGCCGCAGCCGTTGCGGCCTGGAAACGGCATCGCCATTGATTTCACGGCTGGGCACGGCGCGTTGCCGACCGACGTTCCTGCCGCCTTGCGGGTTGCGCTGCTGGTGCTGGTCGGGCACTGGTACGAACATCGCGAACTTGCCGATGCCAGCGGCGGTGGCTCGATCCGCCTGCCACCGATGGTGTGTGATCTGATCGATCCCTATCGTGTGAGGCGGCTATGAGCAGACCCGCGATTGCAGCCTTGCGCCGTCGTGTGACGCTGGAGCAACCGGCGCGCGTTGCCGATGGTGGCGGCGGCGTGACGGTGACGTGGTCCGCGGTGGCCGAACTGTGGGCCGAGCTAAAAAGCCTTGCCGGGACGCAACAGTTCATCGCCGAGGGTCTGCAAGGCCGGGTGATGCACGAGGTCACCATCCGTAGGCGCACTGATGTGCTGCCGGCCATGCGGTTGCGGTTTGGCAGCCGGTTATTGGTCATTGAGGCGGTGCTGAACCGCGACGGCCCCGAGCCTTTCCTTCGGATTCTCGCCGAGGAGCGCAATTTATGAGCGGCAGCGCCAGTTGGCAATTGCAACAGGCCGTGTATGGCGTGCTTATCGGCAGTGCTTGGCTGACGACGCTGCTGGGCGGCGCGCGCATCTATGACGACGTGCCACAGGCGGCGCCCTACCCGCACGTCGGTCTCGGCCAGACCGCATCGAGCGATTGGGGGACGGGCACGGAGGATGGCGAGGAGCACATCTTGACGCTGCATGTCTGGTCGCAGGGCGGCGGCCGCGGTGAGGCGCAACGCATCATCGCCGCGCTGCGGGATGTTCTGCATACAGCGTCATTGACACTGACCGGGCATGTGCTGGTCAGCCTGCGTCAACAATTCTCCGACGTCCGCCGCGATCCGGACGGCGTCACCATCCACGGCATTGTGCGCTACCGCGCGGTGACCGAGCCGGCGTGATGATCGCCGACCCACCTGTCATCCCGTGCGCAGTGCAGCGTTTTGACGGTGCACTGCAGACACGCGACCTGGTCGGGTACGTGCTCCAGTTGCGTCACGCCTGAGCCCAGAGCGATCCCGGATGCGCCGCACCGTCAAAACGCCGCGGCGCATCCGGGATGACTGTTGCCTCTTAATCCAAGGAGCCCTTCCTCATGGCAGCCCAGAAAGGCCGCGATCTGCTGGTTAAAATAGACCAGACCGGTAGCGGCACCTACATCACGGTGGCGGGTCTGCGCACGCGCACCCTCGCTTTCAACGCCGCCACGGTCGACACCACCAATGCGGAATCGACCGGCCTATGGCGCGAACTGTTGGCGGGAGCTGGCGTGCGCAATGCCCGCATCACCGGCAACGGCATCTTCAAGAACTCGGCCACAGATGCGCTCGTTCGCGATACCTTCTTTGCCGGGACGATCCGCAACTGGCAGGTGATCATTCCGGGTCTCGGCACCGTACAAGGACCGTTCCAGATCTCGTCGCTCGACTTTGCTGGTCAGTACAATGCCGAAGTGACTTTCGACATGACGCTGGAATCGGCGGGCGAGTTGATCTTCACAACCTAGCGGAGGATTGTCATGGCCAATCGTCATCGCGGCGAGATCGAGGCGGTCATCGACGGAGTACCACGCCGGCTGTGCCTGACGCTCGGTGCGCTGGCCGAACTGGAAGACGCCTTCGGGGTTGACGACATGCTGTCGCTGGCACAGCGTTTCGGCAGCGGGCGGATCTCTTCGCGCGATGCCATCCGCATTCTCGGTGCCGGTTTGCGCTCGGGCGGGCACATGATCGAGGATGCTGCCGTCGCCGAGATGCGTATCGACGGCGGGGCGACCGGTGCGATCGACATCGTTGCACGATTGCTGGCGGCGACCTTTGGCGGGGCGCCATCGGGGTGCGAGCCAACAGCGGGAAACGCCTGAGGCCCCGGGCATCTTCGGGCTCGTCCGGGGCCGAGCCATTCGACTGGCCGCTCGCCATGACGATCGGGCTCGGCGCCCTGAAACTGCAGCCTGCCACGTTCTGGGCCATGACGCCGCGCGAGTTCGATGCCGCCCTGGAAGGCCATTTCGGCCGCCGCCGGCGGGCCGCGCCGGCGCGCGCCGAGTTGGAAGCGCTGATGGCGGTGTTTCCTGACCAGATAATTGAGGAGTCGACGGACGATGCCGACCACCATTCAGGCCGCGACGGCTGAGATTGCCGCCAACGGGGAGCAATTGAAACGATCACTGAGCGATATGAGTTCGCTGGGCGATCAGTTCGCCAGCCGGCTGATCGCTTCCTTCGAGCAGGTGGCGGTGCGCGGCAAGAAGCTCGAGGACACCATCAAGTCGCTGGTGCGGAGCTTTGCGCACCTGGCGCTGGCGGCCGCGACCAAACCTTTGGAAAATGCCCTCGGTGGGCTGTTCAATCAGATCCTCGGTGGTCTTACCGGTTCGCTCAGTGGCGGAGCGGCGGGCTCCGGCATCACCGTGCCGTTCGCGCGCGGCGGCGTGATCTCCTCGCCGATCAGTTTTCCGTTGTCGGATGGTCGCGCCGCGGTCGCTGGCGAACAGGGCGCCGAGGCCATCCTGCCGCTGACGCGGGGCGCCGATGGGCAGCTCGGCGTGCGCTCGGGCGGGGGCGGCGGGGCCAACATCACCTTCAATATCAGTACGCCCGATGTAGCCGGTTTCCAACGCTCGCAGACGCAGATCGCGGCCATGCTGCAGCGTGGATTGTCGGCCGGACAGCGCAATTTGTAGGTCTACGGAGGGTTTCCCTTGGCTTTTCATGAAACGCGCTTTCCGACCAATCTTTCCAAGGGCGCGGTGGGTGGTCCGGAGCGGCGCACCGATGTGGTGACGCTGGCCTCGGGCTTTGAGGAGCGCAACAGCCGCTGGGCCGATTCGCGGCGCAGCTACAACGCAGGCTACGGCGTGCGCAGCGTCGATGATCTGCATGCGGTGCTCGCTTTCTTCGAGGAGCGGCGCGGCCGTTTGCACGGCTTCCGCTGGCGCGATCATGCTGATTTTCGCTCTTGCCCATCGTCGCGGATGCCGGCTGCCACCGACCAGACCATCGGCACCGGCGACGGCGCCACCACCGTCTTTCAACTGACGAAAGTCTATGGTGGTGGGTTTGCGCCCTATCGACGGGCGATCAAGAAGCCGGTGCAAGGAACATTGCTGGTGAAGGTCGCGGGCGTGGCGCAGCTGGAAGGCGGCGTCTTTTCCACCGACTACGCCACCGGGCTGATCAGCTTCCTGGCCGGCCACATCCCGGCGGCCAGCGCGGCCATCACCGCCGGCTACGAGTTCGATGTGCCGGTGCGCTTCGATACCGACCGCATCGAGGTCAACCTGCAGAATTTTGCTGCCGGTTCGATCCCGCACATCCCAATCCTCGAGGTGCGCCTGTGAGATCTGTTCCAGCGGCTTTGCAGGCCCATCTCAGCAGCGGCGCCACAACACTGGCCTGGTGCTGGCGCGTCACCCGCAATGACGGTTCGCGGTTGGGGTTCACCGATCACGATCGCGACGTCGTGTTCGATGGCACCGTGTTCGAGGCGTCGAGTGGCTTTACCGCCAGCGAGTTGCATGCCGAGGTTGGTCTGGCGGTGGGCAATCAGGAACTGTCGGGTGCATTGCGCTCGGATCGTCTCAGTGCCGATGATCTGTCGAGCGGCCGCTACGACAATGCCGGCATCGAGATCTTCCGTGTCAACTGGGCGGCACCAGCGCAGCGGCTGCTGGTGCGCACGGGCAGCATTGGCGAGGTCAAGCGCGGCAGCACCGCCTTCGCCGCCGAGGTGCGTGGTTTGGCGCACTATCTCAGCCAGGAGCGCGGACGCATCTACCAGTATGGCTGCGATGCCGATCTGGGCGATGCGCGCTGCGGCGTGGCATTGGCGGGGGCGGCATTCACTGGCACGGGCACGGTTGCGGCGCTGCTCGATGAGCGCATCATCCTGGTCAACGGTCTCGGCGCGTATGCCGATGATTGGTTCACGCGCGGCCTGGTGACCTGGGTCAATGGCGGCAATGCGGCGCGCAAGGCCGAGGTGAAGCGGCACAGCGTCAGTACCGCTGGCGTGCGCATCGAGATCTGGCTGGACCCAAACCGTCCGCTCACGCTTGGCGACAGTTTTTCGATCAGCGCCGGTTGCGACAAGCAATTTGCCACCTGCCGCGCGAAATTCGCCAATGGGCTCAATTTTCGCGGTTGCCCGCATATGCCGGGCAACGATTTCATCACGTCCTATCCGGCGGCGGGTGAGGGCAGCAACACCGGCGGCAGCAGGTTCTCATGAGCGTGACACGGACCGATATCACGCGACTTGCGCGCGGCTGGCTGGGTACGCCCTATCATCACCGCGCCAGCCTGCGGCAAGTCGGCTGCGATTGCATCGGGCTGGTGCGCGGCTTATGGCGCGAGATTTATGCCGACGAGCCGGAGTCGCCCGGTCCGTATACTGGCGATTGGGCCGAAGCAACCGGCAACGAGGCGCTGCTGTCGGCTGCCGGCCGGCATCTGCGCCAGATCAGTAGCGTGGCGATGCAGCCGGGCGATGTCCTGATCTTCCGCGTCAACACCTTCGCGGTCGCCAAGCATGCCGCGATCCTGGTTGAGGACGGCCGCATGATCCACGCCCAGGAGGGCGTGCCGGTCAGCGAGGTGCATCTCGGCCCCTGGTGGCGCCGCCGCATCGCCGGTGCTTTCGCGCTGCCGGGCGTCGCCGATTGAGCGTGTACTGATTGTAACCAGCAGCCTGGAAACGGTGCTTCGATGGCCACTCTTGCCCTTGCCGCAGTCGGCGCTGCCATCGGCGGCGCGCTGTTGCCGACGGCCACCATTCTTGGCGCCACCATCACCGGCGCGGTGGTCGGCCAGGCGCTCGGCGGGCTCGCCGGCTCCTATGTCGATCAGGCGCTGTTCGGGGCCAGCGGCCAGGGCCGCGTGCTGGAAGGGCCGCGCCTGGCCTCGCTCAAGATCATGGCGTCGCGCCAGGGAGCGCCGATCCCGCGGCTCTATGGCCGTGCACGGATCGCCGGCGAAGTCATCTGGGCGACCAATTTCGAGGAGGTCGCCAGCTCGAGCGGTGGCAATAGCGGCGGTGGCAAGGGTCTCGGCGGCGGCGGCCCGACCTCCACCAGCTTCAGCTATTTCGCCAACTTCGCCGTTGCGCTGTGCGAGGGGCCAATCACCCATGTCGGCAAAGTATGGGCGGACGGCAAGGAACTCGATCTCAATGGCATCACCTGGCGACTGCATGCCGGCAGTACGCTGCAGATGCCCGACAGCCTGATCGAGGCCAAGGAAGGCGCGGGACTGGCGCCGGCCTATCGCGGCATCGCCTATGTCGTGTTCGAGCGTTTGGCGCTGGCCAAATTCGGCAACCGGCTGCCGCAACTGTCGTTCGAGGTGTTTCGCGCCGTCGATGGTTTTGAGCAGTTGGTGCCGGCCGTCACCATGATCCCGGGCGCCGGCGAGTTCGTCTATGAAACCGCCGAGGTGCAGCGGGTTACCCCGGGTGGCGCTTCGACCCCCGAGAACATGCATACCTTGACCGGCAAGACCGACTGGTCGGCGTCGCTCGATCAGTTGCAGGAAAGTCTGCCCGCGGCCGCTAATGTCTCGCTGGTGGTGAGCTGGTTCGGCGATGATTTGAGAGTCGGCAACTGTCAGCTGAAACCGCGCATTGATAATGCCAGCAAGGTTACCACGCCCCGGGTCTGGAGCGTCGCCGGCGTGACGCGAAGCTCCGCCATCGTGGTATCGAGCGCCGATGGAGCGCCCGCCTATGGCGGCACGCCGTCCGATGGCAGCGTCATTGCGGCCATCCGCGACCTTGCGGCGCGCGGGCTGAAATGCACCTTCAACCCGTTCATTCTGATGGATATTGCGGCCGGCAATGGGCTGCCGGACCCATATGGCGGCGCGGCCCAGGCAGCCTATCCGTGGCGCGGGCGCATCAGCGTGCATCCGGCCGCCGGACGGCCCGGCACGGTTGACAAGACGGCGACAGCGGCAACGCAGCTCAACGCCTTCGTTGGCAGCGCGGCGGTCGCGCACTTCGCCATCGCCGGCGATACCGTGACTTACTCCGGACCCGCCGAATGGTCCTATCGGCGCATGGTTCTGTACTATGCGCATCTGTGCAAGGCGGCCGGTGGTGTCGACGGATTTGTCATCGGCTCTGAGTTGAAGGGCCTGACCACCGCGCGTTCGGGCGCATCGAGCTATCCATTCGTTGCCGCGCTGGTTCAATTGGCCGCCGACGTCAAGACGGTACTCGGCGCCGGGACCAAAGTAACGTATGCCGCCGATTGGTCGGAGTATTTCGGTCATCAGCCAGCGGATGGATCGAACGATGTCTATTTCCATCTCGACGCTCTGTGGACCTGCGCCGCGATCGACGCCGTTGGCATCGACGTCTATTGGCCGCTCGCCGACTGGCGCGATGGCACCACCCACGCCGATCTGGTTGCCGGCGCGAGCTCGACCTATGACCTTGCCTATCTGAAGGGCAACATCGTCGCCGGCGAGGGCTATGACTGGTATTATGCCAGTGCCGCGGCCCGCAACGCGCAAGTGCGTACACCGATTACCGACGGTGCCGGCAAGCCCTGGGTGTTCCGCTTCAAGGACATCGCGGCATGGTGGGGCAACCGGCACTATCATCGCCCGGGTGGCGTCGAATCGTCCACGCCGACCGCTTGGGTGCCGCAGAGCAAGCCGTTCTGGTTCACCGAGCTTGGCTGCCCGGCGGTCGACAAGGGGGCCAATCAGCCGAACACCTTCGTCGATGTGAAAAGTGCCGAGTCGGCGCTGCCGTATTTTTCCGGCGGCGGGCGCGACGATCTCATGCAGCGCCGCTTTCTGCAGGCGATGCTGGAGCGCTTCAAACAAGGTGCTGGCACTGCGGCGAATCCGATCTCCAGCCTCTATGGCGCGCCCATGGTCGATCCGGCGCGGATGTTCGTCTACACCTGGGATGCACGGCCCTATCCGGCCTTTCCGCAGATCGCCGATGTCTGGGGCGATGCCGGCAACTGGCAGCGCGGCCATTGGATTACCGGCCGCATCGCGGCGGTGGCGCTCGATGCCGTAGTGAGCAGTATACTGACGGAAAACGGCTTTGTCAGCTTCGATACGTCCGCGCTGGTCGGCTTGGTCGATGGCTATGTGGTCGATCGTGTGATGAGTGCGCGGGCAGCGATCCAGCCGCTGGAGCTGGCCTATTTCTTCGACAGCTATGAGAGCGGCGACAAGATCAGCTTCGCGCAACGGGGTTTGCGCGGCCCGGTGGCGGTTCTGAACACGGATAATCTGGTCGAAACCGCGCCGGGGGCCGAGCCATTCCATCTGGTGCGACGCCAGGAGACCGAGCTGCCTGCAGTGGCGCGGCTGGGGTTTCTGGATGCCGATCGCGGCTATCAATCGTCGGCTGCCGAATCGCGGCGCCTGGCGTCAAGCAGCACACGCATTTCCAACGCCGAGCTTCCGATGGTGTTGCGGCCAGCGGTGGGCCAGGCGATCGCCGAGCGGCTGCTGCAGGATGCCTGGGCGGCGCGGCAGCATGCGCAATTCCGGCTGCCAGAAAGCTGGCTGGCGCTGGAGCCGAGCGACATCGTCACGCTGCAACTGCCTGGGCGTTCGCTGGAACTGCGCATCACGTCGCTGGCTGACGGGCTTGGACGCGGCATCGATGCGCTGTCGATCCAGCGTGCGGTCTACAACAGTTCGAGCGCCGTCGAGCGAGAGACCACCGCGACCGCCGCCGCAGCGTTTGGACGCCCACTGATTGCATTCCTCGATCTGCCGCTGCTCAGGGGCGATGAGTCGCCGATAGCAGCGCGCGTCGCGGCAACGCAAACACCCTGGCCCGGCGGCATTGCGGTCTATCGCTCGGCCGATGGCATCGACTTTCGCTTGAACGCGATGCTAGCTGCGCAAGCCACGCTTGGCGTGACAACGGTCGCGTTTGCCGCCGGTGCCGTAAACCGCTGGGATCGCGCCAACCAGCTGACCGTGCAGCTGACTTCGGGAACGCTCGCCACGCAAAGCGATCTCGCGGTACTGGCCGGTGCCAATGCCGCCGCCATCGAGACATCGCCCGGCATTTGGGAGGTGCTGCAATTTGCCAAGGCGGATCTGATCGCTGATCGGACCTACCGGCTGACCCGATTGTTGCGCGGTCAGGCCGGCACCGAGGGCGCGATGGCGACGATGCTGGCAGCCGGCGCGACGTTTGCGTTCCTGGATACCAGCGTCGCATTGCTGGACGAGACCCTCGATCAGATCGGCTTGGCGCTGGCCTGGCGCTTTGGGCCGGCCAACCGTCCGCTCGGGCATCTTTCCTATACGACGCAAACGCTCAGATTCTCGGGTATCGGCCGGCGGCCGCTGAGCCCGAGCCATATCGTTGGCGTGCGTTCGGACGGCGATCTTGCCATCGGCTGGAAGCGTCGCACACGCATCGGCGGCGACAATTGGGAGCAGCGCGAGGTGCCGCTCGCCGAGGACAACGAGGCCTATGAGGTCGACGTGCTGTCGGGCGCCAGCGTCGTGCGGACACTGAGCAGCGCGTCACCGACCGTGACCTACACGAGTGCTCAGCAGACCGCCGATTTTGGCACGCCGCCCACCAGCGTGGCGGTGAAGGTTTTCCAGATCTCGCCAAGTTTCGGTCGCGGCACGCCCCGCGCCGCCACCATCTGAGGTCAAATCATGACGAGAACGCCTAATCTCAACCTGCCCTATCTTGACGCGGCACAGGCGCAAAAGCACGTCACGCACAATGACGCGCTGCGTATTCTCGACGCGCTGGTGCAACCTGCAGTGCTGAGCCGCGTTCTGACCACGCCGCCCGGCACACCCGCCGAGGGCGATCGCTACATCGTGGCCGCCAGTGCGACCGGCGCCTGGGTTGGCCAGGACGGCAAGGTCGCAGCGTGGCAAGATGGTGCGTAGGCGTTCTACCTGCCGCGGGCGGGCTGGCTGGTGTGGGTGACGGCCGAGAGCGCTCTGGTCATCAACACTGGCACGGCCTGGACCCCAGCCAACAGCACGCTGCAGAACATCGCGCTGCTTGGCGTCAACGCCACGGCCGATGCTACCAACAAACTCGCGGTCAAAAGTTCTGCCAGCCTGTTCGACAATATCGGCAATGGGCACCAGCTCAAGCTGAACAAGGCCGCCGCCGGCGATACTGCCAGCCTGCTCTATCAGGACGGTTATTCGGGCCGCGCCGAAATGGGCTTGGCCGGCGACGACGATTTTCACCTCAAGGTGAGTCCTGATGGCAGCACCTGGAAAGAAGCGATCAAACTCAATCGCGGCAGCGCCCTCGGTGTGGTTTACGGCGATCCCACGGCTGCCCTCGGTATCGCTACCAAGCAATATGTCGATGCCCACGGCAACGCGGTCTGGAACGGTACAGGTGCGCCGGGCGCGGGGACAGGTATCAACGGCGACTTCTACATCGATACCGCTGCAAGCAAGATTTACGGTCCCAAAGTTGCCGGCGCTTGGACCGGCTCGGGCACCAATCTGGTCGGCCCGGCTGGCGCCACCGGTCCGGCCGGATCGACCGGTAATACAGGTCCGACTGGATCGCAGGGACCCACCGGTCTCACCGGATCGACCGGTCTCACCGGGCCGCAAGGCCCTGCCGGGTCTACCGGCAATACCGGAGCCACCGGCCCGCAGGGGCCAGTCGGTCTTACCGGGGACACAGGCCCGACTGGGGCGGCTGGGCCGACTGGCAATACTGGCGCCACCGGCTCACAGGGACCCACCGGCACTACAGCAATCAGCGAAATCGAAATCGACTTCGGCAGTTCGGCCGTGCGCAGCAAGTCGTTCAGTGTCGCCGATGCCGGCGTGACGGCGGCTTCGAAGATCGTGCCCCAGCAATCGGGCAAAGCAGCGACCGGCCGGACGGCGGACGAGAACGAGATGGACCTGCTGCACTTGCGCGCCGTGCCCGGGGCCGGAGCCTTCACTCTCTACGCGGCCTGCCTGACCGGCCGCGTCAATGGCAAATTCAAGGTCAGCTATATCATAGGATGAGGATTTCATGGCCACGTTGCAGAACGCGCTCGGTACCAACACGGCCGACGTTAACGCCAGCTCGGAACTTGCCGTCGCGCTCTCCAAGGTGCTGGCAAATGCCGGTTACGCTGGTTTGCTGGGCGAGAACCACGATGGCGCGGCAGGCCTGCCGGCCTTGCGCCGCTCGATCTATGCCAGCCCCGAAAAGCGGCTCGGCGTCGGGCAGGATGCCGTGCTGTGGGATGATGCTTTCCACCACACGGTGTTCAACCTCCGCAAGTATTTCAACATCGCTTCGGCAACCGCATTGTCGGTGGCCGGCGGCTTTCTCGCCTTCAATGCCAGCGCGCTGCTGACGTCCGGCTCGGGTCAGATCTGCCGTACTCATCGCACCTTCCCGGTGCTGGGCAATTTTCCTGCCACGGTGGATTTCTGGTTCTCGCTGGGACTGCTGCCGCAGGCCCAGAACACGATCGAGATCGGCATCGGCATTCCAGGCGCGGCGGTTGCCAGTGCGCCCTCCGACGGCATCTATATGCTGATCGATACGGCGGGCGCGCTGCAGCTGGTTTGCAACTACAACGGTACCCAGACCAGCTCCGGCGCCATCACCCTGCCGGCGGCGGTTGCCTGGGCGGCGGGCCGCGTCTATCACGGCGAAATCGTCATCCACAGTGATCGGGCCGAGCTGTATTTCGATGCCATCTATATCGGCCAGGTGCTGCGTTCGAGCGCCAACACGGTCGGCGCCATGGCGCAGAGCCAGTCCGGCTATCTGTTCGCCCGCTGGTACAACGCTGCGGCCACCGTGGGTGCGCAAAAACTGAACATCGCCCGCTGGGCCGTGACGCTTGGCGACGGCGCCTTTGCCCGGCCCAGGGGAGCAGCGCGCGTTGGCCTGGGCGATCATCTGCTGTCGACGCCGGATGGCGCGACCGTAGCGCAGCTCGACAACATCACCAACTCGACCGCGCCGGTCTCGGCAACGCTCTCCAACACTGCGGCGGGCTACGCGGTGCCGGGCGGCAATTTCCAGTTCGCGGCCGTCGCCGGTGCCGAGACCGACTACGCCCTGTTTGCCTATCAGGTGCCAGCGCCGGCGGCGAACCAACCCGGCAAGAACATGGTTGTCACCGGTATCGATATCGATGCCTTCAACATGGGTGCGGCGGTGGCGACCACGCCGACACTGCTCAACTGGTATGCCGGTATCGGCGCCAGCGCGGCCAGTCTGGCAACAGCAGATGCTGCAGGCACATCGACAACCCGCGCGGCGCATAAGAAATTCCTTGGTTTACAGAGCTTTGCCATCGGTGCGGGCATCGGCGCCAGGGCCGATCGCGACCTGCGTGCCGATTTTTCCGCCGCCCCGTTGATCGTCGAGCCCGGCGCCTTCCTGCACATCATCGTGCGCATACCGGTTAGCACCGCGACAGCCTCGCAGATCATCCGCGGCGGTGTCGCGGTGAGGGGCTATTTCGAATAGGCAACCGTCCGCTGGCGCCCTCTATCATCGAACCATTGGAGAGTCGTCATGAGCGACGAGCCGGCCTGGATGGCGCTTGCCCGCCGCGACCTCGGGCAAGCCGAGCAATCAGGAGATGCCGACAATGCCCGCATCCTGCGCTACTTCCGCGACGTCGGACATGGCGAGGTGCGGCATGATGAGGTGGCCTGGTGCGCGGCCTTTGCCGGCTCTTGCCTGGAGCGGGCAGGGGTGCGCAGCACGCGCTCGCTGATGGCGCGCTCGTATCTCGGCTGGGGCGAGGCCCTGGCTGAACCGCGCCCCGGCTGTATCGTGGTCTTCAAGCGTGGCCTCGACCCGCGTCTCGGGCATGTCGGTTTCTATGTCGGCGCGAGTTCCGCTGGCCTACTGGTGCTTAGCGGCAACCAGGCCAACAGCGTGCGCATCGCCAGCTATCCGCGATCCAGACTGCTGGGTTTTCGCTGGCCGGCCGGTACTTTGCTGGCCTCAGTGAAAGAGCCTGCGATGGCACTCTTCGAGCACGCACTCACGCATGTGCTGGCGATGGAAGGCGGCTGGTCGAACGATCCGGCCGATCCGGGCGGTGCCACCAATTTCGGCATCACCATCGGCGACTATGCGCGGCATAAGGGTGTGCCCCTCAACCGCTCCAGTGCCAGCGGACTGGAGGCCGAGCTGCGCGCCATCAGCCCGGAAACGGTGCGGACCATCTATCGCACCGACTATTGGCAACCGGCGCGTTGCGATCTGCTGCCAGGCGCACCGGCCGTCATGCATTTCGATGCCGCCGTCAATCATGGCGTCGGCCGCGCCGCTCGCATGCTGCAGCAGGCCGCAGAGGTCGCCACCGATGGCGCCATCGGCCCGCAAACCCTGGCCGCGGCGCGCAGCAGCGACGAACTCAAGTTGATCGCCCGCTATGCCGACATCCGCCGCAGCGCCTACCGGCGGTTGCCGATCTTTGCCCGCTTTGGCCGCGGCTGGCTGAGGCGGGTCGATGCCACGCTGATAGCGGCACGAACCATGGCCGGTGTCATCGACGCCGCACCCGAGACATTGCAACCAAGCAAGGAGACGACAATGACATCCAACGAACCGAAATGGTGGGCCCAGTCGCTCACCGTCTGGGGTACCATCATCACCGGGCTCGCCACTGTGCTACCGATCATCGGCCCGTTCATCGGCCTCAATATCAGCGGCACGCTGATCGCCAATTTCGGTGATCAGGTGACGCACATTCTGCAGGCGATCGGCGGTCTGATGGGCACCTTCATGGCCATCGTCGGCCGCTTTCGCGCCAGTGTGCCGCTGCAACAAAACCTGCTGACGTTCCGGATCTAGCGCCTGCCTCCGTTCGGCATCACCAATTGCCAGCCGCCGGCTCCTCGCAGATGCGGGGGTCCGGCGGCTTTTCTCGTTTCTGGGCCGGCTAAATCGTTCATCACCGGTTCAGTCGGCGTGGCGTAGTTTACCCCCATGACCAACGCGCTCCAAACCCTCAAAATTGCCGTGCCGCTGGCTCTTCTGCTGGCGATTGCGCCGTTACAAGATGCGGCCGCAGCCGGCACCTGCACCGCGAACTGGTCGGAGATGGCCTCGGCAGTCAAAGCCAATGGCCTGATGCCGGCCAAAGAATTGCAGGCCAGGGCCAAGGACCAAATCGATGGCGAGCTGATCAAGGTCAGCCTCTGCCAGGTCGATGGGGCTTATCAATATGAACTGGTCTTGCTCAACAAGGCTGGCCAGGTCGTAACGCAGGCGGTTGATGCCAAGACGCCGTTTCCTCAGTAGCGCCGCAATCGACGAGGACCTATAGTCGACGCGACAACGTCAACTAAAGGTATCCCCCGTGCGATTACTCGTCGTTGAGGACGATCCCGACCTGAAGCGCCAATTGACAACGGCGCTGGCCGACGCAGGTTACGCCATCGATTCCGCCGCCGATGGCGAAGACGGCCATTTCCTCGGCGATACCGAGCCCTACGATGCCGTGGTGCTCGATATCGGGCTGCCCAAACGTGATGGCATCAGCATTCTCAAACAATGGCGCACCGACGGGCACAAGATGCCCGTGATTATCCTCACCGCCCGCGACCGCTGGAACGAGAAAGTCGCTGGCATGGATGCGGGCGCCGACGACTACCTGACCAAACCCTTCAACATGGAAGAGCTGCTGGCCCGGCTGCGTGCGCTGCTGCGCCGTTCGGCCGGACATGCCAGCGCCGAGATCGAATGCGGACCGCTGTGTCTCGACACCAAGATGGCGCGCCTGACCCATGACGGTTCGCCCATCAAGCTGACCTCGCACGAATACCGGCTGATGGCCTATCTAATGCATCACAAGGATAAGGTGGTCTCGCGTACCGAGCTGGTCGAACACATGTACGACCAGGACTTCGACCGAGACAGCAATACCATCGAGGTGTTCATTGGGCGCTTGCGCAAGAAGATCCCTACCGACATGATCCGCACCATTCGGGGGCTCGGCTATTGCCTGTCGGTTGGTGAGGATGCGGCTTAATTCTCTTGCCTTCAGGCTGGTTGCGTCCTCTGCGCTGTGGTCGCTGTTCGTGCTGCCATTGGCAGGCTATCTGCTGCAATCCAACTATCGCACTGACGTCGAGCAGGTGTTCGCTGTGCGCCTTGATTCGGCCTGGGGGTCACTGGCCAATCTGAGCGTCAGTCCTGGTGCAATCGAACCGATCGAGCCGAGCCCGACGGCTTTCGGCGATCCTTCGTACAATCGGCGCTTTTCCGGTTGGTACTGGCAGATCAAGCCAGCGGGCGACAATACGGCGGACGCAAAGACTCTGATATCCGCCTCGCTTCAGGGCGAGACCCTGACTTTTCCGGAAGCAGTTGCCACCTTGCCGCCTGGCAGCCGTTACGCCATCGCCGATAGTGTCGGTCCGCAGGGCGAGAATATCCGCATGTTCTCCAACATCCTGACGTTTGGCAAGGGCGCCGACGCCAAGCATTATCGTTACATTGTCACCGGCAATCTCACCGAGGCCGATGTGACCCTGCGCCGGTTTCGCGGCACGCTGACGCTGGCCCTCTCGATATTGGGTGCCGGTCTTGTGTTCGGAACCTTGTTTCAAGTGCGGTACGGCTTGCAGCCGTTGCGGTCCATCGAGAGGGGGCTCGCCGACATCCGGACCGGCAAGGCCATGCGGCTGGAAGGCGACTTGCCAACTGAAATCCTGCCGCTGCAACGCGAGTTGAACGCTTTGATCACCTCCAACCACGAAGTGATCGAGCGGGCCCGCACCCATGTCGGCAATCTGGCGCATGCGTTGAAAACGCCGATCAGCGTCCTTACCAACGAAGCGCAGGCCGACAAGTCACCGCTCGGGCGCAAGGTCGCCGAGCAGGTCGGCATCATGCGCGACCAGGTGCAGCATCATCTCGACCGTGCCCGCATGGTGGCGCGTACCGGCACGCTGGGGGGCGTGACCGAGGTCAAGCCGGTGGTCGAGGCGCTGGTCCGCGTGCTGGCGCGCATCCATGCCGACAAGGGGCTTGCGCTCGCCGGTACCTGCGAGGAGCGATTGAGTTTCCAGGGCGAAAAGCAGGACCTCGAAGAGATGCTCGGCAATCTCACCGATAATGCCTGCAAATGGGCGAAGTCCCGGGTCGAGCTCAAAGCAACCCGGCTTGCCGGCAAGCGTGGGGTGCCCGATGTGCTGCTGCTGCAAGTCGACGACGACGGCCCCGGCCTCAGCGATGCCGAGCGCGTTGAAGCCCGTCAACGCGGCAAGCGCCTGGACGAAACCAAGCCGGGTTCGGGTCTTGGGCTATCGATCGTCAGCGAGTTGACCGCCCTCTACAAAGGCCAGTTCGAATTGGAGCGGTCGCCGCTTGGCGGACTGCAGGCGCGATTGCGACTTCCAGTGGGTTAGGTTTTTGCCTAACGTATTGTTGAACACGCAGATTTGGGTCGAAATTCCGCCCGAATCGCACCAGATAGACTGGTGGGTGACGAGACTATGCAACTTAGCGCGCGAGTTGCCGCCGGGTTGACAGACATGAATCGCATGAAGGGGGCTCAGCCTATGAAATTAACAGCTTTGGCCGGTGTGCTGGTCATTCCGTTGGCTCTGGCCGCTTGCGGACCTGGTGGCCTGACCAAGCAGGATGCGGGCATCGGCGTCGGTGCCTTGGCCGGCGGCGTGATCGGCAATCAGTTCGGTGGTGGCGACGGCAAAGTGCTGGCGACCGCGCTGGGCGCCGTGGTCGGCGGCATTGTCGGCAGCGAGATCGGCAAGTCGCTCGACGACAATGATCGCCGGGTCGCAGGTGAAGCCGAGTTGGCAGCTCTCGAGCGCGGCAATTCAGGCGTTGCGCAACCTTGGCGCAATCCGGATTCCGGCCATTACGGCATGGTCGTGCCGGGCAAACCCTATAAGCGCGCGGCTCAGGATTGCCGCGACTATACGCACACGATCTACATCGATGGCAAGCCGCAGACCATGCGCGGTACCGCTTGCCGCAATCCCGACGGAACATGGCGCGGCGTTGGCTGATCGCAGCGGTCCGGACCTCGCCAACACGTCGACATTGAGCTAGAACGCCGCGGGGGCCAGGGCCCTCGCGGCTTTTTCGTTTTCCGGCCTGGTCATTGGCCGCCCGTCGCAAGGACAAATCGGATGACCCGCAAACAGAAGCGCACTGCGCTCATTGCTTCGGCGCTTGGCGGCCTAGGGATTGCTACAGCGCTTGTATTGTTCGCGCTCAGCGACACCATCGTGTTCTTCTATTCGCCCAGCGATGTGATCGAAAAACATGTCGCTGCCGGCAAGCGCGTGCGCGTTGGTGGTCTGGTCGAAAACGGCAGTCTGAAACGGCTCGAAGGCACCCATATCGAGTTTACCATCACCGATACGGCCAAGACCCTCAAGATCAGCTATCTGGGCGTGCTGCCCGATCTGTTTCGCGAAGGCCAGGGCGTCATCGCCGAAGGCGCGATGCGTGGCGATGGCGTGTTTATCGCGGACAGCGTGCTGGCCAAGCACGATGAAAAATACATGCCGCCCGAAGTCGCAAAAGCGCTGAAGGACAAGGGCGTCTGGCGCGGTGCGGAGGCCGCCGGCAAGGCGCCGGCCACCAACTGAACCAACCGCAGTCAGCATAAAACCACATATTACAAAAGTTTAACGGGGAACCCCCGCGACGCTGATGCACAATGGCGTGCGTGAGCGTTCGGCTGGATAGCCAATGTCCAATGGCCGATCGCTCCTTTTGACGGCCCCCAATTTCGCCAATGGAGCGAGGCTCTACCGATGCAAGCATTTCGCAACACCAGCGCCCGGACCATGACCTGCAAGGCCAGGGGCGAACCGTCGCGCCGGCCGATTGTGGTCGTAACCAGTATTCTGCTTGGCGCCACGGCGGCTCTGCTGCCGTCCTTTGTCAGGCCAGCTCACTCCGAGACGGTATCCGGGCCAATTGCCGGTGCCCCGTTGTCGTTCGCTGACATTGTCGATCGCGTAAAGGGGTCGGTGGTCAGCATATACATCACCAGCAAGGGCGATGGCGGCCCGACCACCGTTGACTCGCCGAACAGCTACCCCGATTTGCCCGAAGACAATCCGCTCAACCAATTCTTCAAAAAGTTCAAGAAGCCCGACAAGGGCGCAGGTGACCCGGCGCCGGAGCTGAAAGCGCAAGGCTCGGGTTTTGTCATCAGCGAAGATGGCTATATCGTCACCAACAATCACGTCGTCGAAGACTCTAGCAAGATTGAAGTCAGTTTCGATGAAAACGAGCGCATTGAGGCGACGCTGATCGGCACCGATCCGCGTACCGATCTTGCGCTCATCAAGCTCAAGGGCGAGCGCAAGTTGACGGCGCTGAAGTTCGCCGAAAAGCAGGTGCGCGTCGGCGACTGGGTGATTGCGATCGGCAATCCGTTCGGGCTCGGTGGCACGGTCACGGCGGGTATCGTTTCTGCGCGCAACCGCGACATCGGCTCGGGTCCTTACGACTTCCTGCAGATCGATGCGTCGGTCAACAAGGGCAATTCCGGCGGTCCGAGCTTCAATCTCGATGGCGAAGTGGTGGGTGTGAACTCGGCCATTTTCAGCCCGTCGGGCGGCAGCGTGGGCATCGCGTTCGACATTCCCAGCGAATTGGTCAAGCGGGTCGTCGCGGACCTGAAGGCCAAGGGCACGGTCAGCCGCGGCTGGCTCGGTGTGCATATTCAAAATGTCAGTGCTGACATTGCCAGCAGCATCGGCCTGAAGGACGCGCATGGTGCCCTGATCACCAAGGTTACCGAAAAAGGCCCTGCCGATGGCAGCGAGTTGAAGGTCGGCGACGCGGTGATGACGGTCAACGGCAAGCGCGTCAACGACAGCCGAGGCCTGGCGCGCATGATTGCAGATCTCTCCCCAAGCGATATCGCCAATCTTGTTGTCTTTCGTGATGGCAAGGAGCGCGATGTCAAGATCACGCTCGGCCAGTTCCCCGACGACAAGAAGCTCGCCAAACTGGAAGAGATCAAGCCGAAGTCCGAACCGTTGCCGGAAACCAAAGACGTTGGCGAACTCGGTCTTTCGCTGGCTCCAGCCACGGTCCTTGGCAAGGGGGACACCACTGGCGTGCTGATCACCAAAGTCGCCAAAGGTTCGGAGGCCGAGGGCAAGGGTCTCAAGGAGGGCGACATCATCTTGGAAGTCGGCGGCAACGAAGTGACGTCGCCGAGCGATGTTCTGAAGGGCGTCGATGACGCCAAGCAGCAGGGTCGCAAGGCGGTGTTGATGCATCTGCGTCAGGGTGACCAGGATCAGTTCATCCCGCTTAAGCTCGCCAAGGGCTGATCGCCCTATGCGCGTACTGGTGATCGAGGACGACCGTGAGGCCGCTGGCTTTCTGTGCAAGGCACTGAAAGAGAGCGGCCATGCGGCCGAACATGCGGCAGACGGCGAGACGGGCCTGGCGGTTGCTGGCGAAGCTCGCTTCGACGTCCTGATCATCGATCGCATGCTGCCGCGCCGCGATGGCCTCAGCGTCATCGAAATCTTGCGCAAGACTGGCGACAAGACGCCGGTCCTGATCCTGTCGGCACTCAGCGAGGTTGATGATCGCGTCAAGGGCCTGCGCGCCGGTGGCGACGATTATCTGACCAAACCCTATTCCTACAGCGAGCTGTTGGCGCGCATCGAGGCGCTGTTGCGCCGCGCCAGCCCCGGTGAGGCGACCACCTCCTACACGGTCGGCGATCTTGTCCTTGACCGGCTGTCGCACCGCGTCACGCGCGCCGGTGAGCCGATCATCCTGCAGCCGCGCGAATTCCGCCTGCTTGAGTTCCTCATGAAGCATGCCGGCCAGGTGGTGACGCGCACCATGCTGCTTGAGCATGTCTGGGATTATCATTTTGATCCGCAAACCAACGTCATCGACGTCCATATCTCGCGGTTGCGCGGCAAGATCGATAAATCCTTTGCTCAAGCCCTGCTGCATACGGTGCGCGGTGCCGGATACATGATCAGTGACGCGTCTCGTTAGGCTGCTCAGTACCTCGACCTTCCGCTGGCTGTTGGCCTATTGCCTGCTGTTCAGCCTCGCGGCGTCCGGCGTGGTCGGCTACATTTATTGGCAGACCAATGATCTGTTGACGCGCCAAGTCATTCAGACGCTCGCTTCCGAGGTGAAGGGGCTGCGCGAGCAGTTCGAACTTGGCGGTATCCGGCTCCTGGATCGAGTGGTCGGAGAGCGCAGCAGCAATGCCGGCAATGGCCTCTATTTCCTGGGCTCATCTGAGGGCGTCAAGCTTGCGGGCAATTTGAGCGGTTTTCCCTCCGAGTTGCCAAGCGATGCTGGTGGTGGCGCCTTCCATTATGTGCGGGCTGGCGCTGCTGGCACCGAGCGCACCGCCGTCGGAGTCGCCATCGCGGTGCCAGGCGGCTACGCGCTGGTGGTTGGCCGCGACATCGAAGATCAGCGCGAATTTGCCGACACGGTCCGGCGCATTCTGCTCTGGGGGCTGGTCGCCGTCGCGGCGCTGGGCCTCGGCGGCGGGGTGCTTGCCAGCCGCGGCATTCTCGGCCGCATCGAGGCCATGCGCGCAACCTCGCAAACCATCATGGCCGGCGATCTCTCGCAGCGCGTTCCCGTGACCGGCGCCGACGACGAGTTGGATCGGCTCGGCCACAGTCTCAACGGCATGCTGGAGCGCATCGAACAGCTGATGACTGCCATGCGCGAAGTGTCCGACAATATCGCCCATGATCTGCGCACCCCACTCAGCCGGCTGCGCACGCGCCTGGAGTCGGGCTTGCGGGAAGCCAAGGGTGCTGGGGTCCCGCGCGAGGTGGTGGCCAAGTCCATCGAGGACACCGACGATCTGATCAAGACCTTCAACGCCATGCTCAGCCTGGCACGGCTGGAAGCCGGCACGGTCGGCGAGCGCAACGAGATCGATGCCGGGCAACTGGTCGCCGATGCCGTCGAACTTTATGAGCCTCTGGCCGAGGAGAGGGGCGTGCATCTGGCGGTGGATGCCGCAGCCCGGCTCACCGTGCAAGCGGACCGTCAATTGCTTGGTCAAGCCGTCACCAATCTGATCGACAACGCGTTGAAATACGGTGCGGACGGAGCCGCAGCGACAATTCATATCAGCGTCAGCGCGATTGGGAGCCAGGTGGAAATCGCCGTCGCCGACCATGGTGCGGGCATCGCTGAAAGTGATCGCGAGCGCGCTCTCAAGCGCTTCGTGAGGCTGGAGACGAGCCGCTCGCAACCGGGCAGCGGCCTTGGCCTCAGCCTTGTGGCGGCGGTAGCCCGCCTGCATGGCGGCAGTGTCCGCCTCGAAGACAACCATCCGGGCCTGCGCGTAGTGATTGCGCTGCCCTTGGCCCTCCCTCAGAATGCGTCAACCAATTCGGTTGTTCGCCAGACTGAGGCCGCGGGTGTCTGATCCTGAAAGCGCTATCTTGCCCGAACAGCTGCCAGCACTGTGGCAGGCCATTTCGACAAGGCTGACGATTTGCGATGAACCGCGCGCCACGCGCGTGATGGCCGATCTGACGTCCGCGGCGTCTGAACTGCCTAGCGGCGAACTCGCCAGCCTCATCGCCGAGCCGACCGTAGCGCAGCTGTTGGCCGCGACCGTCGCAGCCTCGCCCTATCTGGCTCGGCTGATGCTTGGCGATCCATCGCTGCTGCTGCGTTTGCTGACCGCGCGCCCGGCTTCCGCCTTTCAGCTTGCCGGTGAGCGGCTGAGCACAGCCATGGCGACCACCTCGCTCATTCCCGAGGCGATGAGCCATTTGCGCCGCTACAAGGCGGAAATCGCACTGCTCATCGCGCTTGCCGATCTGGCCGGCATTTGGACCGTGCCCGACGTAACCGAGACGCTCAGCCGGGCCGGCGATCTTTCGATCGGCGAGGCCGTTCGACTGCTGTTAAGGCGCGCCGGAGCCGCCGGTGACCTTCGGCTCGCCGACGCAAGTGCGCCAGACGCCGGTAGCGGCTACATCATCATCGGCATGGGCAAATACGGCGCCCGTGAACTGAACTATTCCAGCGATGTCGATCTGATCGTTTTTTACGACTCCAGCCGCGTTCGCCTGCGCGATGGCCTTGAGATCGGCCCATTCTTTGTGCGCATGACGCGCGATCTGGTGCGGCTGATGCAGGAGCGCACGTCCGAGGGCTATGTTTTTCGGGTCGATCTCCGCTTGCGCCCGGATCCTGGCGCCACCGCCATAGCGCTCTCGACCGTCGCGGCGATGCACTACTACGAAAGCTACGGCCAGAACTGGGAGCGGGCCGCGTTCATCAAGGCGCGCGCGGTGGCTGGCGATGTCGCGGCGGGCGAGGAACTGCTGGCAGAACTCGCCCCCTATATCTGGCGCAAATATCTCGACTATGCCGCCATCGCCGATATTCATGCCATGAAGCGGCAGATTCACGCATTCAAAGGGTTCGGCGAGATTGGGGTCGCCGGACACAACATCAAAGTCGGTCGCGGCGGCATCCGCGAGATCGAATTCTTTGCCCAGACGCAGCAACTGATCGCCGGCGGGCGGCAGCGTGATCTGCGCACAGCCGCCACCGTCGAAACGCTCCATCGGCTGTCCGCCCGCAATTGGATTTCCGCGGCCGCGGCTGCCGAGCTGACGCGCTGCTACTTTTTCCTGCGCATGGTCGAGCACCGGCTGCAGATGATCGAGGACGAGCAGACGCAGGTCCTGCCGCGCGAGGAAACCAAGCTGTTGGCTATCGCCGCACTCAGCGGCTTTGCCGATGTCGCGAGTTTCAGCGACCGGTTGCGACAGGAGCTGATGGCTGTGCAACGTCATTACGCGCAATTATTCGAGAGCAAGCCGGAGCTGACCCGCGGCAAGGGCAATCTGATGTTTGTTGGCGATGAGCCCGATCCCGCCACGCTCGAAACCCTGCGCGCGATGGGTTATCGCGACCCGGCTGCGGCCCTCGCGATGGTCAAGGATTGGCATTTCGGCCGCTACCACGCCATGCGCAGCGCCCGTGCCCGCGAGCGCCTGACCGAGCTGCAGCCGGTGCTGCTGGAGGTGCTCGGCACCACCACCGATCCGAACGCGACGCTGCTCGCCTTCGATCGCTTCCTGGCCGAACTCCCAGCTGGCGTACAGCTCTTTTCCCTCCTACATACCAATCCAGCCCTGTTGCGGTTGATCACCGATATTCTGGGCTCTGCGCCGCGACTGGCGCACATCCTGAGCCGCCGTTCGCGTGTGCTCGATGCCGTGCTCGATCCCGGTTTTTTTGGTAGCGAGCCGACGCCGCAAGATCTCGACCAACGTATTCGCAGTGAGCTTGCGGCGGCGACCGACTACCCCGAGCGCCTCGATCGCGCGCGCGTGGTCGGCAACGAGCAGGCCTTCCTGATCGGCGTGCGTGTGCTCACCGGCACCATTTCTGCCGATCGGGCCGGCGGGGCCTACGCGCGGTTGGCCGAGGCGATGATCGGCGCGTTGCAGGCCGAGGTGGAAACCGAATTGGAGCGGCAGCATGGTCGGGTGACGGGCGGGGCGGCCGCGGTGATCGCCATGGGCAAATTGGGCGGGCAGGAGATGGCCGCCAACTCCGATCTCGACCTGATCGTCGTCTATGACTTCGACGAAGCCGCCGCTGCATCCGATGGCGCCAAACCTCTCCCGTCGTCGCAATATTATGGGCGCATGACGCAGCGGCTGATCGCGGCGCTGTCGGCGCCGACGGCCGAAGGGCGGCTCTACGAGGTGGATATGCGGTTACGGCCGTCCGGCACCAAGGGGGCGGTGGCGAGCCATATCCAGGGTTTTGTCGACTACCAGCACCATTCGGCCTGGACCTGGGAGCACATGGCGTTGACCCGCGCGCGCGTGCTGACCGGCCCGCCTGCGTTGCGCAAACGGTTGCAAACAGTCATCCGCGAAGTGCTGGCGACGCCTCGCGACGCGACCAAGCTGGTCGCCGACGTGCGCGAGATGCGCCAGCGGATCGCCACCGATAAGGGCTCGGCTGGCCCGTGGGACTTGAAGCTAGCGCCAGGCGGTATGGTCGATATCGAGTTCCTGGTGCAGTATCTGCAGCTCAAGCATGCCAGCGCTCAGCCGGACGTTCTCGACCAGAACACGCTGGTCGCGCTCGACAAGCTGGCGCGCCACGGTTTCGTCACGGGCGCCCATGCCGGCATTCTTGCTCCCGCGGCGCGGCTGTATCAGTCGTTGTCGCAGATCCTGCGGTTGTGCCTGGAGGGTCCTTTCGATCCGGCCAATGTACCAGATGGGTTGGCCCAGCTGCTGTGCCGTGCAGGCGATGCGCCCGACTTTGCCCGGCTGGAAGTGACACTGCGGGAGCATCAGGCCGAAATCCGCGCACTTTTTGATGCCATAATCGGCTAGCCCGACGGAATTATCGTCATGACATCGTTCATCGAGACAGGATGAACAACGGCGGCGTTTGACGATCATGGCGGCAACGGCAATAGCGGACCTAATGCCGGGCGTTCCGCGGCTGAGGCGGGGTGAACGAGGATATGTGCGGTTGACGGTTGTCAAAGACGCGTTTCCGGCTCAGCCGACCGATCGGGAACAGTTGTTGAAAGTGGCTGCAGGCGATGCTGCGGCTTTTGCCAACCTCATCGGACGGCACCTGCCACGACTGGTCGGCGTCGCTCGACGATTGCTCGGTAATGACTCCGAGGCTGAAGATGTGGCGCAGGAGACGGCCTTGCGGCTGTGGCGAAATGCGTCACGGATCGACGTCGGCGAGGCGGGTCTGGGCGGTTGGCTCTATCGCGTCACCAGCAATCTCGCCCTCGACCGGCTGCGTGCCCGCCGGCCAGAGGACGCGGCGGCGCTTGAGTCGCTTAGCGTGGCGCCAACTCAGCAGCGCGGCTTGGTTGAGCACGACCTGAGCGCGCGGGTCGATGCGGCGTTGCGGGCGCTACCCGACCGGCAACGGGCTGCGGTGGTTTTATGCCACTATGAAGAGCTGAGTATGGCTCAAGCGGGTGAAATTCTTGAAGTTTCCGCCGAAGCGGTGGAATCCTTGTTGGCGCGTGGACGACGGACGCTGCGCGCGGCGCTCGCCGATGACTGGCGGGCACTATTGCCCACGAGCGACGACGGCGGACAGGTTTGAGCAATGACAATACGCAATGGGCACAATGACATGACACGGCTTGCGCAGATCCTTGATCGCTACGGCGCCGACCAACGGCGCTGGCCAAGGGACGAGGCCGGCTGGATCGCCGAATTGCTCCAGCGCGATCCTGCCGCGCGGGCCCTGCTAAGCGAGACGGAAGTTTTCGATCGCGTGCTTGCGGCGGCTCCCGCTGGGCGCAAGGCCAATTTGTCTGCGCTCACGGATCGGATCGTGGCTGCCGCGACCAAGGCCGAGGGCCGGCCGATTCTGGTTCCTGTGCGGGACTTGCCAGGTCAAACGCATCGCCGCGCCTTGGTCGCCCGCTGGCTGGCCATCGCAGCGTTGGCGGCGTCGCTGCTCATCGGCTTTTTCGCCGGCATGAACGGTTGGGAGTCAACGGCGTTGCAGCAAGTGTCCTGGCTGGCTCCGGACACTGGCGATACATCAGTTGCATTGTCAGTCGCCTCCGATGATGACCCGCAGGAAGGGGATGTCCTGTGACACTGACGCCGCAGCCCGAGGCAACTGCGACGACGCGGCCGCGCAAGTGGGTGCTGCCGCTGCTGGTGGCATCGTTGTCGCTCAATCTGCTGATCGCCGGTTTCCTGTTGGGCGGGGCTTGGCTGATGCGTCATCATCCCCCCGGCCTCCCTGGGCGCATGGGCGGCATGGCGGCCGGGCCGATCAACAGGTTTGTCGATGGACTGCCGGCTGAGCGCCGCACCGCGCTGGCCGATGCCATCGGCAAGCATCGGCAGGCCGTGACGTCGTCCTTGGATACGATCCGACAAGCCAATCGCGATGTTATTGCCTCACTGACGGTCGTGCCATTTGATCGCGCTAAGTTTGAGACCGTACTCCGGCAGTTGGCTGAGGCACAACGTGCTGCGCGCACCAATTCGGTGCCATCCGCCGGTGCGGTCGTCGAACAGTTGACCGAGACCGAGCGTCAGGGCCTTTCGCGGTCGATGCGCAGGGCCAACGCCTTTTCAGGTGTCGGTAAGGACCCGGATCCTCCTCCCGGGGCTGACGGCAAAGTGCCCTAGATCTGGCGCTGTCACCTGCCATCCCAAGCGTGCTAGCCTCCGCGCAACACAGCAGCCGGTGATTGCAGCAGGACCCATGCCATTGATCACACAGCCCGAGCCCAATGCCAGTGTCTTGCGCCACCGCGAGCACATCTTGCGCGGCCTCGGCGAGATAGCGGCGCCGGGGTCATTGCATTCGCATCTGGAAGCGCGCCGGGCCTTCGAAACCGACGCGCTGACGGCGTACAAGTGCATGCCGATGGCCGTGCTTTTGCCGCGCACGACCGAGGAGATCAGCCGCATCCTGGCCTATTGTCACGCCAACGAGGTCAAGGTGGTGCCGCGCGGCGCCGGAACGTCGCTTTCGGGCGGCGCGCTGCCCACCGAGGATGCCGTGGTGCTCTGTGTGTCGCGCATGTCGCGCGTGCTGGAAGTCGATTTCGACAATCGGTTTGCGCGGGTTGAAGCCGGTCTCACCAACCTGGCCATATCAGACACTGTCGGCCCCGACTTTTTCTATGCTCCCGACCCCTCCAGCCAGCTTGCCTGTTCGATCGGCGGTAACATCGCCATGAACAGCGGTGGCGCCCATTGTCTGCGCTATGGCGTGACGACGCAGAACTTGCTCGGCGTCAAGATGGTGCTGATGAACGGCGACATCGTCGAACTTGGCGGCACGCACCTCGATGCCCCCGGCTACGATCTGCTCGGCCTGATCGTCGGCTCGGAAGGACAATTGGGTGTCGTTACCGAAGCGACGGTCCGCATCCTGCGCAAGGCAGAGGGAGCACGACCCATGTTGCTCGGCTTTGCCTCCAGCGAGGCGGCAGGTGCCTGCGTGTCGAACATCATCGGCGCCGGCGTGATGCCGGTTGCCATCGAATTCATGGATCGTCCTGCGATCAAGGTGTGTGAGGACTTCGCCAAGGCCGGCTATCCGCTCGATGTCGAGGCTATGCTGATTATCGAGGTTGAAGGCTCGAATGCAGAAATCGATCATCAGCTTTCCTTCATCGAGAATTTGGCACGCCCCTATGCGCCGTCGGTGGTCCGCACCAGTCGCAGCGCAGACGAAAGTGCCGCCATCTGGAAGGGCCGCAAGGCCGCGTTCGGCGCCGTTGGCCGGATATCGGATTATGTCTGCATGGATGGCACCATCCCGCTCTCGGCACTGCCACAAACACTATCGGTCATTGCCAAAATTTGTGGTGAGGCTGGCTTTCAGGTCGCTAACATCTTCCATGCCGGCGATGGCAATCTGCATCCGCTGATTCTCTACAACGCCAACACCCCCGGGGAGTTGGAGCGGGTCGAACAGTGCGGTTCCGACATCTTGCGGCACTGCGTCGAAGTCGGCGGCTGCCTGACCGGTGAGCACGGTGTGGGCATCGAGAAGCGCGACTTGATGACGCTGCAGTACAATGCCGTAGATCTCGATCAGCAGATGCGTCTGAAAAGCGTCTTTGACCCGCATTGGCTTTTGAACCCGTCCAAGGTATTCCCCCTGGAAGGGCGCAGGGCCGCCTGAGAGAACATCTTGTTGCAAAGCATCGAAAGACCCGTCGATGAGCGGGAACTGGCGGGTCTCGTTGCCGAGGCCGCGCGCACGCGCTGGCCATTTGAAATCCTGGGCGCCGGTTCGAAACGGCGGGCCGGCCGGCCTATGGAGGTCTCCGGAATCCTGACCACGCGCAATTTGCGCGGCATCACGCTGAGCGAACCGTCCGAGCAGGTGATCTCAGCTCGCAGTGGCACCCTGATGAGTGTGCTCGACGCTGAACTCGCCAAGCACAACCAGATGCTGGCAGCCGAGCCAGTCGATCTCGGGCCCATGCTGGGCGAGCCTGCCGGCCAGGCGACGGTCGGCGGCGTGGTGGCGACCAATCTTTCAGGCGCGCGCCGCATCCAACGCGGCGCCGTTCGCGATCAGCTGTTGGGCATTCGCTGCGTCAACGGGCGCGGCGAAATCGTCAAATGGGGCGGCCGCGTTATGAAGAACGTGACCGGCTATGACCTCTGCCGCACGCTCGCGGGTTCCTGGGGCACACTCGGTGTCTTTACCGAGCTGACGTTGCGCGCAATTCCAAGGGCGGCGGAAACGCGCACATTAATTCTTATGGGATTGCCCGACGCCATCGCGGTCGAGGTACTGTGTCAGGCGCTGTCGACGCCGTTCGAGGTCTCGGGCACCTTCCATCTGCAGGCCAGCCTTGCCCGCCGCCTGCGCCTGCCTGGGCTCGCCGAGGCTGGCACTACTGTGACCGCGCTGCGCATCGAGAACTTCTCGCCGGCCGTCACCTACCGCGCCGAGCGGTTGAAGACCCTGTTCATTCCATTCGGCGAATTGCTTGAACTTGACCATCCCAACTCGCTCGCCTTTTGGGAGGAGATCCGCCAGCTCTCCTTCCTGCAAGGCAGTACGACCCCGGTTTGGCGCATTTCCACGGCTCCCAAAATGGGCCCGCGGCTGGTCGAGTCGATTGCGCGCTATCGCAGCTGTCAGGCCGCCTTCGACTGGTCGGGTGGATTGATCTGGCTGGAAGTACCCGACGCGGGCGATGCCGGCGCCGACGACATCCGGCGCGTCGTGGCGACGCTGGGCGGGCATGCCACGCTGATCCGGGCCGAGCCGAATGTTCGGCGTGCGGTCGAGGTGTTTCCCCCGCTCGAGGCTGCAGTGCAGCGGCTGACGGATGGCGTCAAGAAGGCTTTCGATCCCTTAAACATCCTCAATCCTGGCCGCATGTATGTAAGTCCTTAGGCAGAGCAATGCAGACCCATTTTACGCTTGAACAACTCGCCGATCCGCGCCTCAAGGAGGCCGATGAAATTTTGCGGCGCTGCGTACATTGCGGTTTCTGCACCGCGACCTGTCCGACTTATCTGCTGCTCGGAGATGAGCGCGACAGTCCGCGCGGACGCATCTACCTCATCAAAGATATGCTGGAGGGCAACCACAAGGCGTCCGAGGCTGTCGCCACGCATGTTGATCGTTGCCTGTCGTGCCTGTCCTGCATGACCACCTGCCCAAGCGGCGTCGACTACATGCATCTGGTCGATCTGGCGCGGGTCCGCGTCAACGAAACTCACGTTCG
This sequence comes from Hyphomicrobiaceae bacterium, assembly GCA_031367715.1. GTDB lineage: Bacteria > Pseudomonadota > Alphaproteobacteria > Rhizobiales > Hyphomicrobiaceae > JANYHF01. The sequence goes on along the minus strand of JANLQJ010000405.1, from coordinate 3,319 downwards.
GAAGCTGCCGGTGCGCATCGCGCGCCGTCTGCTGCGTATTATCGTCCCCTACGCAGGGCGCTTCCGTTGGGCGCTGCGGGGCGCGCTGCTCGGGCGCGGCTTTGCCGGCGTGATCGAACGCCTTGGCTTTAAGGAGGTCGCGGCCATGCTGCGGATGGCACCGCGCCGACTGGGCGCCCGCGCCGAGCACCAGCTACCCGGCACGTTTGCGGCCACCGGCGGCCGAAAACGCCGAGTCATCCTGCTTGGTGGCTGCGCACAAAAAGTGCTGCGGCCAGCCATCAACGATGCCACCATCCGGCTGCTAAATCGTGCTGGCGTTGAGGTTGTGGTGCCCGAGGGCGAGGGCTGCTGTGGCGCGCTGGTCCAGCACATGGGGCACGAAAATGATGCGCGCGGCTTTGCCAGGCACAACATCGAAGCCTGGGAAAAGGCCATCGACATGGCGCCCGTCGACGCCATCCTGATCAACACCTCGGGCTGCGGCACGACGGTGAAGGACTACGGCCATATGTTTGCGGGCGACGCGCGTTACAGTGAGCGCGCCAAGCGCATCGGCGGCATGGCAGCTGATATTTCAGAGTATCTCGCCAGTCTCGATCTCGGCGCACCACAGCGCTGGTCGTCGCTGCGCATCGCCTATCAGAGCGCGTGCTCGTTGCAGCATGGCCAGCGCGTCACGGACCTGCCGTTCAAGCTTCTGCGCACGGCCGGTTTTTCGGTCACGGGGCTTGCCGAAGCGCATATCTGCTGCGGTTCGGCGGGCACCTACAATATTCTGCAGCCGGAGCTTTCCGCCGAGCTGCGCGCGCGAAAGGTCGCCAATATCGAGGCCGCCAGTCCCGAGATCGTCGCTTCGGGCAATATCGGCTGCATCAGCCAGCTCGCGCCAGCCTTGGAGATGCCGATTGTGCATACGGTAGAACTGTTGGATTGGGCTTACGGTGGCCCCTGTCCGGCAGGCCTTGACCACTTCGCGACCCGCATGAGCGACGTGCCACTGGCGGCGCGCAGGTCGATGATCGCGGCCCAGTAATACCAGCCCACTTATGGTTTGACCTGTCACTTTGAAGGTTCGTGACAGAGGTCATGGCGTAGGGGCGCACAGCAACGCTTGCGAGCACGAGTCAAACGATAGGTTGGACAGTCTAACGTCGTCAGGCCATCCGCAACAGATCGGGATGCGCCTGGGCGAAAGCCGCCGCCGCTCCGATCAGGGCTGGCTTGTCGGCCGTGATGACATTGATCGCGATGCCTCTGGCAAGCCGCTCAAGCGGTCGCTTGTCGTCGAAAGCGATGCGGAACGGGCCGTTGAGCAGACGCGGCAAGATCTTCGGCGCGATGCCGCCGCCAATGTAGACGCCGCCCTCGGCACGCAATGCCAGGGCAAGATCGCCAGCCACCCGGCCGAACCACACCAGGAACTGGTCGAGGGCAGCCACTGCCACGAAATCGGTGCCCGCGAGGGCGGCATCGGCAACTGCGGAGGGGGAAGTCAAGGTTACCGGTTGGGCATCTAGTGCGCCAATCGCCTTGTATATACTGTGCAGGCCGTTGCCGGCGATCAGGGCTTCGGTAATGATCCGGGCGCCGGCCGGCCGGCCGTGTTGCGCGATGGCCAACTCGCGCGAGGTCTGGATCGGCAGCGAGCCGACGCCGGCCTCGGCGGTCTGAATGATCGTCCGGCCACCCTTCACGGGCACCATGTAGGCCATGCCGAGACCCGTCCCTGGTCCCAGCGCGATCATCGGCCAGCCCGCTTTGGCGACGCCGCTGCCGATGGGCACAAGCTCGGTCGGTTTGAGGTGTGCGATGGCATAGGCGACCGCCTCGAAATCATTGATCAACACCACCTGATCGGCGCCGATCAACTGTTTGACCGCAGATGATTGGGTGGTCGGCCAATGAATGTTGGTGAGCTTGAAATGGTCGTCCTCGATCGGACCGGCTGGCGCCAATGATGCGCCGCGCAGGCCGACGATCCCCTCCTCGCCTAGGTAATGCGCCAACAGCGACTCGAAATCGGCGAAGGCCGGGCTCGACAGGACGCGCACATGCCGAAGGTCCAGGCGATCGCACGGCGTCACCGCCAGGCGCGTGTTGGTGCCGCCGATGTCGCCGATCAGGATGAAGCCGTCTGATGGCATGTGAACCAGTGTCCTGGGTTCCAATTGGTCTTGGCACGGGTACCAGATCGCGGAATGACTGCAAGGGGGTTGACCGGGTGTCAGACACTTATTGTGCCGCGATGGTGTCCGGCTCCAACAAAGACGTCAACGGCACAATAAGTGTCCGACACCGAGTGCCTGTCCGACACCGAGTGCCGACACCGAGTGCCTTGACCGGCGCAACGGGATGAGCACAACTGGCCGCTGAAATGATGACCGTTGAGTACGGAGCCGCCGCGTTGAGCACGACAATCGAGACGCCCAGGACGGCCGCGGCGGCAACTGCCGCACGTGCGGCGCCCGTCATCGAGTCCAAAGGCGTCGGGCTGACGTTCGAGACCGGGGACGGCCCGGTGTTTGCGCTTGCCGATGTCAATCTGACCGTCGCCGACGGCGAGTTCGTGTCACTCATCGGACCCTCCGGCTGCGGCAAGACGACGTTGCTGCGCATCATCGCCGATCTGGAGCGTCCGACTGCAGGATCGATCATGGTCAACGGGCTGACGCCGAACCAGGCGCGGCTGAAGCGACAGTATGGCTATGTGTTCCAGGCCCCGGCGCTCTATCCCTGGCGGACGGTGGAAAAGAACGTGATGCTGCCGCTGGAGATCATGGGATATTCGGCCGCCGAGCGAGCTGAGCGGGCGCGGGCGAACCTCGCCCTGGTGAACCTTGCAGGCTTCGAGAAGAAATACCCCTGGCAGCTGTCGGGCGGCATGCAGCAGCGCGCGTCGATTGCGAGGGCACTGTCGTTCGATCCAAAACTGCTGCTGATGGACGAGCCGTTCGGCGCTCTGGACGAGATCGTGCGCGATTCGCTAAATTTGCAGCTGCTGAGGCTGTGGCGCGAGACCAGGAAGACGGTGGTGTTCGTCACGCACTCGATCCCGGAGGCGGTGTTTCTCTCGACACGGATTGTGGTGATGAGCCCCAGGCCGGGGCGGATCATCGATATCGTGCCGTGCGGGTTCGCGGCGGACCGTGGGTTGGAGATGAGGGAGAGTGCGGAGTTTTTGCGCGTGGCCGCGCGGGTGCGCGAGGGGCTGAAGGCGGGGCATTCTTATGACGAGTGAAGAGCTGCAGAGTTCGGGACTCGGGACTCGGGACTCGGAAAGGTCCTCGCTGCGTGTTTCCGAGTCCCGAGTCCCGAG
>JANLQJ010000403.1:0-14099 GCA_031367715.1 Hyphomicrobiaceae bacterium | reverse complement strand
CTTGTCGATGAACATGCCCAACAAGAATCACTGTTCGCGGCGATTGGCAAGTGGGTTACATGGACACGACTGTTGCAGTCTGGACTCACCGGGAGCCCGCGCCGCCTGGACTTTCAAGTCAAAGGCAGTGAAAAGTTCGGTCTAATGGCGGCTTGCGGTCGCCCTCGTGCATCGTGCATGCGGTGAGAGGTTGGCTGCAAGCCGCCCCAATCGCCATGAACTCCGATAGAAACCATATCCAAGTTCGAATGACAGTGAGCGGACAATTCTTTCGCGGGCCGCTGTCAGACATTTTCCAGCCGCCAGTAACTGACACCGCCCCTCACACCGCCGTAAACCCATTGTCCACGAACAGGTGCGTGCCGTTGATGAAGCTGGCCTCGTCGCTGGCCAGGAACAGCGCCGCGCGTGCAACTTCTTCGGGCTCGCAGATGCGGCCTTGCGACACGGCAAGCGCGGCATCCGACGTGTCGATGCCGAGCGCCGCCAGCTCTTTCACCTCGCGCAAGCCGTGCGGGGTACGCACGAATCCCGGACAGACGGCGTTGCAGCGGATGCCCTGGCCGCGGAAGTCGACCGCGATGGCGCGCGCGAACATGTGGCAGGCGCCCTTGGTGGCACTGTACGCGACTTCCAGCGGGGTGCTGACGATACCCGAGATCGACGACGTGCACACGATCGAACCACCGCCCGCCGCGATCATCTGCGGCAGCACCGCCTTGGTCATCAGGAACATGCTTTTCACGTTCACCGCCATCAGCCAGTCCCATTCTTCCTCCGTGGTCTCCAGGAACGGCTTGATGATGATCGTGCCGGCGTGATTGAACAGCACACGGATGGTGCCGAGCTGCTTGCCGACCTCGGCGACGGCATGGGCCACATCCTCGGCCTTGGACACATCGGCCTGCACGAACATTGCCGTGCCGCCGGCTTTTCGGATATCATCGACCGCCTGGTTGCCCGCCTCGACATTGCGATCGACGATGCCGACTTTGGCACCCTCGGCCGCGAACAGCCGCGATGCCGCCCCGCCCATGCCCGTCGACCCGCCCGAGATCAGAGCCACCTTGCCTTGTAGTCTGCCTGCCATGAGTGTTTCCTCCCTGTGAAGGTGGCAGTGTAGGCGAAGTTTCGCTCTTACCGCCAGTCCCGCCAGCGGTGACAACGCGGCCTGACTATGCCATGGAAGCCCAACCGCAGCTTTGAGTCCTGGGACCCTGCCAATGCCTCCGAGCCCCAACGCCGCCACCGCCTACGCCGCCACCAGCTCGCGCCTCGATCTTGCCGCCGAGGTGGTCGAGACCTGCCGGCGCATGAACGCCATGGGCCTCAATCAGGGCCCGTCCGGCAATGTCAGCCTCAGGCTCGACGCCACGCACTTCCTGATCACCCCGTCCGGCATCCCCTACGACATCATGCGGCCAGAAGACGTGCCAGTGATGGACATGAGCGGCCATTGGTTCGGCAAGCGCCGTCCGAGCACCGAATGGCGTTTTCATCGCGACATCCTGAAATCGCGGCCCGAGGCCAACATCGTGCTGCACACGCACTCGATGTTCTCAACCACGCTCGCGTGCCTGCGCCGCGGCATCCCGCCGTTCCACTACATGATCGCGGTGGCCGGCGGCGACACCATCCGCTGCGCCAGTTACGCAACGTTCGGCACGCAGGCGCTGAGCGACAATGTGATCAAGGCGCTGGAGGGGCGGCGCGCGTGTCTGCTGGCCAACCATGGGTTGATTTGTTTGGGTGCGAATTTGGAAAAGACGCTTGGGTTGGCGGTGGAAGTCGAAACCCTCGCCGGCATGTACTGCCGCGCCCGCCAGCACGGCATCCCGCGGTTGTTGGACAAGCGCGAGATGAGCCGGATCTTGGAGCTGTTCCGCACCTACGGGACGGCGGAGTTTCCCGATGCGGAGTTGGTGCAGGCGGGGGAGGATTGGCAGGCGTGAAGCGGCGCGGCTGCTATCTGCTTTCTGACCAATGACGACGTGGCCTTGCTCGATTCTGCCCGATGTGTGACGTGCTAAAGCTAGTGGTCGTTGATTTTCATGACTTCCATCGTTTCGCCAAGCCGTCGATCAGATTGCCGGACGAAACTCATATTGGCAATCACGCCAGGGTTCATTTTCGGGACCAGTCCGATTGGATGCCTTGAACCAGATTTCCACGGCGCGGTTGTCGTTGCGGCCACTGGCCGTAACCGATACTGAAGCGCTTTATGGAATGATGTCAGACCATGAAACAATGCGATATTGGTCATCTTCGCCTTGGACGACGATGGCACAGGCGCATGAGTTTGTGAGCAACGCGCAAGCGCAGAGTTCAAAACCCACCGCTTGGCTGTTTGGGATTGAAGCGCGCGCCGATGGGGTGCTGGTCGGAATGTGCACGCTCTTCAATCTTGCCGCGGAAAGCAGGCGTGCGGAACTCGGATATCTCCTCGACCGGCGGCATTGGGGCACGGGGTTGATGTACGAGGCGACATCGGCACTCTTGTCCTATGGCTTTAGGACTCTCCAACTGAATCGAGTTGAAGCTGACGTCGATCCGCGCAACCTTGGCTCGGTGCGGCTACTTGAGCGGCTTGGATTCGTCCGCGAAGGACTCCTCAGGGCACGCTGGATTGTTTCAAGCGAGATCTCCGACAGTGCGATCTACGGCATCTTGGCGTCGCAGTGGACGAACGCGAAATGAGCCGGATCCTCGGGCCGTTGCGTGTTTATCGGACGGCAGAGGTCCGGCTGCGGCGTTGGTGCAGGGTCAAGCCTTTGGCGTGACTCAACATTTGACGATGCCCGTGAATGTTGGGTCGCGCAAGGACTTGACCCAACCTACGCTGGCCGCCATGACTTGGCGCACCCCGTAGGCCCCACCCTGAGCCGTCCCAACATGACCACCCGCCTCTCCGTCGATATCGGCGGAACTTTCACCGACGTTGTCCTCGACAAGGATGGCGTCACGCATTCCGTCAAGGTGCTGACCACGCCCGCCGAGGGCTTCATGAAGGGTGTGCGCGATCTGATGCGGGACACCGGCACCAAGCCGGCCGAGGTATCGCTGATCATCCACGGCACCACGCTGGCGACCAACGCGCTGATCGAGCGCAAGGGCGCGCGCACGGCGCTGATCGTCACCGAGGGACATCGCGACTCGCTGGAGATCGCCTATGAGAGCCGCTTCGACCAGTACGACATTTCCGCCGATCGGTTGCCGCCGCTGGTGCCGCGCGAACTGCGGCTGCCGGTCAAGGAGCGCATGAACTTCCGTGGCGACGTGTTGACGCCGTTGGACGAGGGCTCGTTGGACAAGGTGATCGCGATCCTGCAACGTGAGCAGATCGAAAGCGTCGCCGTCGGGCTGCTGCATGCCTATGCCAATCCTGCCCATGAGCAGCGCATCGGCGCGGTGATCGCGCGCCGATTGCCGAAACTGGCACTGTCGCTGGGTTCCGAGATCTGTCCAGAAATCCGCGAGTATGAGCGGCAATCGACCACCACGGCCAACGCCTATGTCAAGCCACTGATGGCGAATTATCTCAATCAGCTGACAGACGATCTGAAGGCGGCCGGGTTTGGCTGCCCGTTCCTGCTGATGACCTCCGGCGGGCACCTCGTGACGGTGGCGACGGCGGCGCAATTCCCGATCCGGCTGGTTGAATCCGGCCCTGCGGGTGGGGCGATCCTGGCCGCCCGCATCGCGCGCGAACTCGGCGAGGATCGCGTGCTCTCGTTCGACATGGGCGGCACCACGGCAAAAATCTGCCTGATCGATGATGGCGAGCCGTTGCTGTCGCGTTACTTTGAGGTGAACCGCGCGCATCGCTTCATGAAGGGTTCGGGCATGCCGGTGAAGATCCCGGTGGTCGAGATGGTGGAAATCGGCGCAGGCGGCGGCTCGATCGCGGGCGTCGATGCGCTGGGGCGCATCAAGGTTGGGCCGCAAAGCGCGGGCGCTCAGCCCGGGCCAGCCTGCTACGGCCAGGGCGGCAGGCGAGCGACCGTGACCGACGCCAATCTGCTGCTCGGGCGGCTGGCCTCGGCGGGATTCGCGGGTGGGCGGATGCAACTCAACACTGGGGCGGCCGAGAAAGCGCTGGTGTCCTCCGTGGGCAGCAAATTGAAACTTGCTGCGGTGGCGGCGGCCGAAGGTGTCATTGAGATCGTCGATGAAAACATGGCCAGCGCGGCGCGCGTGCATGCCGTCGAGCGCGGCATGGAACTTTCGGGACGTACCATGATCGCCTTCGGCGGCGCGGCGCCTTTGCATGCGGCGCAGCTGGCCGGCAAACTCGGCATCTCACGGATCATCATCCCGAAGGGCGCCGGCGTCGGCTCGGCCATCGGTTTTCTGCTGGCGCCGGTTGCTTATGAGGTGGTGCGCAGCCGCTACGTGCGTCTGTCGGCCTTCGATCCGGCGCGGCTCAATACGTTGTTCGGCGCCATGCGCAAGGAATCCGAGGCCGTGGTGCGGTTGGCTGCCCCCAAGGGCAAACTCGAAGAGCGGCGCTTTGCCTATGCCCGCTATGTCGGCCAGGGCCACGAGATCAAGGTCGCGGTGCCCGAAGGCGCGCTGATCAAGGCTGACGGCGAGAAGATTCGAATGGCCTTCGAGGCGGAGTATGCGCGGCAATACGATCGCGTAGTGCCGGGGTTGGATATCGAGATCCTGACCTGGTCCAGCGTTGTCGCGGCGCCTGTGCCCAAAGTGATTGGCGGGCGCGAGAAGGCCGGCAAGAGCGCTGCGGCCAGGCCCAGCGGCAAACGCGAGATCCATTTTCCTGGTGCCGCGACGACCGTCAGTTGTGGCGAGTATCCACGCGCAAACCTCACGCCAGCGCTGCATGTCGCCGGGCCCGCAGTGATCACGGAAGATCAAACCACAACAGCCGTTCCGCCCGGCTATCTGGCCCGCGTGAATACGCGCGGCGATCTGGTGCTGGACCGGGTCGGCAAGAAGGCGGCAGCGAGCGCCGGCGCGAGTGCCCAGATCCGCAATCAGGTGCTGTGGGATCGCTTGATCGCGACCGTCGAAGAACAGGCCCAGGCCCTCATCCGCACGGCCTTTTCGACCTCGGTGCGCGAGGCCGGGGACCTCTCGGCCGGCGTGTTCGATATGAAAGGCCGCATGCTGGCCCAAGCCATCACCGGTACCCCCGGCCACGTCAACGCCATGGCGGCCTCGGTTACCTTCTTCATGGAGCGCTTCCCGGTCGCGACCATGCAGGAGGGCGACGTCTACGTCACCAACGATAGCTGGCTCGGCACCGGTCACCAGTTCGATTTCACGGTCGTCACGCCGATCTTCCGTAAAAAGACGGTCGTGGCGATGTTCGCGGCCACCGTTCATGTGGTCGACATTGGCGGGCGCGGCTTCGGGCCCGACGCCGGACAGGTGTTCGAGGAAGGCATCTGCATCCCGATCATGCCGCTGTTCCGCGCCGGCGAGGTCAACCAGGATCTGATCGCTATCGTGCGCGCCAATGTCCGTGAGCCGGTGCAGGTCGTGGGCGATCTCTATTCGCTGACCACCTCCAATGCGGTTGGCGGACGGCGGCTGCTTGAACTGATGGACGAATTTGGCCTTGCCGATTTGACCGAGATCGCCGAGCACATCATCGAGACCTCCCGCACGGCCATGCTGGCGGAAATTGGCACCCTCCCCAAGGGCGTCTACGAGCAGGAGATGACCTGCGACGGCTACGATAAGCCGGTGCTGTTGAAGGCCAAGCTCACGATCGGCAAAGACGGCATTGACGTCGATTTCGCCGGCACCTCGAAAATGTCAGGCTACGGCATCAACGTGCCACTGACCTATACGCAGGCCTACGGATCGTTCGGCGTGCGCGCGGTGGTGGGCGGCAAGATTCCCAACAATGCCGGGTCGCTGGCGCCGATCCGCGTCACTGCCCCGGAAGGCTGCATCGTCAATGCTTTGCGCCCTGCGGCAGTCGCTGCACGCCATGTCATCGGCCAGATGCTGCCCGACGTGGTGCTCGGCTGCCTGGAACAGGCCGTACCCGGACTGGCGCCGGCCGAAGGCTCGTCCTCGCTGTGGGGCCCGATGTTCGTCGGCGGCCACGGCCATACCGGCGCCGAAGACTATGGTACAGCTACGCCGTTTTCGGTAACGGTGTTCTATTCCGGCGGCACGGGCGGGCGACCCGGCAAACCGGGCATGTCAGCGACGGCCTTCCCGTCCGGCGTGCGCAATACGCCGGTAGAAGCAACGGAGTCCGTGACACCCTTAATCTATCTGCGCAAGGAGCTGCGCCCCGGTTCGGGCGGCGCGGGATTGCAGCAGGGTGGCGACGGTCAGGTGATCGAGATCATGCACGCCCAAGGCGCCCCGTTCGGTGTGTTCTGTCTGTTCGACCGCATCGAACATCCCGCGCGCGGCCGTGCCGGCGGCAAGCCGGGGCAAGCTGGCCGCGTGACGCTGGCGTCCGGCAAGAAGCTGCGTGGCAAGGGCAAGCAGATCGTCCCGGCCGGCGACCGGCTGATCATGGAGTTGCCCGGCGGCGGCGGCCTTGGCGAACCGGAGGACTAGCAGGAACGATCCCATGCTCACCAATCCCTGGTTTTACGCCGCCGCGCTGCCGATCGTGTTCCTGGTTGGCCTGTCCAAGGGCGGTTTCCTGACTGGTCTCGGGCTGCTCGGCGTGCCACTGCTCTCGCTGGTCGTGCCACCCTCCGCAGCGGCAGGTATCTTGCTGCCAGTCCTGCTGGGCATGGACGCGGTGGCGGTGTGGTCGTACCGTAACAGCTTTGACCGCAAACATCTGATGGTCCTTCTGCCGACTGCGCTGATCGGCACCGCCATCGGCTGGTTCACCGCGTCTTGGATCACCGAGACCCATTTTCGAATCATATTGGGTGTGATCGGCATCGTCTTTCTGCTGCAAGCGTTGTTTCTCAAGGCGCGTGCCATGGAGATGAAACCTGCGGGGTCTGTGCTGAGCATTATCTTGTGCGTTTCAGCTGGCTTCACCAGCTTCATCAGCCATGCCGGCGGGCCACTGGCGCAGATCTATCTGCAACCGCAGAAACTGCCGCCGGCGATTTTTGCCGGCACCATCGTGATGTGCTTTGCCGCTCTCAACCTCATCAAGGTCGGCCCGTTCCTGTCCCTGAACCTGATCAACGCCAGCAGCCTGATGGCCAGCCTGACGCTGCTGCCGATGGCGGTGATCGCCTCCTATTGCGGCGTCTGGCTGGCCAAGCGCGTGCCCCAGCAGCCGTTCTATTTGATTGCCAACATCTGTCTGGCGATCGTCTCGGTGGAACTGGTGCGCTCGGGGATCGTGAAAGTGATGGCAGGGTGAAGGGATGGCTGATGGCGTGCAGCGGTTGTGCTAACGCAAAGCCATGAACAAGCACCAGCGCATCCGGTTTGACCACGGGTAGCAGATGGCGGTCGTCGGCCCCCGGCTGTTTAAGCATCGGAAGGCGTGGAAGAGTTTTGGGTCGTCAACGCGCGCACAAGACTCACGATGGTGCACCGAAAGCCAGCCTCGAGCGGCTACTCCGACCTTGTGGACGTCCCGCCAGATCGGCTGTTGACGCCCTTCCGGGGTCCGGAACTGGCGGTTCGGATCGCTGCTCTCGACCTCGCTTGAACTCGCGACTAACCCTTGAGCAGTTCCGCCCTTACCCCTGACACCGCCAGCGCGTGGCCATCGAAGCCTTCGTAGGTCGCCAGCGTATGCGCGTGCTTGGCCAGCTCGGCATGGGCCGGCTCTGTCACATAGGCCAGCGACGTGCGGTGCATGTAATCGTGCACGGATAATGGTGAGGCCGTGCGCGCCCAGCCGCCGGTGGGCAGCACGGCGTTCGGGCCGATCAGATAGTTGCCCAGCACGGTCGGGGTATGCCGGCCCATCAGGATTTCGCCTGCGTTGCGCAGGCGGCCGACGGTTGCCCAGGGATCGCGCGTCAGCACCTGCAGATGCTCGGGCGCGTAGTCGTTGGTGAAGGCGATCGCCTCGTCCATGTCGCGGGTCAAGATGATGCCACCGCGCTGGCCGCCGAGCACGGTCGAGGAGAAGCCGACCCGCAATGCACCCATTTGTGCCCAATAAGTGGGAATGGCGACGCACGCCGCTTAGGCGACGGCGCGGCTGGGCGTGACCAGGAAGGCGGAGGAATCCGGCCCGTGCTCGCTCTCGATGATGAGATCGAGGCCTGCCAGCCGTCCATCGGCGGACTCATCGGCCAGCACGATGCATTCGCTGGGGCCGGCCGGCGTGCCGGTATCGATGATGTCCGCCAAAAGTCGTTTTGCCGCCACCACAAACGGTGAACCCGGCCCCATGATTTTTAGGCATTTCGGCACCGTTTCAGTGCCGTAGGCCACCGCAGCCACGGCTTGCGCGCCACCGCATTTGTAAACCTCGGTGATGCCAATCAGACCGCAAGCATAAAGCGTTGCCGCATCAACAGTGCCGTCCGGCCCAGGTGGCGTCAGCAGTGCGATCTTGGGCACGCCCGCGACCTTGGCCGGGATGGTGGTCATCATCAGTACACTGGGGAACGAGCCTTTGCCGCGCGGCACATAGCAGGCGACGCTGTCGATTGGCATCGCCCGGTCGCCCGCCCACACGCCGGGGCGGACTTCCTTGATCCACATCTCTTGGGGCTTTTGCGCCTCGTGGAAGCGCCGGATGTTCTCAATGGCAAAGGCGATGGCCTCGCGCACTGGGGGTGAAACGCCCCTATCTGCGCCCTTGAATTCGGCAGCGCTCACCTTGACGGCGTTGGCGGCCACCTTGGCTTTGTCCAGCTCCAGGGCAAAGCGCGACAGCGCCTGATCGCCCTCGTCACGCACGGCGGCGATGATGGGTTTCACCTTCTCCAAATAAGGTCCGAGATCGGCCTCGGCGCGGCGGGTCAGTGCTTTGCGCGCGGTGGCGTCGAGCCTGGAGAGATCGTGCAAGGAAACGGTGGGGGGGGCGGGCATGGGCGTAGCTTCCGTATCGGTTCGGTTGGTGGCGTGAGTGTTAGCGCTGGTGGGCGGAAAATGCCATCCTACCTCGCCAACGCCATGCCCAGCTGTCGCTCCAGCCGCCGCGCGGCGTAGGTGAGCGGAAAACAGATGGCGAAATAGAGCAGCGCCGCCAGACCAAAGATGAGAAACGGCTGGAACGTCGCGTTGGTGAGGATCTGCGCCGTGCGCAGCAGTTCGTGATAGCCGACGATCGAGGCCAGAGCGGTGCTCTTGATCAGCTGCACCAGGAAGCCCACCGTGGGCGGAATGGCAATGCGCAAGGCCTGCGGCAGGATCACCAGGCGCAGCTGCATGAGATAGCGCAGGCCCAGGCTGGCGCTGGCGTCCCATTGGCCGCGCCCGATGGCTTCGACGCAGCCGCGCCAGATCTCGGTGAGAAAGGCGCTGGCATAGAGCGTCAGGCAGACCGCCGCCGCCACCCAAGGTGAGGCCTCAATGCCGATCAGCGGCAGGCCGAAGAAGAACAGGAACAATTGCATCAGCAACGGCGTGCCCTGGAACAGCTCGACATAGAGCTGCACCGCGCGCTTGCCGATCGGGAGCGGGCCAATGCGGATGACGAGAAGACCGATGCTGCCGAGCCCACCGCCGGTAAAGGCGATAAGTGACAACAGCAGCGTCCAACGCGTCGCCAGCAGCAGATTGCTCGCAATATCCCACAAGGTGAAGTTGGTCACGCCACCCGCCCCGCCAGCAGCCGCTGGCCGCTGATCGCCAACAGGCGCCTGAGCACGATCGCCGCCACCAGATAGATGACGGTGACGACCAGATAGGTCTCGAACGGCCGGAAATTGCGCGATTGGATCAGATCGGCGACATGAGTGAGATCAACCACGGCGATCTGCGATACCACCGCCGACTCCAGCATGGTGATGACGATCTGGCTGACCAACGCGGGGTAGACATTGGCCAGCGCCTGCGGCAACACGATGCCGCCAAATACCAGCGCGGGCCGCAACCCCAGCGACCGGCCGGCCTCGCCCTGCCCCGCCGGTACGGCCTCGATGCCGGCGCGGATGATCTCGCTGGCATAGGCCGCAAGGTTAATCGTCATGGCCAGCGCGGCGGCGGCCAATGCGCTGAAGCGCAGGCCGAGGCTCGGCAGTCCGAAGAATATGAAAAACATCTGCACGATGAACGGCGTATTGCGGATCAATTCGACATAGCCAAGCACGGCGCCCCGGATCCAGGCGGAACTGCTGCGCGAGGCGGCCGCTCCGCCGATGCCGATTGCGACGCCGAGCACGCCCGCCACGGCGGTCAACCCGATGGTGACCGCCGTGCCTTGGACGAACAGGCCGAGATGTTGGCTCAGCGCGCCGAAATCGAATTGATAGGCCATTGAGGCACTACAATTTCTCGGGCAGCGGCAGCATCAGCCATTTTTTGGAAATCTCGTTCAGGCTACCGTCCTTTTTCATGCCGGCGATAACTTCGTTGACCTTGGCCTGCAGCGCGGCCTCGCCCTTGTTGAGCGCGATGTTGCTGGGGGAATCGAGCAGGTCGAACTTACGCTCGGGCTCATTGGCGGCATGCTTGGCCAGCACCGATGCGCCGACGTCGTTACCGACCACGATCAGCTGCACTTGCCCGGCCAGAAACGCCGAGATGACGCCGTTATAGTCGTTGAAGCGCTGGATGTCGGTGCCGGCGGGAGCTGCCTCGGTCACCGACGTGTCCTCCAGCGTGCCGCGATTGACGGCGACGGTCTTGCCCTTCAGGTCGGCGGCAGTCGCGACGGCAAGCGCCTTGGGACCCCAGACCGCGATGAAATAGGGTGCATACGCATCGCAAAATGCGATCACCTTCTCGCGCTCGGCGCTCTTGCCGACGCTGACCAGCAGATTAACCTTATGCTCGGTGAGAAAGGCGATGCGATTCTGGCCGGTAATGCCGACCAGCTCGGCCTTGACGCCGAGGGATTTGGCCAACGCGTTGATGACGTCGATGTCATAGCCCTGCGATTTCAGATCGGTGCCGGCCGAGGCAAAGGGTGGGAAATCCTCAAAAATGCCAACCTTCAGCACGCCGGCCTTGGCGATATCGGCAAGTTCGTCGGCGCGGGCGAGGGTGGCGAGCGGCAAGCTGAGGGCCAGGCACAAGCTCGCGGCGAGCGCGAGGAAGCGAGGTTTGAACATGGAGCGGTTTCCCTTCGGGGGTTGGGGGTGGGCGCGATAGGCCCATTGCGGATGCTATTGGCATCGGGAGTGGAGGGATAGGGAAATTGCCTAGTGGCCTAGGGCAAATGTCGCCGTCACATTCGTAAACTGTTGCTCTGTCAGGAGCTTTTGAACTTGTCCGGTTTTGATAGCACGTCATTGGTCCGCTTGGGGTTTGACTGACGATTGCCGGCGCAAGCGGGGGACGCCGGTGTCGTGGGACGGGGCGCCGGGGCTGGCACCGAAGAAAACGGCGGAATAGGCCGTATTCAGGCCCTTTTCGACCCGTCGACCCGTTCCAGAAACCCCACCACCGCGTCCTTGAATCTGTGATCCCCAACCGCCTTCATATGGTCCCTGCCTTCGATCACGAAGGCTTCAGCACCGGGGATCATGGCCGCCAGATCAACCGCCGATCCGCCGATCACATCCAGGTCGCCGACCGCTACCAGCACGGGGACGCGCAGTGCGCCCACCATCTCGGCGGAAATCGGCTCGCGGGATGACAGGATGCACGCCGCCAGCGCTTTCAGGTCGCTGCCGGTCGCCTCGGCGAAGGCGCGGAAGGTGCGGGCGGTGGCGTTGCTGACGTCGGCCAGCGAGGGTGCCAGCAGCGCATTGGCGATTGGCCGCGTGCCCGCCAGACCGCGCACCATGTTGGCTCCGAGCCCGCCAAAGACCGCCGAGCGGACCCGTTCGGGATGCATCAGCGACAGGAACGCCGTCACCCGCGCGCCCATCGAATAGCCCATGACATGGGCCTTTTCGATCCCGAGATGGTCCAGCAACCCAAGCGCATCGCCGGCCATTAGGCGCGGGCCATAAAGCGCTTCGTCATACAACTTGGCGCTCTGCCCATGGCCCCGGTTATCGAACGCCACCACCCGGTGCCCAGCCCGCGTCAGGGTGCGCACCCAGCCCGGATCGACCCAGTTGGCAGCGACGTTGGAAGCAAAACCATGGATCAGCAACACGGGCGCCTTGGTGGCCCCCCCGGACCCCTCGTCGATGTAGGCGATGTCGATACCGGCGGAGGAAAAATGCTGCATGATAACCATGTTGGATGTCTACCATGACCTTGCTGTTGTCGTTTATGATCCGGTCATGGATGCCACCAAGCGCGCTATGGCGCACTAGGATTCCATTGCGCCAGCTTCTATGCTGCACCCGAACATCGCAACAGGGAATTGACCATGGCAGCCTCTCTTGTCCCGCATTTCTGCAACGACCAGGGTGCGGCGAAAATCGCCATCGGCGTCAAGGAATTCCAGTGCATGGGCGCCCGCCCGCCCCACGACCATCCGCATGTCTTTCTCGACATGGGTGGCGGCGAGGAGGCGATCTGCCCGTATTGCTCGACGCTCTACCAGCATGACGCGCGGCTGGCGGCGACGCACACCGATCCGCCCGGCTGCCGCTATGATGGCACCCTGTTGGCGGCCTGAGCCGGCCCTTGGGGCGCAGCGGAGGCATGGCGCAACAGCTCCCCTGGCTGATCGCGGGCGCGGGCATCGCCGGACTTGCGGCAGCCATCGGGCTGGCGCGCCACGGGCATCGCGTGCACGTGCTGGAACGGCGCGCCGCGCTGTCCGAAATCGGCGCCGGCATCCAGATCGGACCCAATGGCGTAAAGGCACTGGGGGCGCTGGGCTTGCGCCAGGCCGTCGAGCAGGTGGCCGACCGGCCCGACAGCATCGGCGTTTATCTCGGGCGAACCGGCGGCCGGCTCACCACCCTGCCGTTAGGCGCCAGCATGCAGCAGCGGCACGGCGTGCCCTATCTCACGCTGCTGCGCGCCGACCTTCAGTCGGTGCTGCTGAAGGCTGCGCGCGACCAGCCGGGCGTCACCTTGGAGCTGGGCTTTGACCTTGCCGGCATCGCGCAGACGACGGACAGCGTTTCGGCTCGCGCATCCGATGGCCGTATACTGACGGGCGTTGGCCTGATCGGCGCCGATGGCCTGTGGTCGCGGGTGCGCGCGCTGCAGGGCGATGGCGCCCCACCCCCGTCCGGCATGGCCGCCTTTCGCGCCTTGCTTCCGCGCAACCAGTGCGGTGCAGATCGTCTGCCGACACCGTTTTTTGCCAACGACGTGGGGATTTGGCTGGGGAGTGATGCGCATGTGGTGCACTACCCGGTCGGCGGCGGTAGCCTGCTCAATCTGGTGGTGATCGTCAAGTCGGCGCCTGGCGCCGAAGGCTGGGATGAGCCGGGAGGCCTTGCCGATCTCAGTCCGCATCTTGCCGGTTGGCCAGCCGCGCTGCTGGCCGTTCTGCAGCAGGCGCCGGACTGGCGGCGCTGGCACCTGTTCGAGCGGCCGGCTGCCCGGAGTTGGTCGGACGGCCGCATCCTGTGCATCGGCGATGCCGCCCACCCGGTGCTGCCGTTCCTGGCCCAGGGCGCCGTGCTGGCGCTAGAGGATGCAGCAGTGCTGGCCGGTCTGCTCGGGCCGGCCAACGGCGACCCGGCGGCAGTGTTGGCGCGCTTTGAGCACTTGCGCCGCCCACGCACGGATCGCGTCGCCGCCGCCTCGCGCCGCAATGCCGCCGCCTATCATCTGAGGGGACCTGCCGCGTTGGCACGCAACGGTGTGCTGCGCGTTACCCCGCCGGCGCTGCTGCTCGGCCAATATGATTGGCTCTACGGCTACGATCCGCGCGAGGTTGCTGGAGTGGCTTCGATCCGGCGATGATCAAATCATTGGTGTTCTATTGTACCGTCCAGCCGTGCAGCGCGGGTTGGAGATCCCGGCCGACGTGAACAAGCCGCGTAGGTTGGGTCAAGCCTTTGGCGCGACCCAACATTCCACGGGCAGCGTATGCGGAGAGACGTTGGGTCGCGCGAAGGCTTGACCCAACCTACGCCCCGACCAGCGCCAGCACGCGCAACGGGCTGCCCGAGCCGTTCTCGATTTTCAGTGGCGCGGTGATCAGC
>JANLQJ010000402.1:0-14891 GCA_031367715.1 Hyphomicrobiaceae bacterium | reverse complement strand
CTTGTCGATGAACATGCCCAACAAGAATCACTGTTCGCGGCGATTGGCAAGTGGGTTACATGGACACGACTGTTGCAGTCTGGACTCACCGGGAGCCCGCGCCGCCTGGACTTTCAAGTCAAAGGCAGTGAAAAGTTCGGTTTAACAGGACTGCAGGATTGCAACCATGAAACTGATGATTCTCGGCACGGGCAACATGGCCCTGGCGCATGTCCGTGCGTTCAAAGCGATCCCCGGCGTAGAGGTGGTGGCGGCTTGCGATAGCGTCGAGGGACGCGCGGCGACCTTCGCCAAGGAGCATGGTCTGCCCAAGAGCTATGCTTCGCTCGACGCGGCGCTGTCGGTCGGCGGGTTCGACTCCGTGACCAACGTTACGCCGGATTCGATCCACCACCCCACGACGCTGGCCTGTCTCGCCGCCGGCAAGCATGTGCTGTGCGAAAAGCCGTTGGCCGAGAACTTCGCCAAGGCCCAGGAAATGACCATGGCCGCGCATAGCACCAAACTGATCAACATGGTCAACCTGTCCTACCGCAACGTGCCTGCGCTGCAAAAGGCGCGCGAGCTGGTGCTGGAGGGCAAGCTTGGCGAGATTCGCCATGTCGAGGCGAGCTATCGGCAAAGTTGGCTGGTGGCCAACACCTGGGGCGACTGGAGGGCCAGCCCAACCTGGTTGTGGCGGCTGTCAGAAAAGCACGGCTCGAAGGGCGTGCTGGGCGATGTCGGCATTCACATACTGGATTTCACGACCTTCGCCACCGGCCTTGACCCCGTATCGCTGCAATCTCGCCTGAAAACCTTCCACAAGGCACCCGGCGATCGCATCGGCGAGTATCCGCTGGACGTCAACGACAGTGCCATCCTGTCAGTCGAATTTGGCAATGGCGCGCTGGGCGTCATTCACACCAGCCGCTACATGACGGGCTACACCAACACGCTGCGGTTGCACATTTTCGGCACCGAAGGCGCGCTGGAGATCGATCACGGCCAGGGCTCGACCACGCTCAAACTGTGCAGCGGCGCCAATGTGCACACGCAAGCCTGGCAGGAGGTCATCTGCCCGCCGGTGCCGACCAACTTCGACAAGTTCGTCGAAGCCGTAAAGACCGGCACGAACGGCGAGCCGGACTTCGCCCACGCCACCAAACTGCAGCGTGTGCTCGATGCCTGCTTCGATCCGGCGGCAGTGCGCGGCGTGGCTGTGTAGTCGCAGCCTGTGGGTTACTGGTCGATTGGACGTGCTCAACGTTCCGATCGGGCGCAGAATCTCAAGGCTTGGCGCGATTCTGCGCCGGGGTTTCGTGTGACTAGAAAGACGGCGGCCATGTCTCACTCCAAGGGCCTTTCGGGATGCTTGTTGGCTGCCTTGCTTGTGGGATCGCCGGCTTGGGCGGGGGATGAAATTCTGCCCGCGCCTGCCGTGGTCCCTGCAGCCAGTGCAACCGCGCCGACGGATCCTGTCGCGACCAGCCTTGCGCGAAAACTCGCAGGCCTGGCACAGCCGGCCAGCGAGCCCGAGCGCAAGGACCAGGACGCGCTGAAGGCATTTTATGCCGGCCGCAATCTAGCTCCGCTTTGGGTCGCCGATGGCAAGCTGACATCACGGGCCGGAAAGCTAATCGCCGAAATCCAGAATGCCGGTGCCTATGCGCTCGATCCCAAGGACTTTACTGTGCCTGCGGCGGTCGCGGCCGACCCCGCGTCCAACGCCGCGGCCGAGCTGCAGCTTTCCGTCGCCGCGCTCACTTACGCGCGCTATGCCCGCGGCGGCCGCATCGCCGACCCCGCCGAGATGCTGTCGACACAGCTCGATCGTCGGCCGCAATGGATCGATCCGAAACTGGTGCTTGACGCGCTGGCGAGTTCGGACTCACCCGACAGCTACTTGCGCGGTCTGCAGCCCAAGCACGCCCAGTTCGAGAAGTTGCGCCAGTTCTATGTGGCGGCGCTGGAAAAATCCGGCGCTCGCGGCAAGCTCGGCAAGGACATCAAACGGTTGCGCGCCAATATGGAAATGTGGCGCTGGTTGCCCGACGATATGGGCACGCAAGGTGGCCATATGTATGTGCTGAACAACATCCCGGAGTTCATGCAGTATGTCTACCAGGATGGCGAGATTGTCCGCTCGGAGCGGATCGTCGCCGGGCAATTGGATAAACAGAGCGCAATCTTCTCGCGGCCGTTAAAGTATGTCGTTCTGCGTCCCATGTGGAAAGTGCCCGAGAGCATCAAGGTCAACGAACTTTGGCCAAGCCTGCTGCGCGGTGGCGCCTATATGCGCAAGTTCGGCCTGGAGGTCGAAACCAAGGACGGCGAGAAAGTCGACTGGCGCAAGATCAAGTGGTCGTCGGTCGATATCCGCGACTATGAGGTGGTGCAGCCACCGGGATCGCGCAGCGTGCTTGGGCACGTGAAATTCTCGTTCCCGAGCCAGCACACCATCTACATGCACGATACCCCAGACAAATACATGTTCAACGCCAGCCGGCGCACGCTGAGCCATGGCTGCCTGCGCGTGCGCAATCCGATGGCGCTGGCCGAGATGATCCTGAAAGAGGACAAGGGCTGGGATAAGGACAAGATCGCCGAGCTCGACAAGTCGGGTCCGCTCAACAACGAAATCGCCATTGACAAGCGCATCCCGATCCATCTGACTTATTTCACGCTCTGGGTCGATGACAACGGCAAGCTGAGGTCGTTTTCGGACATCTACGGCCACGAGAAGCGCGTGATGCAGGCGCTCGACGGCAAATGGGACGAGATCGATCACGGCTACGATCATCTGGCGCCGGTCGAAACCAAGTTCAATCCGGGCGCGATCGCGTCGTCCTCGGCTGATGGCAGCGTCATTGACACGGTGACCACTGATACCAAACGCGGCCGTCGCAAGTCGCAAAAGCAGGCGACGCTCGGCGACCTGTTCAGCCAATTGTTTGGCGCCGGCCCGTAGCTTGGTAACTCGCGGACAGTATGATGATTCCTAGACCGAAGTCTCGGTTTGGGGACGCTGCGGTGCGGGGAACTAATCTACTGTCCCCGAGTTACGCTTGTCGACGCGCGTCTTGAACGCGTCATCCGTGATCTCCGACACGCCCGCGGCATCACCGCGCAAGGAACAATCTTTCCAGATCGTCTTGCGCATGGCGTGGGCCATTGCCGGCCGCCTCGCCTAAGCTCCGCTGAGCTGATTGAACGACACCAACCGCTTCAGTTTTTCATCCCACAGCGTGAGCTTCACATGCGCAAAGCTCTCGAGCAGCGTCAGACGATGCACGTTGGCAAGCTCGGGATGGTCGCGCAGCACACGTCCGAGCCGGTAGTAGGGGATGCGGCTGTACAGGTGATGCACATGGTGGACGCCGATATTGGCCGTGAACCAGCGCAGCACCAAGGGAAGGTCGTAGTGCGAACTGCCATACAGCGCCGCGTCATGAAATGACCAGCTGGGATCGGCTTCCCAGATGGTTTCCTCGAACTGATGCTGCACGTAGAACAGCCAGACCCCGATTGAGGATGCCAGCAGGACAATCGGCAGATGCACCAGCAGAAATGGCACGACACCGACAAAATACATCATGCCGGCAGCCGTCACGGCGATGGCGGCGTTGGTGCCCATGGCGCTCAGCCAATCGCGCCAGCCAGAGCGCGTCAGCTCCGCAGGCAGCCGGTTGCGCAGAAAGAACACATAGGCTGGGCCAACTCCGAACATGACAACGGGATGGCGGTAGAGGCGATAGCGGATGCGGCGCCAAGGGGGCAGCGCCCGATATTCGCGCACGGTCAGCGTTTCGATATCGCCAATGCCGCGCTTGTCGAGATTGCCGGAGGTGGCGTGATGGGTGGCATGGCTGCGCCGCCAGACGTCATAGGGGGTCAGCGTCAGCACGCTGATCACCCGGCCAACCCAGTCATTGGCGGCGCGCACGCCGAAGAAGGCGCCATGTCCGCAGTCATGCTGGATCAGGAACAGCCGCAGCAGCATGCCGGCAGCGGGTATGATCAGGACCAGCGTCAAAAGATAGCTGACCGAGAGTGCAGCCCAGGCCAGCAGCCAGAGCGCGATCAGTGGCCCGGCTGTAATGACGATCTCAAGGATGCTGCGCGTCGTATCGGGTTCGCGATAGCGAGCAAGTATCTGCAACCAGTCGCGGGCGGGCCGCTGCGAGGCCTTCGTGGGTATCGTTTGCAAATTGGTTCTCACGCGCGTTGGGTGTCGGAGCCCTTGGCGAAGCTGGACTGATGGTGGTGCCGGTCGACGCGCCACAACGGCCGTGCGCAAATCTTAACGGACTCGGCGACTCCCGTCGATGCCGCTCAGCAGCATGCGTCGAAGGGTGGCATGTGATAGCTGTCCGAAATAAGACTTGAGCGTGTCCTACGGGAATTCCCGGCGGTAAAGGTCACGCGCCCGAATGCCAATTAACAACCCGATAAACATCTCGGAGCACACAATGACCGTGAGAGTGGGTATCATCGGCGTCGGCATCATGGGCGCCGACCACGCCAGAACGCTTGTCGCGCACGTACCGGGGGCGTCCTTGCGGGCGATCTACGATGCCGACGCCAGCCGCGCCAAGGAGATCGCGGCCGAGTGCGGCGCCCAGACCATTGCGGCCAGTCCCGAGGCGCTGATCAACGACAAGGCCATCGACGCCGTGCTGATCGCCTCGCCCGACGCCACGCACGGTGCGCTGACGATGGCCTGCATCGCCGCTCGCAAGCCGGTGCTGTGTGAAAAGCCGCTGGCGCCGACGACCAAGGAATGCCTCGACGTCATCGCCGCCGAGGTGACAGCCGGCGAAAAACTGGTGCAGATCGGCTACATGCGCCGCTTCGATCCGGCCTATGTCGAGATGAAGGCGACCTGGAAATCCGGCGCGCTGGGCCAGCCACTGATGTTCCACTGCGTTCATCGCAATGTTTCGGTGCCCCCATGGTTCACCGCCGATATGGCCATCGCCAATTCGGCCGTCCACGAATTCGATATCGCCCGCTGGGTGTTGGATGCGGAAATCACCAGTGCCCATGTGTTTCGTCCCGCCGCCACCACCCCCGGCAGCATTGTCACGCCTGTGTTCCTGGTGCTGACCACCGCCACCGGACAGTTGGTGAACGTCGAGATCTTCAACAACGCCACCTACGGCTACGACGTGCGCGGCGAACTCGTGTGCGAAAAGGGCACGGTGTCGTTGCGTTCGCCCGTCCATAGCGAGACCAACTTGGCGCTGGGTCAGAACATTCCGTACCCCGCGGACTGGCGGCCGCGCTTCGCCGACGCCTACCGGCTGCAGAACCAGGCCTGGATCAAGACCATTGCCGCCGGCAAACCAGCAACTGGCGCCAGCGCCTGGGACGGCTATGCGGCTTCCGCCGTGGCTGAAGCGGGCGTGAAATCGCTGGCGGACGGCCGCACGGTCGAGGTCGCGATGGCGAGCAAGCCGGGGCTGTATCGGTAGACTTGCCAGAATTTGATACGAAATGTGCCGCGCCATTGACGGCCGGGGACATGATGGTCATTTTCGGCGCGCCAAAGCCTCCGTGATTTGTTCAGGGCGTCTGCGCCGAAAATGATGAACTTCGTGTCCCTGTTGTCTCAGCTAGAGAGCGGGGACACGACGTTCATCTTTGGCTCATAGCTCACGATTTCACCACGCAATCGGATGTTCGCCAAAGATGAACATCATGTCCCCAGGAGCATCCCATGAAAATCGGACTGGTTTCCGACTCGCTCGGCCATCTCGAGTTCACCGACATGCTGGATACCGCCAAGGCCAACGGCATCGCTGGCGTCGAGATCAACAGCGCCAATTGGACCACCGCGCCCCATTGCGATCTGGCGAAATTGGTCAAGGATGCCGTTGCCCGGAAGGCCTTCAAGAAAGAGTTCGAGGCGCGCGGCCTGGAGCTGATCGGGTTCAACGCCAACGGCAATCATCTGCATCCAACCGATGGCGAACGGCAATCAAAAGGGACTTATGACAGTATCACCCTGGCTGGCCAGCTTGAAGTCGACACCGTCGTGCTGATGTCGGGCCTGCCCGCCGGTGCGCCCGGCGACAAGATGCCGAACTGGGTCGTTGCTTCCTGGCCGCCCGAGACCCAGACCATCCTGAAGTACCAGTGGGAGGACGTGATGCTTCCCTATTGGAAGAAGCTTGCCGAGCACGCCAAGAAAAATGGCGTAACGAAACTCTGTGTCGAGTTGCACGGCAACCAGGTTGTCTACAACGTTCCCGGCCTGCTGCGCCTGCGCAAGGAGATCGGCAAGGTCGTGCATGCCAATCTTGATCCGAGCCATCTGATGTGGATGGACGCCGACCCGCTCGCCGCCATCGATGCGCTTGGGCCGGCCATTGGCCATGTGCACGCCAAGGACACCTTTATCAACGAGCCGGTCGCGGCGTTGACCAGCCGGCTCGAGAACGGTGGCCTCGCCAACATCCCAGCGCGCTCCTGGAGCTACATCACTTTGGGCTATGGGAACGGCGAGAAATGGTGGCGCGACTTCTGCTACCGTCTGCGCATGGTCGGCTACGACGGCTGGCTGTCGATCGAGCATGAGGATGTCATGCTTAGCCGCGAAGAAGGCGTGCGCCGCTCGGTGACCCTGTTGCAGTCCTGTGCGCCCACCCAAGCGAGTGATTTCAAGCCCCAGGCGAACTGAAGATGGCGCGGAGATAACCAAATGAAAAACCACCGTTTGACTGTCGCCGATCTCCGCGCCCTCAAGGGCAAGACGCAGCTCTCCATGCTGTTTGTCGACTCCACCGACGAAGCGGCGGCGGCGAGCGAAGCGGGCATCGATATCCTCTCGATCATCGCTCCGATCTGGACTCCGGCGATGCGCGAGGCGGCCGGCGACTGCTTCGTCCAGGTGGGTCTGCTGTATGGTCCGCTCTGCACGTATGACGACTATCTGCGAGCCTCGCACGGCGCCTTGATGAACGGCGGCGACGCCTGTTATTGCGCCGGCAGCATCGACACCATCGCGAAGCTCGCTGCCGAAGGCATCCCGATCATCGGCCATGTTGGCCTGGTCCCGTCCAAAGCCACCTGGACCGGGGGTTTCAAGGCAGTCGGCAAGACAGCGGACAGTGCGCTGGCGGTGTTCAAAAGTGTCAAGCAGCTGGAAGCGGCCGGTGCCATCGGTGCCGAGCTGGAAGTCGTGCCCGACCGGGTGGCGACCGAAATCTCCAAGCGCACCTCGCTGATCATGCTGTCAATGGGCGCCGGGGTTGGCGGCGATGCACAATATCTGTTCGCTGAGGACGTGCTCGGTTACACGCGCGGCCACAAACCCCGCCATGCCAAGCAGTACCGCAATTTTCGCACCGAGTACGAGCGGCTGCAGAAGGAGCGCGTCGCCGCCTTCAGGGAATTCAAGACGGACGTCGACAGCGGCGTCTATCCCGCGCCCGAGCATTTGGTGCCGATCGCGGATGCGGAGTTCGAGGCGTTCATGATGAAGCTGCCGGCGTAAGGTGCGTTGGGTCCACCGGGCCGCAACGCGTCGCCGCGTTCCGTGACACGCGATGTGGTGTATTACGGCCTGCAGCGGCCTAACGCACCTTTCGGCCTTCCGCGGTCACGTCGGGTATGACGATGCGGAAAGTTGAGCCGTCGGCGCCGCTACGGGCCAGCTCAACCGATCCGCCATGCGCGCGCACCAGTTCCTGCACGATGGCCAGACCGAGGCCGGTGCCGCCGACCCGCGCGCCGCCCTGGAACGGCACGAATAGATTGGCCCGTGCCCGTTGCGGCACGCCAGGGCCGGTGTCGCCAACCTCGATCACCGTGCCAGAGCCGTTGCGATAGCCGCCAATCGTGATCGCCCCACCTTGCGGTGCTTTTTGCGACTCAAGTGCCTGCAGCGCATTGCGACAGAGATTGTTCAAGATCCGATACATCTGATCCCGATCGGCATCGACAAGCAGGTCGTCCGGCAGCGTGACCTTGAAATCGAAGCCGCCGGGCTTCGGCAATCCGAGGCTGTCGCCGACCTCTTCGGCCAGCGGCCGGATTGGCAGCAATTGGCGCTGCGGCACCGGCTCGCGGGCGCTGCCATATTGCAGCGTATCCTGACAAAGCCGGATGGCTCGATCCAGCGAGCCGATCAGTTTGGGCGTCGTGCGCTGCACCGTCGGGTCCTTGACCATGCCGATGCGGTCCGAGATCAGCTGGGCGCTGGCGAGGGTATTGCGCAGGTCGTGACTGATCTTGGAGACGGCAAGGCCAAGCGCGGCCAGATGCGTCTTTTGCTGCAGCATATCGCGCAGCTCGGTCTGCATGGTGGCAAGCGCAACTTCGGCGCGGCCAAGCTCGTCGCCGCGTCCCGAAGGGCTGATGATGCGCCGCCCATCCTCGGGGCTGCCGGCAAACTCGATCACGTTCTCGGTCAGCCGCCGCATCGGCCGCACCAGCAGCCGGTTCAGCGCCAGATAGACCAGACTTCCCGTGATGCCGGAAATGATCAGCGACAGGCCGAGGATGGACAGTCCAAAGCGCACCATGGCCTGCCGCAATGGCGTCTCCGACATCACCACTTCGATCACCTCGCCGTGGTTGATCGGCGGCTCGCCGATGATGCGGATGGTACGGCCTTCGGCATGCATGAAAACCGCAAGCGCATCCATGATCTTGCCAAGGGCGGTGGTTTCGCGCAGATCGAAACTCTCGTGGATATCGGGCGGCATGTCCTCGGCCAAAACCAGTTGGCGGCGCACCTTGTTCTTGACGGCGATGCCACGCACCTGGGCGGCCATCAACAGCTGCTCGCGCAGCATTTCGGGCAACTTGCCATCGGGTGCGGCCTCGGCGGCGAGCGAGGCAATCTGGGCCGCCTGCAGCCGATCCATCAGCCACGTGAAGCGGAAATTGGCGACCGAGGGCACGAAGATCAGCACTTCGGAAAGCATCACAAAGCCAAGCGTCAGCAGCAGCAGCTTGGCCGATAGACCCAAGCCATGACGAGGGGCCGATACCGGCGTATCGCCAACCTGCTCATAGGTTTGAGTGCGAGCAAGCTCAATCGAATCGCTGCTGTTGCCATCCAAAGTGACGGTTCTCCTTAAGAGAAATTTCAGTTGCCGCCTGGCAACAACCGCAGGACGCCGACGATCCCCGCAGATGCCGGCCGCTCCAGCGCGTAACCTTGCGCTGCCCGGATGCTGGTTTCGGCAAACGCGGGGTAAGGAGCGATGGAGTCTGCGACCGCAGCAACAGTCAGACCTGATGTTACGGCCAGGCACCAGGTTTGGATTTGTTCGCCGGCATGTTCTCCGATGATGCTGGCGCCCAGGATACGACCGGACGGCCCGGCCAGGATTTTGACGTAGCCATCGGTCTGGCGCTCGGCGATAGCAAGGTCATTCTCGGAGAATGGCCAACGCAGAACACGCAGGCCATTGCGGTATTTGGCCCGCGCCTCGCTCTCGTTCATGCCGATATGGGCCAAGCCCGGGGAGGTGTAAATGACCCTCGGCACCGCCTGTGGCAACGTTACCACTTGGGCGCCCAGGGCGAGGCGCCGCACCAGGATATTGGCCTCATGGCGCGCTCGTGTGGCCGACGGCGTGCCGCCGGTGACATCGCCAATGGCGTGGATCTGGCGGTTGCTGGTACGCAGGCGGTTCGAAACCTTGATGCCGGTGGCGTCGTGCTCGACACCGGCCAGAGCCAGTTGCAAACCGGCAAGGTTGGGCGCGCGATCCCCCGCGATCAGCAAGTGCGAGCCTTCCAGGCTGTCGATATCGCCATCCTTGGAGACATGCAGCCTGATGCCACCGGTGTCGGTCATCTCGATGCGGTCGCACGACACCCCCTCGGCCAGCACGACGCCTTCTTCGCCCAGTCGGGTCACCAGGGGTTGCGCCAACTCGGGATCGAACTCGGGCAGGAAGCGCCCACTCGAGATCAAGGTTACGCGGCTGCCGAGACGTAGGTGGGCCTGGGCCAGTTCCAGCGCATAACCGGTGTTACCCAGGATGATCAGATGTTCGAAACGCGAGATGTTGGCAAACAGCGTCTCGTTGGTCAGAAAGGGCACCTTGTCGAGGCCTGCGATGGCCGGCAGCGCCGGTGACGAGCCGGTGGCAATGACGAAATTGCGCGCCATGATCCTGCGGGCGTCGACGGCGACCGTATCGCGACTCTCGAATTTGCCGAAACCGCGCAGCACCTGCACACCGAAGCCAGCCAGCCGCTCGGGCGACTCGTTCGGGCTGATGGCAGCGATCACGGATTGGATGTGTTCGCCGAGAGCCCGGAAATTGACGGCCGGGGTGAGCGGCGTGATGCCGAAGCTACGGGTTTGGCGGGCGCTGTGGGCCCGGTTGGCGGCCGCGATCAGCGCCTTGGACGCGATGGTGCCGCGATGCAGATTGTCGCCGCCAAGCAGGCCGCGCTCGATCAGCACCACCTTGGCGCCCAATTGCGCCGCGCCCGCCGCAACCGCTATGCCTGCCGCGCCGCCACCGATGACGCAGATATCGGGTTTCAGCAGCTCGCTCATGGGCTCTCTCGCAAGATGGACAGCTCCGGCATGTGGATGCCAGAAGGACAAATACAAGTATGACGGGAACAGGACTAGGGCGTTTGCCCACCGCAATCAAAACCGAATTTGGGCGTGAGGCAAGTCGTGAGCGAGTGCGCCGACCGAAGTCATCGCTCACTCGGAGAGGGTCGTGCCCGCCTGGGTCTGCCCGGCTGTCATCGACCCGAACAGATCGGCAACCACTTCCTCGGCGACCGCAAAGGCTGCCGAGGCCCCGAAGCCGCCAGTCAGCATGACCAGCCGGACGGCGTCGGTCGGACGATCGATAATCAGCGGCCGGTCGGCGACTGTGTGGGTGCCGCTCCAGCGTTCAACCACCAGCCGGTCGGGACAGTCCAGCACGCGGTCGAACTCGGCCAGGATTTGCTGCTCGGTCGTCGCGGGCATGTAGGGGTCGGGTGA
The DNA here is from genome assembly GCA_031367715.1 of Hyphomicrobiaceae bacterium. Classification (GTDB taxonomy): domain Bacteria; phylum Pseudomonadota; class Alphaproteobacteria; order Rhizobiales; family Hyphomicrobiaceae; genus JANYHF01. The sequence continues at coordinate 3,937 of JANLQJ010000402.1, read as the reverse complement.
GGGCGCGGTCTGCCGGCCATCGCCGACAAACAGGCTGCGATCGCTCGCCTGCACCGCCAGCAGACGGATATTTGGCGCTTGCGGCTCGCCGCGCTCGCTGGCCAGTCGCAACGCCAGGTTGCGGGCTTCGGGCAGGTCGGCAAAACCCGGGCTGGCCAACAGGCCAAGATCGGTCTGCACCGGCACCGGCAAGCGCATGCGGCGGCCGGGCGTCAGCCGCAGCATCTGCACGCGGGCGCGCGTCAAGCGGTAGTTGGCGATACGATGCGCAAATAGCGCCAGCATCTCCTCGCCGGGACAGACAATGACGGCTTCGGCCCGCACCGGGCCAGCCGAAGTGTCGATGCGTGAGGGGAACACCGAGCGCACATGCACGCCGCGCATGAACTGGACCTGCAGCGTCTCGGCCAGCCAGCGGCCAAAGTTGGCGCAAAAACTGCGGGCGTCATAGCGCAGTTCGTGCGGCGACCACATGGCGCCAAGGATGCCATGGTCGCGCAACACCGGTACGCGCTTGCGGGCATTCTCGGGGCTCAGCAGCTGGCAGCCTTCGCCCATCTCAGAGGTGTGAAAGTTTTCCAAGAGGTCGAGCCCCTCGGGCCGCAACGCCACCGTCATCAGGCCGCGCTGCTCAAAGGCGATGCCGGTCTGCTTAGCCAGATCCAACAGGATTTCGCGCGAACGCTTGGCGCGCTGCCAGGCCAGTCCGCTAGGCTGACCGGTTGTCAGGCTTAGTCCGTAGCCGGTGGCGCCCGGCGCTTGTGGCTCGCGATCCAGCACCACGACGCGTTTGCCCAATCTGGCGGCCGCATAGGCATGCGCAAGGCCCGCCATGCCAGCCCCGACAATGGCGAGATCGAAGGTCGTAGGCAAAGCGCGACTTGCTGTCATCATGAGTGCTTCACGGGGGGCCGACTTTGCGAGGCGGGCGGCGCGCCTCCCCTGAACCGGCAGATTGTCAAAATTAACCAATTACAACGGCGTATCGCACGCGCGCGATCATGAAAAGTGCAAATCGCTCGGCATGCCCAGTTGCTTTCGTCGCAACGCAGGCCGGGTTGCGGGTTGCGCAGGCTCTAGCCGCCTCATGCGTTGCGGTGTATCAGTTGTGAGCTGCGTGGGCATACCGTGCCACAAGCTGGTCGGACCGGGCGGCTGTGTACGGCTTGCTTGGGCCCTTTGAAACGTCGGAGAACATAATGTCGTATCGGGCCGTACCGCTGATGGTGATTGCGTTGATCTTGTACAATGCCTTGGTTTTCCTGTTCGGCGGCTCGGCCCCCGATGCCTTGTTCTGGGGCAGCCCGACCCTCGATACGACCACCAACAAGGTCGTCATGCACAGCGCCGATTTGTTTTCCGTTCGCATGCCCAATGGCGGCGTCTGGCATTTTGCCCTTGGTGACTTGATACTGACCATCGGCATCCTGCTGCTCGCCTTCGAGGTGGTGAAGTCGACCTACACGCGTGGTGCCGCGATGGCCGATCAGGCCTTCTCGACCATCCTGTTCGTGGTCTTCCTGGTCGAATTCCTGCTGGTGCCCAAGGCCGGCACATCGCTGTTCTTCCTGCTGACGCTGATGACCGCCTTCGATGTCGTGGTCGGCTCCATCATCGGTATCCGCACGGCACGCCGCGATATCGGCTTTGGCACCGGCGGCGGCGACCAATAGGACGCCCCGTCGCCCGGAGGATTCGGCAGGCCTTAACCAAAGTCTGCTAAAGACCTGACATTGGGCCATGCCGGACCCATTCGGATTTTCGATTCCCGAGCAGCCCGGCCGACATGAGACCGGAATGAGCAGCGCAGCCTTGAAACCATTGATGAGCGCAATTGCAGCCCCAGTACAGGTCGCCCTTGATGCCGCCGCCGTGCTGGCTGCGGTGCAGGACGTTGCCTTTCAGTGGGACCTTGCGACCGACGTCATGGCCTGGCAGGGCAACGCCCGGCAGGTGTTGCGCGTGGAAAACCTCTCCAGCATTGCCACCGGCAGCGGTTTCCAGCTGTTGGTCGGAGCCGAGCATGCCGGCGCGCGCTATCGCGGCATCTGGGAATCGGGCGCGGCGGACGCCGGCGAGGGCGTCGGCTATCAATTGCAGTACCGTTTGTTGCCGGCCGGCCGGCGGCAAGCCGACCAGTTGTGGATCGAGGAACGCGGCCGCTGGTTTGCCGGCCCCGAAGGTAAGCCGGTTCGCGTGGTTGGCGTGTTGCGCGTCATCGACCACCAGCGCGAGGAGCTGGACCGCCTGCGCCGGCTCAGCGAGCATGACGAGCTGACCGGGTTGATGAACCGCCGCATGCTGCTGAGCGGCATTGAGTCCACCATCACCGAAGCGGGCGTCACCGGCCGGCCCTGCGTGCTGCTGATCGCCGCCATCAACAATCTCGCCGTCGTCAACCAGACTTTTGGCTTGGAACTCGGCGATGAAGTGATCGCCATGGTCGGTGACCGCCTGAAGAGGCAGATGCGAGCTGGCGATTTCATTGGCCGCTACTCCACCAACAAATTCGGCCTTGTCATTCATGACTGCGAGGCCGATGGCCTGCAGGCGGTGGCGCGCCGTCTGATGGCGGTGGTACGCAACAGCACCATCACCTGCTCGACCAGCGAGATCTCGACCACCATCTCGATCGGCGCAGTGCAGGTGCCCTTGCACGCCCAGACCGCCAAGGCCGCCGTGATGGCCGCTCTCGAGGCGTTGGACGAGGCGCGGCTGGTTCGGCAGGACCGCTTAATCTGCTTTACGCCAGGGCACAATGCCAGCAGGGCCAGGCAACGCTCGATTGAAACCGCCGAGAGCGTCCTGTCGGCGCTTGAAGAGCAGCGCATGCGGGTGGCGCTGCAGGGGATCGTCTCGGCCGACACGCGCCAGATCGCGTTTTACGAGTGCCTGGTGCGCATGCTGGGTACCGATGGCAGCCTCATTCCGGCCGGGCAGTTCATTCCGATCGCCGAGCAGCTCGGTCTCTGCCGCATGATCGACCAGCGCGTGTTGGAACTGTCGGTGGGTCTGGTCAAGGCCGATCCGAACCTCAGGATATCCTTCAACGTCTCCAGCCTGACGGCCAGCGACCACGATTGGCTGGTGCAACTACATCGCCTGACCGGCGGCGATCGCACGCTGACGCGGCGACTGATTGTCGAGATCACCGAGACCATGGCGATCGCCGATCTCGACGAGACGGCAGCCTTCGTCGATATGCTGAAAGAGATCGGCTGCATGGTGGCACTGGACGATTTCGGCGCCGGCTTCACCTCGTTCCGCAATCTCAAGTCGCTGGCCGTCGACATCGTCAAGCTGGATGGCAGCTTCATCAAGAACCTGAAGCAGGACCGCGCCAACCGCATCTTCGTCCAGAGCATGGTCGATCTGGCCAAGAATTTCGGCATGGAAACAGTGGCCGAGATGGTCGGAGACGAAGAGACCGCAGCAATGCTGAAGGACGCCGGGGTGGACTACCTGCAAGGCTACCTGTTCGGTCAGCCGCAAGTGGCGCCGTTGCCGATGCCGGTGTTGGCGAAGGGTTGACGTAAATCGCCAGTGGTCAGTCGCCAGATCGTCAGTGCCCCCTTGCTGGGAAGGCCGGGGGTGGACAAGCAACAGGGTCAAGGACCTCGTGTTCTGTGCCATTCAAATGATCCCCATCTGTCATTCTAGGACTTGTCCCGACGACCCATGGATCGACTTTCTCAGATGCCGGTTGTGCAGACGGTGTAGCGCTGTTTGCGTCGTCATCGCACAAACACGGCGGCACCACTCGCGCCCTATTGGGTCCTCAAGACAAACCCCAGGATGACACCGATGGGCACTAATACCGTCCAACTTATGGTTTGACCTGTCACTTTGAAGGTTCGTGACAGAGGTCATGGCTTAGGGGCGCACAGCAGTGCGCCCGTCTGGCTGCGCGGCAAGCTCTTGGACGGGCACACTGCGG
>JANLQJ010000046.1:0-23324 GCA_031367715.1 Hyphomicrobiaceae bacterium | reverse complement strand
CAGAAGTGGGGTCAGACCCCGATTTATCCCCCACACGGGGTTTGGCTCGAATGGGGTCTGACCCCACTTCTGCGGCCACCGCTGATGCAGATGAGGTGCAAACCGCCCTAGCTGCGCGGCAAGCTCTTGGACGGGCGCACCGCTGTGCGCCCGCTCGCGAGCACGAGTCAAACGATAGGTTGTACGGGATGTATAAGACCCGTCATCCCGGCGTCGGCCGATGGGCGCAAATTTGAGTGCGGCGGCGCTTTTTTCTCTACTCCCCGCCAAAACGGGGAGAAGAGACGCGATCCCGAGCTTACAACAGCGCCTACGGGCTTGCGCCGGGATGACGAAATTTCGGGAACCATTGGTAAGCGTCAGAACACGCGGTGATGTTGGTGGGGAAGCAGACTTATGCCTGACGATATGCAGCCTGGCCCCACGGTTCGGGTACGGATTGTCGGTGGCCTCGGTAACCAAATGTTCTGCGCCGCCGCCGGCATGGCGCTGGCACGCCGTCTCGGGGCCGAGCTGGAATTCGGGCTCGACAAGATCAATCGTCAGAGCTTGCGCAGTTATGAGCTTGGCGTGTTCGGTCTGAAGGCGAGATTGATCGAGAGCGAGGGCTGGAAGTTCTCGCGCCAGTGGGCGCCGTATCATCGCTTGCGCGGCTTGTTTGGCCCCAAGACCACCATATGGCGGCAACCGGGCCATCAATTCGATCCGGCGTTTCTCGCGCTTGCCGGCAACGTCTTGCTGCGCGGCTTTTTTCAATCGCCGAAATACTTCGATGCCATCGCCCCCGAGGTGCGCGCTGCGTTCGACCTAAAGCCGCATCTGTCCAAGCAGGGCCGCCAGCTTGCCGCGGCAGCCGCGGGCAATGACAGCGTCGCCGTACATATTCGGCGCGGCGACTATGTGAGCGAGGCTGCCAACGCGGAGACCTTTGCCACGCTCGGTACCGATCACTACAACCGCGCCCTCAGCCTGATCGCGCGCTCGGTGCCGAGAGCCCGCGTGTTCGTGGTCACGGACGATATTCCCGCCGCCCGCACCACGCTGCAGGAGTGGCCCAACGCCACCTTCGCCGAGGGCACAACGCATTTTGATGACATGCATCTGATCAGTGCCTGCCGGCACCACATCATCGCCAATTCAACGTTCAGCTGGTGGGGCGCCTATTTGGATCCGCGCCCGGACGGCATGACCATCGCCCCCAAGCAGTGGTTCGCGGGCGACAAAGCGCTGAATACCTGCATGGACGATCTGTTTCCCGCTGCCTGGACGCTGGCTTAGAGCGCCAACTGCCGCTCGATCAGCGCCAGCACTGCCGGATCGGCGAAATCGCGCACGGCGAACGCGGCGCCAAGGCTGGTCAGCGTTGCGGCATCCAGCGTTGACGTGATGCCCACCAGCGGGATCCTGGCCGCCACCGCTGCCTTGGCGCCCGAGCGCGCGTCCTCGAACGCGACGGAACGGCTGGCCTTGGCGCCCAAAGCTTCCAGTCCGGCGAGATAGGGCAGCGGATGCGGCTTGGAATGGGCCAGCTCCTCGCCGCTGATGATCGCGGCAAAGCGGCACGTGATGCCGATGGCATCGAGCACGGCCAGTGCATTGGCGCGCGGAGCGTTGGTGACCAGCGCGTATTTGACCCCGCGCGCGTCGGCAAAATCCAACAGCTCCAGCGCCCCGGCCGCAGGGGCAACGCCTGCCAGCCGGTCGCGGTAACTCTGCTCCTTGCGCGCCATCACCACCATGCCGTCGGCGCGGGACAGATGCGGCAGGAAGCTGGCGGCGATCTCGTGGCCGGGAAACCCCATGATACGGGCGTTGTAGGCCGTCCGATCCAGGGCGATGTCGTGCTCGGCAAGCACTTCGACGAAGGCCGCAAAATGCGTGTGCTCGGTATCGACCAGCGTGCCGTCAAGGTCGAACAGGAGGGCGGTGTCCATGGCTGGCGGCGTCCTTACGTGAGTTGCGTTGGTGGGCTAACAGCTGGCGCCCTGTTCAGGCAGGCGATACTATAATTTGACCTGATAGGATGCCGCGACATCCGGCCTCAGACGTCAATGCGTCCGGCAAGTACGGAGGTGCCGTCATGACCGACACGAACAGCTGCAGCATTGTCACTGTGCAGCGCCAATTGACCGCGGTGGTCAAAGGCGATGTGCCCTCCAGCAGCATGCGCCAGGCGCACCAGTCGGCGCGCGCCATGGTTGACGCCGCCATCAACACGTTGGATGTGGCGCCGCTTGGCCGCTATGCCACGCGCACCGGCATGCCCACCGGCAGCGGCCTCTATATGGAAATCGGCATCATCGTTGCCCGCGCATTCGCGCCAGTGGGCGACGTGGTGCCATCCGAACTGCCGGCTGGACGGGCTGCCCACTATCATATGGTCGGGCCATTCGACGGCCTGCCCGAGGCCTGGCCGTTCCTGATCAACTGGTGCCAGGCGCAGGGGTTGAAAGCGGCCGGCATCAATTGGGAAATCTATGGAGAAACCGCGGCCGATCCACTAAAGCAGGAGACGTTCTTGTACGCCCTGTTGGTTTAAGGAGACCGCCATGACCTTTTTCATCCTGATCGCCCTCGCGATCCTGGCGCTGCTCGGTTACGCCGCCAGCCGGCCGGACGATTTCAGCGTTTCGCGTGTCACCAGCATCAAAGCCGCTCCGGAGCGGATCTTTCCACTGATCAACGATCTCAGGGCCATGAACAGCTGGAATCCCTTTGTGTTGTCCGATCCTAAGGTCAAACTCAGCTACAGCGGCCCCGCCACAGGCAAGGGCGCGACCTGCGATTGGGACAGCAATGGCCGGGCGGGTGCCGGGCAGATCGGCATCAGCGAGAGCGTACCAAGCTCGCGCGTGGTCATGCAGCTCGATATGCGCAAGCCGTTCGCCGGGCGTAACCAGGTGACGTTCACGCTGGCACCCGCGGACGGGGCGACCAGCGTGACCTGGGCCATGACGGGCAAGAATGCCTTTATCCCCAAGCTGATGAGCCTCGTCATGAACATGGACAAGATGGTCGGCGGCGCATTCGAAAAGGGCCTGGCGGATCTGAAGGCGAAGGCGGAGCGTTGAGAGTTGCGCTGGTTCACCGGCTGACAGCCATCAACCCGGAGTGCTCATGACCGGCCGTTCGATCTTGCGCGTGATCATGTGTCTTGCCCTTTGTCTCGGCGTTGGCGGCATCACTGGCAGCGTAACCGCGGCAGAGATCACTGGCTGGTATGCCAAACTGGTGCAGCCATCGTGGACGCCGCCCAATTGGGCCTTTCCGGTGGTATGGACCGCGCTCTACATTCTGATGGGGCTCAGCCTTTGGCTGCTATGGGATCGCAGCCGGCCCGGGGCGTTGCGGACCTGGGCAATTGGCATGTTCTTTGTACAGTTGATCCTGAACGCCGCCTGGTCGCCGGTATTCTTCTCGCTGCATCAGACACGGCTGGCGCTGGTCATCATCATCGTGCTGATGATCGCAATTGCCGCGACCATCGCCTGGGCTTGGCACGCGCAGCGCACGGCGGCCTGGCTGCTGATGCCGTATCTGGTTTGGGTTTGCTACGCCGTGACGCTCAACGCCGGGATCGTGGCACTGAACCCTTGAGCGACCTTCTCCTTGCCAGTGAAGCTCTGTATCGTGCGTCGCAACAAATGGAACAGGAATTCGTCATATGGTGCAACTCACGCTGCCGGCCAACTCCAGGATCGGCAAGGGCAAGACCTGGAACAAACCGGTGCCCGGTGGCCACTCGACCGAGTACCGTGTCTATCGCTGGAACCCCGAGGATGGCGAGAACCCGCGCGTCGACAGCTATCATATCGACCGGCGCGAGTGTGGGCCGATGGTGCTTGACGGCTTGATCAAGATCAAAAGCGAGATCGACCCGACGCTGACCTTCCGCCGTTCCTGCCGCGAGGGCATCTGTGGGTCCTGCTCGATGAACATCGATGGCATCAATACGCTGGCTTGTCTCAAGGGCATGGACGAAGTGAAGGGACCGGTGCGGATTTATCCGCTACCGCATTTGAAGGTGGTCAAGGACCTGGTGCCGGACCTCTCTGGCTTTTATGCCCAGCATCGCGCCATCGAACCCTGGCTGCGCGCGGACGCACCGCCGCCCGAAAAAGAGCGGCTGCAAACGCCCGACCAGCGCAAGAAGCTCGATGGACTATACGAATGCATCCTGTGCGCCTGCTGCTCGACCTCGTGCCCGAGCTATTGGTGGAACCAGGAGCGCTATCTCGGCCCCGCCGCGCTGCTGCAGTCCTATCGCTGGATTTCCGATACGCGCGACGAAGCCAAGGGCGACCGGCTCGACGATCTGGAAGATCCGTTCAAACTTTATCGCTGCCACACCATCATGAATTGCACGCAAGCCTGTCCGAAGGGGCTGAACCCGGCCAAGGCGATTGCCAGTATCAAGCGGATGGAACAGGAGCAGGTATGACCGACTTCCTGGGCGAGCGGATCATCGATCACATCAGCCTGACGGTGACGTTGGCGAGCGGGCTTTGCGTCCATTCCAACCCGCGCCACCCGCACAAAAACAAAGCGCGCGGCTGATGTCCGCGCGCTTGATCACTCAATACTGCAGTCTGCTGAAGCTTAGCGCTTCTTGGCAGCGGTCTTCTTGGCCGGAGCCTTGATAGCGGCCTTCTTGGCGGCCGGCTTCTTGGCGGGAGCCTTGGCAGGCGCAGCCGCCTTCTTGGCGGGGACTGCAGCCTTGGCGGCCTTCGCGGGGGCGGCCTTGGCGGGAGCTTTCGTCGCAGCTTTTTTCACGGTCTTGGCCATCTGGTTCTCTCCTGTTGATGCCCGAATCAATCGCAACAATTGGACGGTAATCCGATCACACAAGTATTTCGACCCGAAGTTATCGATTTACCTCGGATTTCTGGTGCCCGGGGGAAAAGTGTTGCAGAATTTCCATAGTTTTCAACGTTAAATGTCATCCGCTTGATGAATTCACATGAAGTACGACCAATAGCACGCTGATCTGGCGTTCAATATGGCGACTCTTGGTGGTCGCTGCCTTATTCCAATCAGAACAAACGCACCGGGAAGTATCGCGACAGCAGCTCTTCGTAGCGTGCCGAGGCCCGAATGCGCATGATCGCCGCGTCGAGCTGGCGGTGCAGTGCGACGTCGCCGCGATGCACGGCGATCGAGACGCCCTCGCCAAAGTAGCGCTCATCTGCATAAGGACTTCCGCTCAATTCGCAGCAGCCATTCGACGAGGTGCCGTTGGTCCAGAAGGCGAGCGCCAGGCTGTCGCCAAACAGCGCATCGGTCTGGCCCTTGGCAAAGGCCTGGCGTGCCGCATCGACCGAGGGCAGAGCAATGATCTGGCTGTCGGGAAAGAACGCCTTGAGATAAGCCTCGTGCGCCGTGCCGGACGCCACTGCGATCTTGCGGCCTTCCAGACCGATCGGAGAAATCTCCGGCCGCGCGCCGGCCTTGCGCACGGCGAAACGACCGGTCATGAAGTAATAGGGCACTGTGAAATCGGCTTGCGTCAGCGTGCCGGGTATCGCCGCGATCGAGGCGATCACCGCATCGCCGTCGCCTTTCTCGAGCGTCGGCAGCAGATCGTCCCAGGCAATCGCCTTGATATCGCAGCTGACCTCCAGTTCGACGCAGACGCTGCGCGCGAAATCGATATTGAAGCCAGTGAGCTGGCCCAGTTCGTCGACATAGTTGAATGGCGGATAGTCGGTATCGGTCAGCACGCGCAGCACATTGCGCCGCCCGCCGGGCGACTCAACCGGATCGGCGCCGGCGGCCTGCGGATCGGCCGGCGTCGTCCCCGGCAACGCCGGCTGCGCGGCAGCCACCGGGCCCGCCAACACGGCCAGCAGGCCCAAAGTCTCCAACAGTCTCAACACCGATCGCATCGCAGGACCTCGCCTATCGATCTTATCGCGGCCAACCGTGGCGAGCGAAGGGCAACGCGTGTGCGTGCCCGCCAAGGTAAGTACCTAAGTAGCCGCCACGTCGCCAGTCGCTAGTGTTTCAAACGCGAAATTGGTCGTGCGTATCGGGGGCAAAGACGGTGTCGAGCGAGCGGCGGCGCGCGGCAAGAGATGTTTGTGTGACTGGCGAAGCGGCGACTGTACGGCCGCCGGGCGCTATCGTCGCAGGCAATCCGTTGATCGAGCCGACCGGCCTCAAGGCGGCGCGGCGCCGGCCGCGATCGGACGCAGCGGACTATGACTTCCTGTTGGCGGGACCACCGGGCAACGCAGCTCTCAGCCGCGACGGCTTGCAGGCCGCCGGCGCCCGCGCCGGTCAATGCGGCGTCAGCATCCGCCGGGTGCTGATCGGCGAGGGACATATGGCGGCTACCGACTATGTGGCCGCCTTGGCTGCGTCTCTCTCGGTGCCCTACCACGCCGCGCCTGCTCGTGACGGCATGCGCGGCGGCACCGACCCGCACAATTTGCGTCAGGCCTGGGCCGAAGGGCACATCGATGGTCAGCCCACGATCGTGCTCGACGGCTCGCTGATTTCGCCGCGTGCGCTGCGCTATCTCATTGGCCGCCTTGCCAGACGTGGCCTTGCGGTTGGGCTGACCACGCCCGCAGGCATGCGCGACTGCGTGCTGGCCAGCGCCGGCGCTGCCCTGATGCGCGAGGCGATCTCGGGTCTCGCGCGCTTCGATCCTGGCGCCAGCGCGCGCGCCGGCACCTGGCTCCGGCAATCACTGACACTGGCCAGCCTGGCCGGTCTGGTCATCGGCCTGATCGCCATTGGCGATCTATCGGCGCAATGGATGTGGACACTGCTGGTGACGCTACCCTTCCTGGGCGTGGTGGGATTGCGCGCGCTTGCATTGCTGCTGCATCAGCCCCCGCAAACATTCGAGTTCCGTCTCCACGACCGCCGCGCCGATGACCGCGAGCTGCCGGTCTATACTCTGCTGGTGCCGCTGTTCCGCGAGGCTACGGTGCTGCCGGGCCTTGTCGATGCGCTGCGAAGGCTCGACTATCCGGCCGCCAAGCTCGACATCAAGCTGATCTTGGAGAGCGTCGATGGCGAGACCATCGCAGCCGCCCGCCAGCTGAACCTGCGGCCGCCGTTCGAGATCATCATCGTCCCCGACCGGCAACCGCGCACCAAGCCCAAGGCGCTCAACTATGCGCTGGCGTTCGCGCGCGGCGACTATGTCTGCGTGTTCGACGCCGAGGACCGGCCCGAGCCAGGTCAGCTGCGCGAGGCCTGGGGCATGTTTGCCGCAGCCCCTGGCGACCTCGGCTGCGTGCAGGGGCGCCTGGCCATCGACAACGAGCGCGCCAGCTGGCTGACGCGGCAGTTTTCGCTCGAGTATCTGACGCTGTTCGACGGTTTGCTGCCGGCGCTGGAATGGCTGGATGCGCCGATGCCGCTGGGAGGCACCAGCAATCACTTTCCGATCCGGGTGCTGCGCCAGATCGGCGCCTGGGATGCCTACAATGTCACCGAGGACGCCGATCTCGGCATGCGCCTGGCGCGCCACGGCTTCCGCTGCAGTGTGCTCAGTTCACGCACCTTCGAGGAAGCGCCGGTGTCATTTGGCAGCTGGCTGTGTCAGCGCACGCGCTGGCTGAAAGGCTGGATGCAGACCTATGTGGTGCACAGCCGGCGCCCGTTACGCGATTTTCAGTCGCTCGGACCGCGCCGCTGGCTGGCCATGCACGCGCATTTCATCGGCGTCATTCTATCTTGCCTTATCTACCCGTTCAGTCTCAGCCTGCTGGTCTGGCAATTTGGCTTCGCGCCGCCGCCAAGCGGCGAGGGCAGCTGGATCGAGCGGCTCTTCCTGATGGCTGCCGAGTTCAATCTGCTGGCAGGCTACGGCGTCACCGTGCTGCATTCGGCGGTGGCGGCGATCGGACGCCGACGCTGGGGACTGCTGTGGCAGCTGCCGTTGCTGCCACTGTATTGGTTGCTGATCTCGTTTGCCGCCTACCGCGCCCTGATCCAGCTTGGCCGCACGCCGTTCCATTGGGAAAAGACCACACACGGGCAGTCGGCACGGGACGGCGCGGCGCCGGCTGCCGGTCGCAAGACCCGTCGAAAGGCAGTTCGCCAGCCGGTCGCGTGAGGCGCCCCTTGCCTTCTGCCGTGCCCTCTGATCACCTCGAGCCGACAGAGCGTACGCCGCCACCTGGAGTCCATCTTGCCCGACCCACGCCCGCTGCTCGACCGCCTGGTCGCTTTCGACACCACCAGCGCCAAGACCAATCTTCCATTGATCGATTTCGTGCGCGAGTATTTGGCTGGCTATGGCGTCGAGAGCCAGCTGGTGCCGACGCCGGATGGGCAAAAGGCCAGCCTGTTCGCCACCATCGGACCCGCCGATCGCCCTGGCATCGGCCTGTCGGGCCACACCGACGTGGTGCCGGTCGATGGCCAACAATGGGCCAGCAATCCGTTCCAGGTCAGTGAGCGCGACGGCAAGTTGTACGGTCGCGGCACCTGCGACATGAAAGGCTTTTTGGCCTGCGTGCTCGCCATGGTTCCGGACCTCAGGGCCCGCACGCTGAAAACACCGATGCACATTGTGTTTTCCTATGACGAAGAAGTCGGCTGCACCGGCGTCCGGCCAATGATCGCCGAGCTGGGCGCGCGATTGCCACGTCCACGCCTGATCATCGTCGGTGAGCCGACCACTATGAGCATTGTCGACAGCCACAAGGGCGCAACCCGCTTTCGAACCACCGTGACCGGGCGCGAGGCGCATTCCAGCATGGCGCATATCGGCGTCAACGCCATCCATATGGCCGGCATGCTGATCGGCGAACTCAGCCGCATCGAAGACGACCTGCGGCAAGGGCCGCAGAACGAGCGCTTCACGCCGAGCTACACAACACTGCAGATCGGCATGATCGAGGGTGGGCGGGCGCAGAACATCGTGCCCAAGCACTGCGCCTTCAGCTGGGAAATCCGCGCACTGCCCGGTTTCGACATCCGCACCGTCACCGACCGGTTCGAGGCCTATGTGCGTGAGCGCTGCCTGCCGACCATGCAGGCGATCGGTAACGATACCGGCATCGAGACGGCCCAAGTCAACGGCGTGCCGGCGTTCTATTCGGGCGCCAATTCCGATGCGGTGTCCCTGGCGCTGCAGCTGATGGGCCAGAATGCGACGCACGCGGTGTCCTACGGCACCGAGGCGGGCCTGTTCCAGACCGGTGGCTGTGACAGTGTCATCTGTGGCCCCGGCGACATCGAGCAGGCGCACCGCCCGGACGAGTTCCTCAAGCTCAGCGAACTTGGCCGCTGCATGACGTTTCTAGGTGGTCTGGCCGACTGGACGGAACGGAACTGAGGCGGGCACTTTTCCATCTCCCCTTGCAACGCATGTCATCCCGGATGCGCTGCAGCGTTTTGACGGTGCCGCGCTGATCCGGGTTCTCAAGGAGCACCTGCCATGTTGTGACTGGTGCTGAACCCCGCGCGAAGCCATGTCTGCGGCGCACCACTGAAACGTGCTGCGCTGCGCGCGGGATGACAATTGTAACTCTCCAACGTTGGGTCGCGCAAAGCTTGACCCGACCTACGCGGCCCCCTAAGGACGAACGATGAACAAGACCCCAACAAAACCCGGCAATGGCGCAGCTGAACCCAACCTGCAGCCCGAAACGCTACTCGTGCACGGCGGAGCGCTGCGCTCGCAATTCGGCGAGACGTCGGAGGCGTTGTTCCTGACTCAGGGCTATGTCTATGCCAGCGCCGAGGAGGCCGAGGCCCGCTTCACCGGCGCCAGCCCCGGCTATCAATACAGCCGCTTCGGCAACCCCACCGTCACCATGTTCGAAGAGCGCATCCGCCTCTTGGAAGGCGCCGAGACGGCGCGCGCCACCGCGACCGGCATGGCGGCAGTGACGGCCTCTCTGTTGTGTTTCCTGAAGGCCGGAGACCATGTCGTGGCGGCCAAGGCCTTGTTCGGCTCCTGCCGCTATATCGTCGAAGACCTCTGTCCGCGCTTTGGCATCACCGCGACGCTGGTCGACGGGCGCGATCTGTCGGCGTGGGAAAACGCCATGCGTCCCAACACCAAAGCCTTGTTCTTCGAGACCCCGACCAATCCGACGCTGGAGCTGGTCGATATCGCCGCCGTGTCGAAGATCGGCCATGCCGCGGGCGCGCTGGTGGTGGTCGACAATGTGTTCGCTACGCCCATGCAGCAGCGGCCGTTGCAGCTGGGTGCCGACGTGGTGGTCTATTCGGCCACCAAGCATATCGACGGCCAGGGCCGGTGCCTGGGCGGTGTAGTGCTCGGCAGCAAGGACTATCTCGACAGATACCTGCAAGTGTTCCTGCGTCAGACCGGGCCGTCGATGAGCCCGTTCAACGCCTGGGTGCTGCTGAAGGGCCTGGAAACCATGCCGATCCGCGTGCGCGCGCAGACCGAAACCGCCGCCCGGCTCGCCGATCACATTGCGACCCTCGACGGCATCACGCGCGTGCTCTATCCCGGCCGGCGCGATTTCGCGCAGGCCGATCTTTATGCGCGGCAGATGTCGGGCGGCAGCAACATGCTGTCGTTCGAGCTCAAGGGCGGCAAGGGGGAGACCTTCGGCTTCCTCAATGCCTTGAGAATCATCAAGATTTCTAACAATCTTGGCGACGCCAAGAGCCTGATCACACATCCCGCGACCACCACGCATCAGCGCCTGACGCCAGCGGCGCGGGCCGAGCTCGGGATCGGCGATGCGCTGGTGCGGCTGTCGGTGGGCCTGGAAGCGTATCAGGACTTGGTCGCCGATATCGAGCGCGCGCTGTCGTGCAGGAGCGGCGCGTAGCCGGCCGAAAACATGGCGACGACGCTGGGCGGCGTGAGCACCTGTACGATCGATTCCGCCGGCAAATGGGTCGGAGCGAGATAGCCTGACGGGGTCCACGGATAAAGAGCATTGCCCCAGCTCAGCAGCGGGCCACTCTCGTGTACGACCATGGTGCCGGATGGCATCTCGCCGAGTGGGCTCGCAAATGTCCGCTTGAGCCGTCCCGCATCGAGCCGCTGCTCGTGCAGCACCCGGTCAACCTTGGCAACCTTCGGGCGCTTGGGGAAACCATGCAATTCCTGCCATAACGTCATGAACCTCACGAAGTCTGCGTGCCGGCATAGCGCGCACGGTCGGTGCCCGGCAGCGAGCGCGGTCGCCTCGTCCAGAAAGAACAGCTGCGTGTAGTGCCCGGGCGCCATGATGGATTCGTGGCGGTCCCTGTATTCGAGAACACAAGCAATCCATGCTTTGGACACCCACCGCCGGCCGGTGAGACGCCGCTGCGCGTCGTGCAACTGCCCACCACGATTGCCCATCAGTGTACCGCGCGCCGAATCTGCAAAGATCGTTCCGTCGGGGCCTACACGGTTTTGCAGCGGCATGGCCGGCTCGCTGTTTCAGGAACTCGTTTCAGCGCTCTTGGCGGCCGCGGCCACCGGCCCGTCGCGACGCGTCTGCCACAAGGAAAACAGCACACCCCCCGCTAACAGCGCCACGGTGGCGATCAGGCTGGCCTCGGTCGGCAGGCGGCCGACCACCGGCTCGGCCAGGATCTTGCCACCGATCAGCACCAGCACGAGGGCCAGCGAATACTTCAAATAGTGGAAGCGGTGCACCACCGCCGACAACGCAAAATACAACGACCGCAGGCCCAGAATGGCAAAGATGTTGGAGGAGTAGACGATGAACGGCTCCTGCGTGATCGAGAAGATTGCCGGCACCGAGTCGATGGCGAACACCACGTCGGCGATCTCGATTGTGGCGAGGCACAAAAACAGCCGCGTCGCCCAACGCACGGCCTTGCCGGTGACCGGATGCGGCGCCTTGATGACGAACTTGTCGCCATGCAGCTCGTCCGTCACGCGCAGCGCCCGCTTGATCAGCTTGGCGCCCGGATTGGAGCCGATATCGGTCTCGTCGTCCTCGGCCCACAGCATACGGATGCCGGTCACGACCAGCAGCCCGGCAAACACATAGATGACCCAGTGCAAATGCACGATCAGCGCCGCGCCGGCCATGATCATGGCGCCGCGCATCACGATGACGCCGAGCACGCCCCAGAACAGCACCGCATGCTGGTAAATGCGCGGAATAGCGAAATAGCTGAAAATCAGCGACATGATGAAGATGTTGTCGAGCGACAGGCTCTGCTCGATCAAATAGCCGGTCAGGTACAGCTCGGCCGCGTGCCAGGCGCGCTCGAACGGCTGCATGCCGATGGCCAGATGCGGATCGATGATGAAGGCGGGATCCTGGTTGTAGTAGACAAAGCCGACCACGACCGAAAAGCCAAGCCCGAGCGACAGAAAGAACGCCGACATACCAAGGCTCTCGCGCACGCCGATCTCATGCGGCGAGCCGTGAAACAATCCCAGGTCAAGCAACAGCAGCAGCAGCACCAGCGTAATGAACCCCACCCAGACATAGCCCGGCATGCCAAAGAACGGTAGCACTGCAATGGTCGACAGGTGTTCCATGGGGCCCGATGCGTGTTGGATGAAAATGCACGGTGCAGGTTATGTGGCACCTTAGTTGCACGAATATGAACGGCGGATCGCAGCCTTGTCGCGCGCTGTGAGCGCACAAGGTCGCTACTGTCGCTATGCTGGCAAGATGGGTATGCTGGCGCGCAACGTCAACCCGAAGCTGCCCGATGCGGCCATGAACACTCTCAGACCTGCGCCCCTTTTGCCGCACTGACGCGTGCGCTGACCATTGATGTTGGATTGAATGCTGACCGCCGGACAGACACTGCTGTGGGTATCCCTGAACGAGATCGAGACCACGACGCTGAAAGCGGCGCGGAGCGCCGGGTATTCCTGGGGCATGGCCGAGGAAGCCGGACGGGCCTGCCGCTGGCTGGCGATGCGCGGGCTGCCCTGGCTGCGGCCACTGACCGACGGCGTGCTGAGCCAGCTGCACCGGCTTGAATCCTTTGACTCGGCCAAACGTACCGGCTCGACCTTTGGACCGTCGGATCAGCTGC
The DNA here is from genome assembly GCA_031367715.1 of Hyphomicrobiaceae bacterium. Taxonomy (GTDB): domain Bacteria; phylum Pseudomonadota; class Alphaproteobacteria; order Rhizobiales; family Hyphomicrobiaceae; genus JANYHF01. The sequence goes on along the minus strand of JANLQJ010000046.1, from coordinate 10,355 downwards.
GCTCGCTGGGGCCGATTTCGGTGCTGGTGGCTCTGTCCGATGAGATCATTCCGCTGCCGCCGCCAAGCGCCGAGCTGTCCTGGCGCAATCTGGCGGCGCCGGTGATGTTGCTGCCCGCCCTCACCCGGCTGTCAAAGCGCTTCGACAAACCGATCCTGATCCGCTGGCCGGGCGTTGCGCTGGAATGCCGCGCCGGCGAGATTTTCACCGACGGCGCCGGCCGCAACTGTCTTGAGGCAACTGCGGCCGATTGGGTCACCATCACCCGCGACAATTCGGGGCCGGCCATCATTCGCGGCAGCATCTCGACCGTCCGGCATCAGGGCGCCGAGGTCAGCGCCCTGCAATGGCGCGGACTGCTCGCCATCGCCGAGCCAACGCACATCCCGGAAGCCGAAACCTCGCGACTGACCGGAGCGGGCACCGGCCACACCGACAACGAGTGATCTGACGACCAGCGAACTGGAGACCGTGATGCGGATGATTGACGGTGCTGCCGTTGACCAGGCTACCGACTGGCCGCGCATTGTGGCCGCCTTGCGCCATGGCCATAGCCGGCCGAAACCGCAGATTGGCGATCTCTATTTCAGCGAGGCGGGCAACGACCTGCTGACGCGCGGTGCCTGGATCTCGGGCCTCGGCTCGCTGGTGAAAGCCGCGACAGTCTTTCCCGGCAATGTCAGCCGTGCGCCAGCCTTGCCCTCGGTGCAGGGTGCGGTGTTGTTGTTCGACAAAGTCACGGGAGGGGTACGGGCCATCATCGATGGCGCCAGCGTGACGCGCTGGAAGACCGCTGGCGATTCCGCGCTCGGCTCTGAGTTGTTGTCGCGCCCCGACAGCCGCATTTTGTTGATGATCGGCGCTGGCGTGATGGCCGAGCCGCTGGTGCGCGCCCATGTCAGCGTGCGGCCAGCGCTGGCCGCTATCGCCATCTGGAACCGCTCTGCCGAACGTGCCGAGGCGCTGGCCGCCCGCCTCGCCGACCTCGGCCGCCCTGTCAGCATCGTCAGCGATCTGGAGGCGGGCATCCGCGCCGCCGACATCATCTCGGCCGCCACCATGAGCGAGACGCCGATCGTGCGCGGCCAGTGGCTGAAACCGGGCACCCATGTCGATCTGGTCGGCGCCTATACGCCCAAGATGCGCGAAGCCGACGACGACGCCATGCGGCGGGCGCGCGTGTTCGTCGATTTTCGCGGCACCACGATCCACAATATCGGCGAGCTGATGGACCCGATCCGGACCGGCGTGATCGGCGCAGCGGATGTGCTCGGCGATCTGTACGATCTGGTCGGCGGGTCGCCTGGCCGCCGGTCGGCCACCGACATCACGCTCTACAAGAACGGCGGCGGTGCCCATCTCGACCTGATGACCGCGCTGGCCATCGTCGAGGCTGTTGAGGTGGGTGCGCGGTAAAGTGTTTTCCCATGGATCGGCCTATTCCTCGGGCTCGTCCCACGACTGTCCGGCGGATTTACCGATAATGGCAAGATGTTCAATCGCGATGCGGATTTCCTTTGCCCCTGCGGGGCCTGCTCATTCACAAGTCGCCCGCACTGCGCCCGCGCAGCCAAACGGCCAACATGACGAGCAGCAGGCCCGGCAGGAACACCACGGTGGCCATGGCGGGATAGAGTGGCGAGGAACCCGTGGCGATGCCGGAAAACACGAAGGTCGGTAGCGTGCGGGCCGAGCCGGCGAGACTGTAGGTCAGGTAGAAATTTCCCCAAGACAGCAGGAAGGCAAAGATCGCGGCGGAAAAGATGCCGGGCCACAGCAGCGGGATCGTCACGTGGCGGTAGATCTCCAAGGGCGTGGCGCCGCAGTCGGCGGCGGCATCTTCCAGCGCCGGGTCGAAGTTGTAGACCTGAACCGCAACCACCACCGCAACGAACGGCGTGATGTAGACCACGTGGCCGATGATCGCGGTCACCAGACCCATGTTGAAGCCGAACGCCCGCCCGAGCACCGAGAACCAGATCAGCAGGATGATGCCGAGCAGCATTTGCGGGAAAACCAGCGGTGCGGCCGTCAGGCCGAGGAAGATAGTCCGGCCACGGAACAGGTAGCGCACGGCGACAATGGCGGCCATGGTGCCCAGGATCGTGGCAAACAGCATGCTGAAAAGCGCAATCAACGTTGAGTTGAAAAGCGCTCCGCGCACGCTCTGGTTGTTCCAGAGTTCGCCATACCAGGCCAGTGATACGCCCTCGAACGGCAGGGTGAGATAGCGGCCCTTCTGGAACGAGAAGGCCATCAGTGTAAAGATGGGAATATAGAAAAAGAGCAGCGCCGCCGCGACGGAGCCGTACAGCACGATATCGGCGAGCCGCGCCTCGGTCCGGTGATGCATGGCTCAGGCCCCAGCGTGTTTCAGCGCATAGACGCGCGAGAACAGCAGCACCGCGAAACTGGCGACCACCATCAGCACGAAGGTGAGCGCGGCGCCGAGCGGCCAGTTCACGCGGGTCTCGAAGGTCTGCCGGATCAGATCGGCCATCATCGGCGAGCGCCCGCCACCCAGCACCTTGGGCTCCAGGAACGAGCCCACGGCCAGCAGAAAGACCAGCACGGCGCCGGCCCAGATGCCCGGACGGCTCAGCGGCAGCGTGACCTCCCACAAGGCCCGCAGTTTGCTGGCACCGCAATCGTAGGCGGCCAGAATGAGGCTGCGGTCGATGGCCGCGATCGACAGATAGATGGTGAAGATCGTGAATGGCAAGAGATTGTAGACCATGCCGAGCATAGTCGCCCAGTCCGTAAACAGGAAGCCGATCATGCCTTCGGGCAAGCCGATGAGTTCGAGCAGATAATTGCCCGCTCCCTTGCTGTCGAGAAACAGTGCCCAACCGAAGGTCTTCAACGTGGCGTCGGTCAGGAAGGCGAACATGAGGAGGATCTGGAGCGACGTCGCCCAGCGTCTGACGCGGGTTGCCAGCGCGTAGGCGATCGGGAAACCGATAATGGTACAGATGATTACGCACAGACACGACATCCAGAGCGTGTGGCCGAGCACGGTCCAGAAGTGCGGCTTGGAGAACACCTCGGTCCAGGTCTCGAGCGTCCAGACCCAATCGAGGCGGAAATTCTTGGTACGTTGGAACGTCATGGCGAAGGTCAGCCCAAGCGGGGCGGCAAAGAACAGGGTCTGCAGCAGTACTGTGGGCAGCGCCTTCAACAGGAGCGCTGGTTCACGCCAATTCCGTTCGATTTCAGCGCCCGCCATCGCCCGATCCCCTCAACCGCGAAAAACGTAGGTGTCGGCATGGCGCCAGCCCAGCCGCACGTGGTCGCCGATGGCCGCCGGCAAGGCCGAGGTGCCGGGCAGCTCGAACACGAGCATGCGCCCGCCGGCCGTGCGGGCGTGGTACTGGATGGTGCTGCCCTTGAGGTAATATTCCTCGATGCTTGCACGAAGCGAGCAATCGAACATCTCACCATCGCGTGCGATCTTGATCAGCTCGGGGCGCACCATCATCTGCGCGCTGCCGATCCCGAGGTCGGCGGCGACGAGATTTGCCGGGATTACGGGCTCGCGGCTCTCGATCTCGGCGGACCGGTACTTGATCGCACCCGCGTCCCGCGCCTCGATCTCGACCTGCAGGAAGTTCGTTTCGCCAATGAAACCGGCGACGAACGCATCGGCCGGACGATAGTAGATGTCCTCGGGCTTGCCGACCTGCAGGATGTGCCCGCCGCGCATGACGGCGATGCGATCGGCCAGCATCATCGCCTCTTCCAGGTCGTGCGTGACATGCAGGAAGGTGACGCCGACCTGCCGGTGCAGGCGCTTCAATTCCGCCTGCAGAGCTTTCTTGAGTTTCACGTCCAGGGCCGACATCGGCTCGTCGAGCAGCAGCAATTTGGGCTCCGAGATCATGGAGCGCGCCAACGCCACGCGCTGCTGCTCGCCGCCCGAAAGCTGTCGCGGATAGCGGGCCAGGAATTCCGGCCGCAATTGCATCAGCTGCAGCATGGCGTCGACACGCGTCCGGCGTTCGGCCAACGGCAGCTTTCGCAGCTTCAGCGGAAAGTCGATATTGGCCCCAACCGTCATGTGCGGAAACAGGGCCAGGCGCTGGAACACCATGCTGGTCGGGCGTTTTGCCGGTGGCACGCCCGCCATGTCCTCGCCGGCAATGGTGACGCGACCGGCGGACGGCTCCTCGAAACCGGCGACAATCTTGAGCAGCGTGGTCTTGCCGCAACCCGACGGGCCGACCAGCGCAACGAACTCGCCACGGCCAACGGTGAGCGAAACGCCCTTCAGGGCTTCGGTGCTGCCGTAGGATTTCTTGACCTCGGCGACATCCAACACAGTGTCGTCGCTCATCGCCACACTTGTCCGATCCTGATTGCTGGGCGATGGCGAACGAACTGGCCCGGGCGCGCCCTGCAACTTGCCGCAGACGCACCCAGACCAAGCCGAGCGTTACTTGTTCGCGGACAGTTCCTCCTGCCAGATCGCCAGCATTTTATCGATGCTGGGCGCGACCCGGTGCATCTGGCTGTTGTCGAAGGCGTGCCACATATAGCCCATTTCCAGGATGTCCTTTTCCCCTGCGGAATAGGCCGCCTCGGTCGCTGCGTTGGTGACGACATTCGAGGTGGTGTCGAGCAAGGACAGGACCTTGGAGGCATCCTTCGAGACCACATGTTTCATCAGCTTCTTGGCCAGGTCAGGCTGGTCGGTCTCCTTCAGGATCGCCGTCGCCTCGACCCAGATGATGCCCTGTTTCAATCCGTTCTTGGGATCGGGTACGACCGAGTGGACCTCCATATGGCCCTGCTTGCGGATGGCCGAGGTCAGATAGGAACCCGCCCCAATGCAGCCACGCAGCGAGCCGTCGAGCAGGCCCTTCTGGGCCAGCGTCAGATCGCCGGTCAGTACCGGTTTGTTCTTGAACATCGCCCGCAGCACCAGACGCACCTCGTTCAGCGCCTTGTCGTCCAGCTCGGCATAGGGATCGACGCCGGCATGTAGGGCCATTGGCAGAATCGGCCAATCGCCCCAATCCATGACGCAGATCTTGCCGGAATTGGCCGGATTGAACACCGCGTCGTAGGTCTTCCAGTTTTCCGCCTTATCGAACTTGTCGTTGATGCAGACGCCGACCCAGCCCCAGCGTGTGGCGACCCCGATGGTCTTGCCTTCGAAGATCAGCGGCTGATAAGGCGGCTTGAACTGCGGATAGAAGGTATTGAAGGCGTCGGCATGTTCTGCCGGATTGATCTCCAGCGCGAGGCCTGCCGGACCCATGCGGGTGACCCAGGGCATGTCGGTCGAGATGATATCGACCTCGCGGCTGGCGCCGGCCTGCAGTTTTGCGAAACCGCCGGGGCTGTCGACGATCAGGTCGAACGTGACGTCGCAATTGTTGGCGGCCTTGAACGGATCGATGATGCGCGGGTCGTTGTAGCCTTCCCAGCACATATATTGCAGCGTCGTGGCGGCTTGCGCCGACCGGCTGGAGCCGAGGCCAAGTGCGGCCGCTCCGGCAACCGCGCCCAGGCCCTTCAGCAGGCGCCGGCGCGACATGCCTTCGTCGTCAAGACCGAGGCTCTTGATCTGGTTCTGATAGTACTGCGGAAGATCACTGTACCAGCTCGTCGCGCCCGTTTTCTTGCTGTCGGCCATAGGCGTATGTCCTCCCGGTTGATTGCTCAATGCAGCATTCCCGACCCGCGCATGCCGCAGCCCGATTGCTTTGTTTTCAGAGCGTTACACAATTGAACCGGTGAAGCAGAACAAAGTCAATCGCGACGACCGATTGCATACCTGTTGGTTGTCGGCACCAATTGAACGGCTAGCGCTGCCCGCATCCACCGCGATCAGGCCGTGGAACGATCCAACCGGATGGTCCGATCCTGAGGTCTCAGCCGCTCAACCTCGGCGTCAATTTCGGCTTCAGTGGCAAGGCCCATGTCTTCGAGCAGCGCTTCGGCGGCGCTGAGCCAGTTCAGGTAGTAGGGTCGAGGCGCGCCCCGGCCCTCGCTGTCACGGATCCCGGCGACCAGCCGTTGCTGGAACTCCGTCCAGCTGAACAGTCCGCGCGCGCTCATGTCGACGACGACCGCGAAGGCACGCGCCTCCCACGGCTCGACGAACACGGGTCCATCCACATCACGCGGGATGGCGAGGTCCTTGGGGAGCGCGCGCAGGGGGTCGGGTGTGACGATAGCATCGGTCAAGCTGCCGGCTCCAGATAGCTGTCCCAACAGTCGAGGCTGAGGGTGTCGCCAGCTGGAACATCGGGCCCCCACAACTCGCGCGCATCGAAGCGCACAGTGTAAAGCGCTTCTGGCGTCTGATCGCCGGTCGAATTGCGGTCGGCGACCAGGAAGGCGCCGTGCGTGCGTTCCACCACGCCGCGCCGCCCGCGGGCGTAGCGCGGCAACCGGGTATGGCTGGCGCCGAACGTGGAGCGCGTGCGGACGCGATCGCCAGCACGGAAGCGCGAGGCGATGATACGTCCAGGCCGTGCCTGGGAAGCACCAGCATTGATCGCCGGGATCACGGCATCAGCCTTTAGCGCCGTTGTTCCAGATAGCGTTGCCGGCAATGGGACGATAGGTCCGCCAGAAAGTTCGTCAGCCGTAACCACGGCATGCTTTTTCAGCAGCCGCGTGACAGCCTCGCACCAGAGCTCGTAGTAGCTCGCTGCGAGGTAGCGCGCCGGCTCGATGCTCTCGACGGCGGGGCGGAACTGATCGTCGGAAAACGGCACCGCGAATGGGACGGCAATGGAGAGCGCTAACATCCGCGCCTCCCAGCGGGCGTGGAACACAGGTTCGTCGTGTTCCGCCCTGACGGGGCCAAAACCGTGCATGCCGCCCAAGTCGTGGATGCCATCCATCGCTGTTTCCTTAGACTAGCGCCGTACCGATCATGCCATCGCGCGTGACAATGGCGGCGAGTTGTTCGGCGTCCCACCCGGCGCTGTGGGCCGGACGCTCGGGCAGCACCATGTAGCGCAGATCGGCGTTGGAATCCCAGACACGCACGACTTTGCCGTCTGGCAGAGTAACGCCGAATTCCTCCAGCACTTTCCTGGGTTCGCGTACCGAGCGCGAGCGATAGGCTGGGCTCTTGTACCAGACCGGCGGCAGACCCAGCACCGGCCAGGGATAGCACGAGCACAGCGTGCAGGTGATCAGATTGTGCGTATCGGCGGTATTCTCGACCACCACCATGTGCTCGCCCTGCAGGCCGGAAAAACCCAGCTCGGCGATGGCCGCCGTGGCATCGGTGAGCAACCGCGTCTTGTAGGCCGCATCACTCCAGGCCCGCGCCACCACGCGCGCGCCATTGCGCGGTCCGATCCGCGTCTCATAGCTCTCGACAAAAGCATCGAGCGCGGCCGGATCGACCAGGCCCTTGGCGACCAGGACGCGCTCCAGCGCCTTCACGCGCAGTGCGACACCCGACTCCTCATCGTCGTGATCAGGGTGATGCGGATGGGCGCCGCCATGCCCGGCTTCATGCCCTGCCATCAGCTTTCTCCTCAACTGTTCTGGTCGTGCCAAATTAGAAAATCACACCGCTGAGACTTTGAGAATAGACATTTGTTGCACGGCCAAATCGTCCTGCGCATCGTCTCCGAGGCATCGATCCAGGGTGCTCGCCTACCAAAACACCCTCATCGGCACCCGTTTGCCCGCAGCAGGTTGCGAGCTATGGAGTCTTGGCGGCTTCTGGCTAACTGCTTGATTTTATTGGCGCGCCCGGAAGGATTCGAACCTCCGACCCCCAGATTCGTAGTTCTCGCGGCGAAGATCCCAAGCCGAAGAAAGTTGACCGCGCGGCCGCCGACTCATTCACTGCTGCGGTCGAGCAGTTTGCGCGCTTGCATTGCGCGCAACACAACCGGGTCAGCACGGCGAAGGAAACGGTGCGCTTATTACGCGTGAACTTCGTGCAGCCATGGGGTGGACGCGAGCTCCAAGCGATCAGGAAGGGCGACATCAATGCGGTGCTCGATCGACTTGTCGAAGCGGGCAAGGGCAGCCCAGCAAATCACGCGCTGGCAGCAATCAGAAAATTCTTCATCTGGTGTGTCGCGCGTAGTTTGATCGCCGTCAGTCCCTGCGCGGGCATCACCAGACCCGCCGCTACCAGGGCGCGTGACCGAGTCCTCGACGACCAAGAACTCAAAAGCATCTGGCGCGCTGTTGACGGAAGCGGCATTCCATTTGAACCGATCGTCAAGCTGCTGATCCTTACCGGCCAGCGCCGTGGGGAAGTCACTGCCATGCAATGGCGTGAACTCGATCTTGAAAACTGCATCTGGTCGATCCCAGCCGAGCGAACGAAAAGCAACCGAGCGCAATCGCTGCCACTAACGATAACAGCGCGCTCGGTTCTGCAAACTATCCCGCGCATCAGCGATGTGTATGTGTTCCCCTCGTTTGGCCGCGAGGAGGGGATATTCTCAGGGTTCGGGAAATCCAAACGCAAACTCGACCGCGTCTCCGGCGTCACGGGTTGGACACTGCATGATCTTCGCAGAACAGCCGCCACGGGTCTCGCGCGGCTAGGAGTTGCTCCGCACGTCATCGAGCGGATTCTCAATCACACGTCCTATACACTCGGTGGCGTTGCCGGGATCTACAATCGATTCGGTTACGAACCCGAGATGCGTGCTGCGCTCAATCTCTGGTCGAGCCATGTCGTGAAGCTCGTCGCGACGACCCCCGATTGACCATGACAGATCGCGGTCTGTCGCGACCAGCCGCGACATGACGTGCCCTGTCGCGGCGCTCAACACAACGGTGATTTCGGCGCACCGCTCGGATCAAACGAAGCGTCGGACTTCACATGTCTATTTCAGAATTCTTGCTATCATTATTTCTTTATCATTTTATTTATTGACATCAATCCAGCGGGGGAGTAGTTGTCTCTTGCTGGAGGGGCTGCTCTGACGGAGTGATTTTGATGCAACCTGATCTGCCCCGCATTGTTACGTTCAAAGAGTTGCCGCGCTTGGTGCCCTATTCGCGCCAACACATTTTGTGTTTGGAAAAGCAAGGAAAGTTCCCGCGCCGCGTGCGCATCGGACCGCGCCGCGTCGGTTGGTGGTTGTCGGAAGTTCTTGAATGGTTGCACGCACGTGCCGCTGATACCGCGCCGGCACTGGCGCCGCGCTGACGAAGGAAAAGCGAATGGCGGTTGTGGTCGCCTTTCTAAGTCAAAAAGGTGGGGTCGGCAAAAGCACGCTCGCACGCGCTCTTGCCGACCTCGCCGTGAAGAGCGGCATAAAGGTGTTGGTCGCCGATCTCGATCGCCAGCAAGGCACGGTGATGCGGTGGAGCGCGCAACGCATGTCGGCGAAGATCCTGCCGCCGATCAACGTGCGGGCCTTCGACAATATCGACGCCGCGATCACGTGCAGCGAGTCCGACGACCTGGTCATCGTCGATGCGCCGGGGCATGCGAGCCGCGAGACACTCGACATCGCGCGCCACTCACATTTGATTGTCCAGCCGACGGGGCCAGGTCTTGATGATCTCGTTCCGGGTGTCCTCTTATTCCACGAACTTTTCGCGGAAGGCATTCCCGTGTCGCGAATGACCTTTGCATTGTGCAGAACATCGGCGAAGGAAGAAGAGATCGCCGCACGGCGCTATCTTGCAAAAGCAGACTACACTGTTTTGGCTGGATCAATTCCAGAACGTTCAGAATATCGAGGCGCACAGAATGCAGGACGCGCCATTACAGAAACAGGAAATGCGTCACTTAACACGCGCGCTGAAGAATTGATGGTGACGCTACTTGAGCGTCTACGAATTGAAATCGAATCGCTCCGTGACGCGACCAGGAGCAATGGCGAAACTGGAAAGGCGATTGCATGAGCGAGACCAAGAAGAAGGTGCAGGCGATGTTCGCGTCGATCGGAACGCCGCCGTCACATGCCGACGTTGTCGGCAATCTCGAATTGCGACGCGCTGGACCGGGGCGGCCGCCGAACCCTGAACCGACCGCTCAACTTAACCTGCGTGTTCCCGTGGCAGTCAAGCGGCGCGTCCGCGTGCTGGCGACGCGCGACAACATCAGTTTGTCTGAAGTGGTTGTTCGAGCGGTGGCACTTTACGAAGAGCGGCATGGTTCCGCCCCAGATCTCTGACCGCAAACGGAAAATGCGTACCATTGCAGGTATGCTTGCAGTATAGGAATGCCCCGCTGGTGGGCGGGGCAAAGGCGGCGAAGCCTAGAGGGTGCTCTTGGGATCGAGCCCATACAGCGGATCGTTCTTTGCGATCTTGTGCGTCTCGACCATGCGGATGTGCCGGTCGGTGAGTTCGAGCGCGAGGCCACGGGCGATGGCGCGGCAGGCGTTCTCGACCGATTGAAACGG
>JANLQJ010000044.1:0-3208 GCA_031367715.1 Hyphomicrobiaceae bacterium | reverse complement strand
AGGACGTACGCGGCAAGTCTCTGTTTCAAAGCACTGTTTCCGAATTGCCAACTGCTGCAGGTCCCGATGGTTGGACAGGTCCCGGCCTTCGCCGGGATGACGAAAAATCGGAAACCATTTGAATGAGTCAGAACACTAGCTTTTGGGCGCACCGCAATGCTCCTCCGCATCGTCACGGCCGCGAAGGCGGCCGCTCGCGCAAGCGGGAACTTGCTCGGTGCTTCGGTATGTGCAGCCATTGCAGCAATCGTCTATCGTTCCACAGCTACCGAATGTGCAGATGTTTGCGCGGGTGGCCGCCTTCGCGGCCATGACGGAGTGCGGGCTTGGAGCGGAGTTAGAGCAGGATCATCGAACCATTGGGCGGGAGTTGCTGGCAATGGCTGAGCTGTTGTGGTCGTGGACGGATCTGATCGCCGCCACGCGCGGCCGTCCCGAAGGCACGGCGAGCGGCGGCGTCAACGGCATCTCCATCGATACGCGGACGTTGCAACCTGGCGACCTGTTCGTGGCCATCCGTGGCGACACTCAGGACGGGCATGTCTATGTGTCGAAGGCGTTCGAGAAGGGGGCGGCGGCAGCGCTGGTGTCGGAGGATTTTGTCACGCCGAAGGGGGCGGGGCCGCTGATCCGAGTGGACGAGCCGCTCTACGGGTTGCGGCGTCTGGGCATTGCAGCGCGCAAACGACTCTCGCCCGAGGCGCGCGTGATTGCCGTGACTGGCAGCGTCGGCAAAACCTCGACCAAGGACATGCTACGGCGTTGTCTGGCCTCGGTCGGCCCGACCCATGCGGCCGAGAAATCCTACAACAATCACTGGGGTGTGCCGCTGACGCTGGCGCGCATGCCCAAGGGCACAAAATTCGGCGTGTTCGAGATCGGCATGAACCATGCCGGCGAAATCCGCCCGCTGACCAAGATGGTGCGCCCGCATGTGGCGATCGTCACGACTGTAGGGCCGGTTCACCTGGAGTTTTTCGGGAGCGAAGAGGCTATCGCCGACGCCAAGGCGGAGATTTTCGAGGGACTGGAAGCGCCGGCGGCAATGGGGTCAGACCCCATTCTGTCCGGACCCGAGCCTGGCGCGAGACAGGGGTCTGACCCCGCTGCGGCGGCAGGTGCGGGTGGCCTAGCCATTCTGAACGCCGACAACAAGCATTTCCTCCACCTGAAGTCCGCAGCGATGGCAGCTGGCGCGAGGGTTGTGCCGTTCGGCGCGACGGCGACGGCTGACGGATTTCGATTGGCTCATTACAATGAGATCGGAGTCGACGGGGGAATTGACGAAGTGGGCTCGGAGGTTCAGGCGAATTTGGATGGTAAGGAAATCCGATATCGGATTGGAGCAAAAGGACCACACCAAGCGGCGAACTCAGGTGCAGCGCTGCTTGCTATCCAAGCTGTGGGTGCAGATCCATTTGCGTGCGCTCAGGACCTGGGCAAGTTCACTGCCGCTGCAGGTCGAGGTGAGCGAACTGACTACCTAGTTGGGGATCGTCGCGTCTTCGTCATCGACGAAAGCTACAATGCGAATCCCTTGTCCATGGCTGCGGCCATAAAATCGGTAGGGTTTTTTCCGACATTGGATGGCGACACCCGCCGCATCGCCGTCCTAGGCGACATGCGCGAGCTGGGCGACACTTCCCGCCAGTTGCACGCCGCGCTGCTGCAACCCATCACCGACGCCCACATCGACCTCGTCTTCGCCTGTGGACCGCACATGGCCGCGCTCTATGACGCGTTGCCCGAGGCCTTGCGCGGCGGCTATGCCGAGCGCTCGGAAGGTCTCATTCAGCCGCTGTTGGACGTGGTGCGCGGCGGTGACGTCATCATGGTCAAGGGCTCGCTGGGCACCCGCATGGCGCCGATCGTCGAGGCTTTGAAGACACATTTTGGGACGGCAAAATAGGGGTCAGACCCCTTTCGAAAGGGGTCTGACCCCTATTTTGCCAAGGGCACGCATCGAGGGGCTGGCATGCTGTATGAGCTGATCCGCTTCAGCGGAGACTATTCTGTCCTGAACGTCTTCAAATACATCACCTTCCGCACCGGCGGCGCGATCATGACCTCGCTGCTGTTCACCATGCTGTTCGGCAGCCAGCTTATCGATCTGTTGCGCGCCCGTCAGGGCAAGGGCCAGCCGATCCGCGACGATGGCCCGCAAAGCCACATCATCAAAAAACGCGGCACACCCACCATGGGCGGGCTGATCATCCTGATGGGCGTGACGCTGGCGACGGTCCTGTGGGCCAACTGGTCAAGTGCCTATATCTGGATCGTGCTCGGCGTCACGCTGTCCTATGCCGCGATTGGCTTTGGCGACGACTATCTGAAAGTCACCAAGCAACGCACCTCGCACTGGTTCTCAGGGCGCATCAAACTGATCCTGGAAATTGCGGTTGCCGCGTTGGCGACCTGGCTGGTGATGCACCAGGGCAATCCGAAATTTGCCACCTCATTGGCCGTGCCCTTCTTCAAGGGTGGCGGGTTGATTCCCATGGGGCCACTCTATGCCGATTGGTTGTGGACCGCGCCGTTCATTCTCATTGGCATCGTTGTCATCGCGGGCGCCGGCAATTCGGTCAACCTGACCGATGGGCTGGATGGCCTGGCCATCGTTCCAGTGATGGTCGCGGGCTGCACCTTCGGCCTGATCGCCTATCTGGTCGGTAACGCCAAGTTCGCCGACTATCTCGAGATCATCTATGTGCCCGGCACCGGCGAGCTGGCGGTGTTCGCCGGCGCGCTGCTGGGCGCGGGGCTCGGGTTCCTGTGGTTCAACGCGCCGCCGGCCATGATCTTCATGGGCGATACCGGTTCTTTGGCACTTGGCGGAGCGCTCGGCTCGATTGCGGTCGCAACCAAGCACGAGATCGTGCTGGCCATCGTCGGCGGCTTGTTCGTGGTTGAGACCTTGTCGGTGATCGTGCAGGTGATCAGCTTCAAGACCACCGGCAAGCGGGTGTTCCGCATGGCGCCGCTGCATCACCATTATGAGCAGAAGGGCTGGGAGGAATCGACCGTCGTGATCCGCTTCTGGATCGTCGCCGTGATCCTGGCCCTGATCGGCCTTGCGACGCTGAAGCTGCGGTAAAATGCGACGAATCCGGCTAAATTGCACCGAATGATTGCGGTCACCACATTCGCGGGCAAGACGGTCGCCGTGCTGGGCATGGCCCGGTCGGGTCTGGCTGCAGCCAAGGCGCTG
>JANLQJ010000333.1:0-13507 GCA_031367715.1 Hyphomicrobiaceae bacterium | reverse complement strand
TTGATGTCGGCGATGCCCTTTTCGCTGTTTCCCTCGGTCACCAGCGTCACGTAATCGGCGCCGACGGACTTGGCGAACGCAGCTCCGCCCTTGTTCCATGTTGCGTGATAGGGATTGGACAATGACCGGATGGAATTCACGACCGTCGGCTTTTCGGCGGCGAAGCCTCGCCGTGTGATGATGGCGGGAAATGCCACACCAGCACTAAAGGCTGCGGCGACCTTCAGAAGGTCGCGTCGATGCACAATACTGCTCGTGATACGCGTACTGATTTTATTGACCATGCGTCATTACTCCCTGGTCGAGACGCCGGGGCCGTCGGCGCCACTCTTGGTTGTCTGATCACGCGGTCCGTCAAACTTCACCCCTGGCATCAAGAGTGCCCGTTGAAGACGTTACGTTTGCCGTGCAAATCGACCTTGGAAATAGGGCGTCAACGCTCCTGATTCTAGCAGACAGACGAACCGCTTCGGCCATGCATAGCTATGCATGACTAAGTCGTGCTGTCAACATTGCGGCACCGGTTCGGCCGGTCGCGCGCGTTTCAGGCGGCAATCGGGTGGCGCACTAAAGTGGCCGGACTTGACGTGAGAGGATCAGCGAGCAGCGCCGCATCGCGTGGCTCGTCCAGGATCTCGGTGTCCGCTACGTCGGTCAAGGCTGGAACACGGCGCTCGGTGCCGCCGCCGATCTGCAGCTCGGCTCCGCGCTGCCCGACGTGACGCTGGTCGAGTTCATCGGCGGCAGCGCCTATGTCGATGGAATTCTTAGCGAACCCTTCAAACTCGATATTGAAAGTTATCTCGCCATACCGCAGACAACCGGTCTAGGTGTTGCTCTCGATCGCGATAAACTCGCCCACTTCACCGTTGATCCATCTCCACTATTCGCCTGATCGTAGTTGTCGGACTCATTCAGCAAGGAAACCTCCGATGAAAATCGAATCCGTCGATTTCTTCTATCTGTCGATGCCGGAAGTCACGACCGCCGCCGATGGCAGTCAGGACGCCCTCTTGGTACGGGCCCGCGCCGGAGGGCTGACTGGCTGGGGCGAGTGCGAAGCCTCGCCGCTGGTCTCGATTGCGGCGTTTGTCTGCCCGATGTCGCATGGCGCCTGCCGGCCGGTCGGGGCGTCCGTGCTGGGACAATCCCTCGACAGCCCGGCCGATATCGCCCGCATGGCCGCCACGATCGAATATGACAGCATGGACCTACTACAGGCGGCCCATACCTGGTCGGGCGTCGAGGCGGCGCTCTGGGACCTTCTCGGCAAGGCTCGTTCTGAGCCGGTCTATCGCCTGCTTGGTTACGACCGCGCGTACAAGAAAACACCCTATGCCTCGCAATTGTTCGGCGACACGCCGGACGTAACGTTTGCGCGGGGCAAGACAGCCGTCGCCAAAGGCTTCCGCGCCGCCAAATTCGGCTGGGGACCTTATGGACGTGGAACTGTTGCTCAAGATGCCGACCATATCGTTGCCGCGCGCGAGGGCATCGGCCGGGACGGCATCCTCCTGGTCGACGCCGGCCAGATTTTCGGCGAGGACGTGTTGGCGGCCAAGAAGCGCCTGGCGGCATTGGAGACCGCCAAGGTTACATGGCTTGAGGAACCGTTCCACGGCAGCGCGTTCAGCGCCTACGGCGAATTGGCCGCGATGAGCGGGAGCGTCAAGCTTGCAGGCGGCGAGGCGGCCCACAATGTCTTCATGGCGCGCCATCTGATCGACTATGGTCACGTCGGCTTTGTGCAGATCGACTGCGGTCGCATCGGCGGCATCGGCCCTGCAAAACACGTGGCGGACTACGCCAAGGCACGAGGTGTCTTCTATGTCAATCATACGTTTACATCACATCTCGCACTGAGCGCCTCGCTGCAACCTTATGCAGGGTTCGCCGATGATGTCATTTGCGAATATCCCATTGCCTTGCAGCCGCTTGCCCAGGACCTCAGCGGAAATCATATTGACCTCGATACTGGAGGCGAGGTCTCGGTGCCGGCCGCGCCGGGGCTTGGCATTGACGTCGATACTGAAGCGTTGAAAAAATATGTCGTACCGACAGAGATAACCGTGAAGGGCAAGGTTCTCTATCGGACGCCGAGCTTGGACTAAGCCAAGTTGAGTCGACAGATCGCCAGTACGGTTAGCGCATGACGCGCGACAGAAAGACTCGTGTGCGCTCATTCTTTGGAGCATCGAACATCTGACCCGGCGTGCCCTGCTCAAGAATTCTGCCCTGATCCATGAACAACACGCGATTAGCGACCTCACGTGCAAACGACATTTCATGCGTGACAATTATCATGGTCATTCCGTCGGCACGCAGTCCCTTCATTACGTCGAGGACTTCGGCCACCAATTCGGGATCGAGCGAGCTGGTTGGTTCGTCAAACAGCATCGCCTCGGGCGACATGGCGAGCGAGCGAGCGATCGCCACGCGCTGCTTCTGCCCACCCGAAAGTTCATCCGGGAAATGGTCGGCACGATCCGCAAGCCCGACCCGTGCCAGCATCGCCTCGGCGCGTCGGGTCGCCTCATGGCGCGCCATACCCAGCCCCTGGGTGAGGCCTTCGCTGACATTCCCCAGCGCCGACAGATGTGGAAAGAGCGCGAAATCCTGGAACACCATGCCGAGCCGGCGACGAACCTCGGCGATGCTACGCTCGCTGTGCACCACCCTGCGCCCGCCATCTACGTCATAGAAGACCGGTGCGCCACCGATTAGAATACGGCCCGACGTGGGTTGCTCCAGGAAATTGATGCAGCGCAAAAGCGTCGACTTGCCCGACCCTGAAGGGCCGATGATGCACACCACTTCGCCCTTGGCGATTTCCAGGCTGACACCGCGCAATACCGCAGTCTCGCCGAACTGCTTATGGATGTCGATCAGTTCAATCATGTGCGCTTGGCCCGCCGATAGCCGCCGCGCGCGTGCTTCTCGATCGCGCGCACCAGCAGGGCCGCCGGGTAGCCGACGGACAGATAGAGAATGCCGGTGAGCGTATAGATGGTGAAGTATTGATAAGACCGTGCCGAGATGATCTGACCTGTGAACGTTAGCTCCTGTACGGTAACGACCGATGCCAGCGCCGTATCCTTGAACAGCGAAATAAAGTAGTTGCCGAGGGTCGGCATCACGATCCGGAGAGCCTGGGGCAGGATGATCCGGCGGAAGGCCCGCGCCTGCGTCATGCCGAGCGTGGCCGCCGCCTCCCACTGGTTCTTGGGCACCGCGATGATGCCGCCGCGATAAACCTCACTCATATAGGCGGTGTAGTTGAGCGTGAGGCCGAAGATCGCTGCGGCGAACGGATTGAGATTGAGTCCGATGCTCGGCAGCACGTAGTAGATGTAGACGAGTTGCAGCAATAGCGGCGTGCCGCGGATAACCTCGACATAGATGCTGATCACGACCCGCACGGAGCGTCGCGGCGAAAGGCGGAGGAGTGCGACGGGAACTGCCAGGACCAGCGACAAAGTTATGACCACCAAGGTCAACATAACCGTCACCGCCAGTCCCTGCAGCAGCGGACCAGAATACTCGCGAACAACGTCGAGGTTCAGGAGGTCCATGCTTCGGCGCCCCTATCATTGGCGGCGGCTTCCTCCGCGCATCGCGAATGCCGCCGCCGGCTGGCTAGTTCAAGGGGAAATAGGTCAGGTTGCGATCGCTGAGGCCATATTTCTTCAGGATTTTTGACACGACCCCGGCGCCCCACAGCTCGTGCAGAGCAACGCTATAGGCGAGGCGGAGGCTACAATCGTCCTTACGCAAAGCATAGCGGGCATAGCCGTAACCGTATTTGAAGATTAGTTCCTCGGGAACGGCAACCCCGGCAACGATTTCGATCGGCGAGCCAGCATTGGCCTTCATGTAGTCTAGGATCTTCACGTCGTCATCGAGGATGGCGTCGACCTTGGCGGTGCTGATGCCGGCAAACTCGGCCGCATCCTCCTGAAAGGCGGTAACCTCGACGCCGATCTTGCGCAGATACTCGTCCGCCGCCGAGCCGGCAATGGCGCCGACTTTCTTGCCCTTCAGATCATCAAACGACTTGATGCCTCTCGGGTTACCCTTCTGGCTGACAATGGCGGGACCATACCACCAGGCTGGCGTAGTGAAGGTGACCACCTTCAAGCGATCCGGCGTCTGATGAATATTCGAGGCAACCACGTCGACCCGCTTGGACAGCATCAGCGGAATGAGTTGTCCGAAGGGGGCGACCTCATATTTGATGGTCTTGACGCCGAGCCAACCCAGAGCGGCCTGGTGGATTTCGACGTCGAGGCCCTCGGCGTCCTTGGTCGAGGGATTGAGCGACGAATAGGGCGGGCTCGGACTGATGCCGAGCGTCACGCCGTCTTTTAACGCCTTGTCGAGCGAACCGTCGCCGCAATTGGCAAAATTCGGCTTGCCTTCGATCTGCTGCGCGATAGCAGGGGCAGCCCATAGCAAGAGAACTACGGTCAGCAGACCAGTCATCGTCTTCATTTGCGTCCTCCACTCATTGATATCAACTTCCCCGCGGTAGCCCGGTATGGGCGCACCGATGAGACTGCGACACGAACGGCGCCAAGGCCCGGCATCTGCCAGTCGAGTCAGCCTGTCCGTTGATGTGACCGCACTTCGCATTGTTGCCTGCCTGCCCGATCGATGACATTGGCCGCAATCCCCCGGCAACTTATCGTTTGCGGCTGTTTGCTTTCTGCTTCACTGGCAGCATGGGCACTGTGTTTGAGTTCCGCAATCGCATGATATGGTCCTCGATCACCTGTTCTATCCCCGGATCGAAGGCCTCGAATAGAGCGATCAGCTTCAAGTGCTGATCGATGACCAGCTGGAAGTTCCGTTCAGAGGCAAGCTCACGTCCAAAAATGATGGTGATGTGCCGGGCGATAGCCTCCCAGAGCTTCAATACGATTTCGTTGCCTGAGGCGCGGCAGATCTCATGATGAAAATCCACATCGCACTTACGGAACTCCACCCAGTCGGCCCAGTGCGCCGCGCGCTGCATACGCAAGATAATCTCGCGCAAGACATCGATCGATCTTGGATCACGCCGGTAGACAGCGCTGGCATCACGCACGGCGATCCGCTCCAGAGCCACCCGCACCTCGAACACCTGATCGATGACCCTAGGCTCGAACGGTGCGACGCGTGCGCCGCGATTGGGAGTGACATTGAGAATACCTTGAGCCTGCAGGATCTTGATCGCCTCGCGGATCGGCACGCGGCTTACATTGAGCTGGCTGGCGAGTTCCGATTCGACGATCCGCTGGCCGGGTTGCAACGCACCTTGGGCAACCGCATTGACGACGGCATCGGCGACCGTTTCGCCATGCTGACGGGTGATATCCACTGCGGCCGGGCTCAACGGCATCAGGGACTTTGGCCGTGCGGGCGTTGACGCAGCAGGGACCTTGCTAGCCGCGCCGGGGAGATGTTTTGGCGTCACCATGGGCACTCTAAAAACTGGTCATTGCATGCCAATCTTAGTCCGCAGATCGGGGATTGTATACCGGTATGCAGCTTGCTACATTGCCGGGGTATCAGGTGCAATCGGCCGGTCCCGTTCCGAAGTGGGCCACAGGCAAGTAGCCGACCGCAAGTGATCAGACCTCGAGCCAAGTCTCGATTCGGGAGAGGTCGCATCGACATGATCTGGCAAGCCAGACCGTCGCCTGGCTCGGCGGCAAGGCAGCGCAACATCCGGGAGGAATGCCATGCTCAAACGAAATTTCCTGGTCTCGGCCGCTCTGTCCGCGGTACTGGCGGCAGGCCTCGCATCAGCTCCAGCCTTGGCCGGCAACACCGATGTGCCCGCCGCCGGCCAGAGTGCTAAGATCGACGCCATCAAGGCGCGCGGCACCTTGAAGGCTGCCGCAATCGGCGAATTCCCGTGGCTGCCTGAGAACACGTCAGGCAGTGGCGATCAGTTTTCGGGACCGGCATGGGTGCTGGCCAACGAGTATGCCAAGCGCCTCGGCGTCAAGCTTGAGATCGTGCCGGTCAGTCACGAGACCAAGGTGCCGATCCTGGCGGCGGGAACAGTCGACATTACGATCGCGCCACTTTCCGTCACCCCCAAACGCAAGGAGGTCGTCGACTTCATTGTCTACTCCGTGTCGAGCCTGTGCTTCTTTGGCCTTGCCGACAACGCCAAGCTGAAAGACCTGAGGTCGGTCGATGATCTGAACAAGCCGGAAATCACCATGGCTTAC
This sequence comes from Hyphomicrobiaceae bacterium, assembly GCA_031367715.1. Classification (GTDB taxonomy): domain Bacteria; phylum Pseudomonadota; class Alphaproteobacteria; order Rhizobiales; family Hyphomicrobiaceae; genus JANYHF01. The sequence continues at coordinate 7,286 of JANLQJ010000333.1, read as the reverse complement.
TTTACCGGCACGCCGCCGGAGACCTGGGCACCGGGGCGCTTTCCAAAGATGACGCTGAAGGGTGTCGCGGGCTCGGGCGCCAATGCCCCTGTCGAGGAGATCATGTCCAAGCGAGCCGACGTGGCCCCAATCGACAATGTCGCCTGGCCCAAACTCGCCAAGGACGTTCCTGGGCTCATGATCTTCCCGCTCGGCGATGAGTGCCTGCACAGCCATGAGATGGCGACCGATGTCGGCATGGCCGTCGACAAGAAGGACACCGTATTCCGCGACTGGTTGACTGCTGTCTATGCCGAGGTCAAGGACAAGGTCGGCGCCGAGGAGGTCAGGCTGCTGAAAGGCCAATAGACGATGGCGAAGAACGTGCAAGGTGGGCGGTGGCGCAAAGCTTCGCCCACTCGCACCCATAGGTCACGGCGGACCATGCGATGACGATCAGCCTCGCACCGTTTGTCGCAAGCTGGCCCTTCCTGCTCAAGGCCGTCGGGGTCACGCTGGTCATCAGCATCGCCTCCATCGGGCTCGGCTTCGTCATCGGTGTCGTCGTCGGTGCGCTGAGGACCTATGGCGGCAGGACGGCGGACGTGGTTTTCGGCTTTTATGTCGACACCATGCGAGCCGTGCCGCTTCTGGTGGTGCTGGTGTGGGCTTACTTCGCATTCCCGCTGCTGGCAGGCCGCTCGATCGACTCTCTCACCGCTGCCATCGTCGCGCTCGGCATCCATCTCGGTGCCTATATGGCCGAGACCATACGTGCTGGTCTGACCTCGGTGCGTAACGGCCAAATGTCGGCTGCCCTGGCACTCGGCATGAGCCGGGTGCAGGCGATCCGAACCATCATCCTGCCGCAGGCGCTGATCCGCATGCTACCGGCGCTGGGGTCGCTGTTCGTGTTCGCAGTCAAGGACAGTGCCATCGCCTCGGTGATCGCCGTGCCCGAGCTGCTGCGCCAGACGCAAGTGGTGGCTGGCAACACCTACCGGCCCTTCGAACTCTACACGGGGGCCATGCTGGTCTACTTCCTGCTCTGCTACCCAGTGGCTCGCGGCGTCGACCGCCTCTATCGCCGCGTGGCGCATCTGGGCGCGTCATGACCTTCGACTGGAACGTGATCTGGACTAGCCTGCCGCGTCTCCTGGACGGCGCGCTCATGACTATCTGGCTTGCTGTCGTGACTATGATGCTCGCGATTCCCGGAGGTCTGCTCCTCGCCTTCATGCGCCTGTCGCGCCTGCGGCCGGTCGCGGGACTTGCCACCGTCTTCGTCGAATTTTTCCGGGCAACACCCCTGATCCTGCAGATCTATTGGATCTACTATGTGCTGCCGGCTTATTTTGATGTGCGGCTCTCGCAACTGGCCACGGCGATCCTGGGGCTCACCTGCAATGTCTCCGCCTTCAACTCCGAGACATTCCGTGCAGGCATCGTCTCCATCCGCAAGGGGCAGTGGAACGCCGCCAGGGCCATCGGCATGACGGAGTTGCAGGTGATGCGCCACATCGTGTTGCCGCAGGCTGTCATGCGCGTATTGCCGGCGCTGGCGTCCACCTGGGTGTCGCTGTTCAAGGATACCTCGCTCGTCTCCATCATCTCGGTCGCCGAGCTGTCTTATATCTCGTTGAAGATCCGCTCCGAGACCTACCGCATCCTGGAGGTGCTGACCGCGATGGCCGTCATCTACTGGCTGATGGGTTACCCGCAGGCCAAGCTCGTGGATTGGCTGCACCGGCGCTACAAGGTGGCTGAATGACCTTTCAGGGACTGCGTTCATCGTCCTTGCCGATCCTATCTTTCGAGAGGGTCGGCAAGCGCTATGGCACGTTGGTTGCGCTCGAGGATATCACGCTCACGGTCCATCGTGGCGAAGTCACCTGTCTGATCGGCCCATCCGGCTCCGGCAAATCGACGCTGTTGCGCTGCGCCAACGGGCTGGAAACGCTGGACGGCGGCCGCATCGTCTTTGACGGCGCGCAGGTGCAGGCGAGCGATCCCGTCGAGGTCCGGCGCGTGCGCCAGCGCATGGGCATGGTGTTCCAGAATTTCGAACTGTTCCCACACCTTACCGTGCTGCGAAACGTCACCATTGGCCTCACAACCGTGCTCAAGTTGGAGACCGCTGCTGCCAACGAACGGGCCGAGGCGCTGCTGGCCAAGGTCGGCCTCTCCGACAAGGCTGCCGTCTATCCGTCGACGCTTTCGGGCGGCCAGCAACAACGGGTTGCCATTGCGCGAGCGCTCGCCATGGAGCCGGCCCTGATGCTGTTTGACGAACCGACCTCGGCGCTCGATCCCGAGACTATCGGAGAAGTGCTGAGCGTCATGAAGGCGCTGGCCGATGATGGTATGACCATGCTCGTCGTCACGCACGAGATGGATTTTGCCCGCCGCGTTGGCGACTGGGTCGTCGTATTCGACAAGGGGCGCATCATCGAGGAGGGCCCGCCGCGTCAGATCTTCGATGCGGCCACGGTGCCGCGCACTCGTGAGTTCCTGAGCCATCTTGGTTGGCATGGCGAGAGCAAACTCGATCAAGCCAGCACGGTAGGCCCAGCTATTGCGTTGCGTATCGACAAGCGAGGAACGTGATGCGTACAGAGCGGATTGCCCGCGCCGAAGTCTTTGTCGTTGGTCCCGATGTCGAACGCTACACCTGGGCCGAAGGCATGACCGGCCAATACATGGTCAACATCATCCTGCGGCTGACCACTGCCAGCGGGCTGCAAGGGATCTCCGGCGCCGCCATGATCACGGCGCACAGCTTCGACCGTTCCGTCGGGGAAACGCTTCGCTATCTGCTGCCCGACTTAATCGGCCAGAGCCCGGCCGATCGCGAAGCCATTTGGCATCGCACACGTAACTTGGGAACACCGCAAGTGCCACAGGCCCAGTCGCTGATCGACATCGCGCTGTGGGACATGGCCGCCCGCTACGCCAAGCTGCCGCTGTATCAGCTGCTGGGTGGTGCCCGGCATAAGATCCTCTCCTACGCTTCGACACCGCTGTTGGCCGACAACGCGGCCTATATCGACTACGTGGCCGCGCGCAAGGACGAAGGCTTCAGAGCCGTAAAGTTCCACTGCTGGTGCAATCCGGCACGCGATCTGCCGATGTGCGAAGCCGCTGCAAAGCACTTCGCCGGAACAGGGCTGGAGCTGATGCTCGATGTTGAGCAGCGCTATGATCTCGCCGGTGCACTGAAGGTTGGACGACGGATTGGTGACCTGGGTTTCAGGTGGTTCGAGGCCCCGCTCGTTGATACTGATGTGGAGGGCTATCGCGAGCTGCGCCGCCAGACGACGGTGCAGATCATCGCAGCCGGCAACACGTGGCTCGATTTGCAGCAGATCGGCTTCGCCATCCGCTCCGGCTGCTGGAGCGCCGTCCGGGTCGATGCCACCATCTGCGGCGGCATCACGCCCTTGCGCAAGATCATGGCGCTGGCCGAGGCGCATGGCATGACCGTCGAGATCCAGTGCTGGGGCTACACGCTCACCCAGGCGGCCAACTTGCAGGTCATGCTGGCCCATCCCAACTGTCTCTATTTCGAGCAGCCGGTGCCCTATCCTGCCTTCGAGTATGGATCGACCGATGTCATCCGGACCGACAAAGAGGGTTACGTCCATGCGCCGGACGGTCCCGGACTCGGCATCGGCATTGACTGGAAGGCTATCGAGAAAGCCACCCTCATGACATTCGAAGTTACTTCGGCACACTAGGTGTTGAGGCACGGGAGCAAGGTCGTGGCAGGACGGGTCGCAGACAAGAAATGCCTGGTCTATGGCGGCGGCACTGGCGTTGGACTTGCTTGCGCCGAAGCCCTCATATGCGAAGGTGCTACTCTCTTCGTTTCCGGGCGGCGCGAGGCTGTCATCCGCGAAGCTGCGGCACTACTCGGCAAGTCTGGCAAAGCGGGATTTGCAGCGGGAGACGCAACGAACGTCGCTGACGTGCAAAGAGTAACCAGCGCCGCCGCCGGGTACATGGGCGGCATCGACACGGTGATCATCAGCGCGGGAGCAGGAGGCCGCACGCCGATCTTCGACACCGATCCCGACGAGTTCCAGCGCATCATGGACAATACGCTGCGACCGGTCTTCCTGGCCGTCCGCTATGGGGCCGCGCATCTGCTGACTGCGGGCATCGGATCAGTGATCGCCATTTCTTCGACCTATGGCCTGGTTGGCCATCGCGAGCGTGTGGCCTATTGTGGTGCAAAAGCTGGCGTCAACGGCATGGTGAAAGCTATGGCGCTCGATTTCGCCGACAAAAACGTGCGAGTGAACGCCATTTGCCCCGGCTTCATCGAAACCCCACTATCCATCGAGGTCGCCAATCTCCAACCCGATCCGCAAGCAGCGCTTGATGCCAAGAGGCTTATGCACCCTATTCCGCGCGCCGGCCGGTTAGAAGAAGTCGGCGAACTGGCCGTATATCTCGCCTCCGACCTTTCGGCCTTCATGACCGGTCAGACGATCGCGCTTGACGGCGGATTCTCTGCCCGATGAGAATAAACCGAGAAATTTGGTGCGGGCGATTGCAGAGGTGCTGAAGCGCTCACAAAGTATCACCGGACGCATTGCCTAACGAGAGCTGGCGCCGCTCGAAATTGCTGAACTATCGCGGACACTCCGAAGGCGCTCTGGCTGTACGGCGGCTTCCCTCGGAGTTTTTTGGCTCGCGGCGATTTCGTAGCCTGGATTGGCGGCGCGATTTCCTGCGCACCGCTGTGAGCAATCAGTGGCCTGAAGGTCCCAGAGGCTCCCTCTCTCCGTCAGACTGCTTTGATTTATTGTCTTGAAATTGCACGTTTTTTTTAAGATAAACGGCCCCACCCTCAAAGCCAAAGCCAGACAGAGGGGCAAAGAACGGGGCAACAAATCATGGGCGGGCCCACCGCCGCCGCACGACCGCACAAGGTCAAAGGCTTCTGGTTCCTGGTGCGCCGGCTGCCCGGTGAGTTCGCGCCATTCGACCGCAGACGACCGGTTCGCATCAGAACAGGCACAATACCAACCTTCAGCAATTCTCAATATGGCCGGTTCGGCGTTGGTATCGGCAGAAAATGCGCTTGAGGCGGTGTCGGGTGGCGGCTGAGGCGACGCGCGTCAGCCGCTGAGCACGGCGGGCGGTGGTTTGCCGGCGGTCGGGGTCTCGACCAGCAAGGCCCAGCTAGGGAACGCCCGATACGTGGTGATGACGCGCAATTCCTCAAAGAAGCGCTTGCGGGTCCCGACCGCCGCGCGCGCTGCTTTCCAGGCCGCGTCGACGAGGTCGGCCACGGTGTGCATGGCGAAGACGATCAGGTTCACGGTGGCCGGCAGCGCCGACCGATGTTGCGGCCGTGCCCGAAGTTGTGTTCGAGATGATAGCCCTTGGTCTTGAGCGTATTGAAGGTCTCGTTCTCGATCTTCCAGCAGGGCCGTCCGCAGGCCGCCAGCTCCGCGACATTGCTCTCCGACGCCCAGATCGGTGACGAAGCTGTCGCGATAAGTAACCTTGCCTGTCGGGATCGACGATCTCGATTTCGAGCCAGTCGACGATCAGTGCAGCGCGGCCGTCGCGCAACGGCACGGCTTCGAGCCAGCGGTAGCGGTGGGTCACGAACCGCTCGCCCTGCTTGTGTTTGTGTTCGCATGTCGGCACGTCGCCGCCGTCCAGCCATTCGTACAGTGTCTCATGCGAGGACGGTTTGGCCGTGAACAGAAAGTGTGCGCCGATCGCGCGCACGGCCTCGCAGGTCGGTTGCCGATAGGCGAGATCGTCGCCGAGATAGACCGGCTTCAAATGGGCATATTTCGGCCCGTGGGCTGCGAGCCAGCGGGCCGTGGCGCGGGCTTCGCAATCCTGCTTTTCGGCGCCGTCCTGCGGCGTGATCAACTCCGTTCCAACGGCAGTGCGCGGTCGTGGCCGGGCGCGACCATGGCGGCCGAAACCATCTGGCGCCGTACTGCGCCACCGCTCGCCGGATATGACCGCGCACGACACCAAGGCCAGCGGAAAATCGAGATCAGGCTATCTGATCCCGACAGCATCACAGGGATCGACAGAGCCAACAGCGTCGGCAAAGGAAGTTGCCGTCCTTGCGCCCCCGGCCATCGGGCGCCTCGCCGAGGAGGTCGGGCCGATGACTTCGCAACACGAGCGCCTCGTGGTCGTGCTCGAGGTGGCGCGGATCGAGGCGCTGGTTCGAATGTGTTCGGGTTTGCCGGGACGGCCACCTGAAGATCGTCATGCCCTGGCGCGGGCGTTCGTGGCCAAGGCCGTGCTCGATCTGCCGACGACGTAGGGCCTGATCGAGCGGCGGGCCGTCGACACGACGCTGCGACGACTGTGCGATTGGAAGCGGGGAAGTGAGGTTCCCAGCGAAAGCACGTTTTCCCGCACCTTTACCGAGTTCGCGCGCATCGCGCTGCCGAGCCGGTTGCATGAAGCGCTGATCAAGACAACGTACAAGGATTGTATCGTCGGCCACATCTCGCGCGACGCCACCGTGATCGAGGCGCGCGAGACGCCGGTCAAAGCCGTTCCTGCCGCTCCCGAGACGCCCGCACAAAAAGGCACACCACGAGTTGGCTCGCCCCGGACATTTGATCCGGGTTCAAATCGACACCGCCGACGGAGATGTCCCCATCTCCTGCCTGCTGACGGCGGCATCGGTCCACGACCGTCAGGTCGCGCTGCCGTTAGCGACCATCACGGCCGAGCGTGTCACCAATCTCTATGACCTGATGGACAGCGCCTAATACGTCCAGGAAATCCGCGCCGAGCCGAACGCTGCCCCCGGCGTCGACGAAACGGTCAAGGTCGAGAACATCATCCTCTCCGTGAGGGCCCGCGGCATGCCCGTCCTGATCATCAGCTATAGCCTTGATCAGGTGTTCCGCCTGTCGGACCAGATCTTCGTGCTGCGCCGCAGCAAGCAGATTCGCATCCGCCAGACCACCGCGACGGGCAAGAACGAGATCGCTTCCATGATCTCGGGGCTGAGCAGTTAGGGTCCGAAGCGACTATTCTCAAGTATTTGCAATTGCCTCATCACGCTGCGCAATGGGTCATAGGAGTTCAAGTAGGTTCTCAATAATCATCCTGACTTGGCAAACTGATCAAATGCCACGGCGAGCACGATGATGACGCCGATGATGATTTGCTGAATGTAGGGCGAGACGTTCAACAGCACGAGACCGTTGATCAGGACTCCGATCAAGATCGAGCCGATGACGGTGCCGACCACGCCGCCGACGCCGCCAAACAGGCTGGTGCCGCCGATCACGACCGAAGCGATGGCC
>JANLQJ010000299.1:0-8404 GCA_031367715.1 Hyphomicrobiaceae bacterium | reverse complement strand
GGCAGGACACCAAAACGTAGGGGCGAGACTTGTCTCGCCCGGGGTGCAACAGCCGCTGCGTGTGCCGTGTGGCGAGACGGGCGAGACAAGTCTCGCCCCTACGCTTCAGACGCCGTGCCCCAAATTGAGAACTGCTGGCCTCGTACCGGAAGACTGGCTCTGAACCGGCCGATCCGCTAGAACCCGTCCGATCCCGCGCAACTGAGCAGATCCTGATCCCATGTCCGACGTCCTCGCCAAGATCAACGCCTACAAGCGCGAGGAAATCGCCCGCGCCAAGGCTATCCGTCCGTTGCAGGCGCTGAAGGCCGAGGCCCAGCGCATGGGGCCGCCGCGCGGTTTCATGTCGGCAATTTCGGGGCGCGTTGCATCGGGCGGCCATGCGCTGATCGCCGAGATCAAGAAAGCGAGTCCGTCCAAAGGCTTGATCCGCGCCGATTTCGATCCCCCCGCGCTCGCCCGTGCCTATGAAGAGGGTGGGGCATGCTGCCTGTCGGTGCTGACCGACGGCCCCTCATTCCAGGGCGCACCGGAATATCTCACTGCCGCCCGCGCGGCCTGCAAACTGCCGGCGCTGCGCAAGGACTTCATGCTCGACCCCTATCAAGTGGTGGAAGCCCGCGCCTGGGGCGCCGATGCCATTCTCATCATCATGGCCAGCGTCACCGATGCCGAGGCGCAGGCGCTGATCGATGCCGCCCGCGACTGGGACATGGCCACGCTGGTCGAGGTTCATGACGAGGCTGAACTCACCCGCGCCGTGCGCCTGGACGCCGACCTGATCGGCATCAACAATCGATCCTTGCGCACCTTTGAGACCAACCTCGCCACCACCGAGCGCTTGGCGCCGCTGGTGCCGCGCGGCCGGCTGATCGTTGCCGAAAGCGGCATCGCGACCAACGCTGACCTGAACCGCATCTCGCGCGCTGGTGTAAAAACCTTCCTGGTCGGCGAGAGCCTGATGCGGCAAAAGGATGTGGCCGCCGCCACGCGCGCGCTGCTGACGGCGGGAGCGGCGCCAAACCTCACGCATCTCAATGCCTCGGGCGAGGCGCATATGGTGGACGTGTCCGACAAGTCCGCAACCCGCCGCGAGGCGGTGGCCGAAGGTTTCGTTGCCATGTCAGTCGCAACGCTGGATCTGGCCACCACCGGCAAAGCCAAGAAGGGCGACGTCATGGCCACCGCGCGCATCGCCGGCATCATGGCGGCCAAACGCACCGCCGAACTGATTCCGCTCTGCCACCCACTGGCGCTGAGTTCGGTGACGGTGGAATTGGTGCCGGTCACCAATCCTAGCGGCATCCGCGTGACGGCACGCGTGACCACCACCGGCCCAACCGGCGTCGAGATGGAGGCGCTGACGGCGGTGTCGGTGGCCTGCCTCACGGTCTACGACATGCTGAAAGCTGCCGAGCGCGGCATCCGGATCAATGGCGTGCGACTGCTCGAAAAAACCGGCGGCAAATCCGGCGTCTGGCGCGCGGACAGCCCGTGATGGGCGAACCCCACACCCCGCTGCTGGCCGTCGACGAGGCGCTGCGGCGGTTGCTCGCTGGCGTTGTGCCGTTGCCAGCCGAAACCGTGGATCTGACCGCCGCGCACGGCCGTGTGCTTGCCAAGGACATCGCCGCGCAGCTGACGCAACCGCCCTTCGATGCGTCGGCCATGGATGGTTATGCGGTTCGCTCGGCCGACGCAGCAGCCGTCCCAGCGACGCTCAAAGTGATCGGCGAGGCCGCAGCCGGCCGCGGTTATTCCGGCAGGCTCAGGGCGGGCGAGGCGGTGCGGATTTTCACCGGCGCGCCGATCCCCGCTGGCGCAGACGCTGTGGTCATCCAGGAGGATGCAGTCCGCGACGGCGCCGACATCGCCATCACCCAGGCAACTTTTCCAGGCGAGAATATCCGTGGCCGCGGCAAGGATTTTCGCCAAAGTGAACTGTTGTTCTCGGCCGGCCACCGGCTGACCGCGCGCGATCTCATGCTGGCCGCCAGTTCGGGCCAAGGTGCATTGTGCGTTCACCGCCGGCCATCTGTCGCCATCCTGGCCACCGGCGACGAACTGGTGCCGCCAGGCACAATGCCCGGCCCCGATCAGATTGTCTCTTCGATACCGGTCGGTCTTGCCGGCATGATCGCATCAGCGGGCGGGCAAGCGCGTCACCTGGGCATCGCCCGCGATACGCTTGCCGACCTCGATGGCAAGATTGCCTCGGCCGCCGACGCCGACATTCTCGTCACTATCGGCGGCGCCTCGGTCGGTGATCATGATCTGGTACAAAAGGCGTTGACTGCGCGCGGCCTCACCCTCGCCTTCTGGCGCATCGCCATGCGGCCGGGCAAACCGCTGATGTATGGCCAGTTCGGCGCCCAGCGCGTGCTGGGATTGCCGGGCAATCCGGTCTCGGCGACGCTCTGCGCCCAGATCTTCCTGTTGCCGCTGATCCGTGCCCTGCAGGGGGGCGTACCACGGCTTGAGACGACCACCGGAATCCTGGCAGCGCCTCTGGCCGCCAACGGCCCGCGCCAGCATTACATCCGTGCGCGCATTGTCACTCCGGGCTCGCCCCCGACCATCCGGGCCCTGCCCTCGCAGGATTCCTCCCTGATCGCCACCCTCGCCCGCGCCGACTGCCTGATCGTGCAGCCAGCCAATGGTCCGGCGCAGGCGACTGGCGAAGCGGTCCGACTGTTGCAGCTGGAGGGGTGACGCCTGGTTAATGACCGCGCCACCTTACTGGCACCCCACTTGCACCGTTGAACAATCGGTCATCACGACATGACGAACAAGGGGCGCGGCCATGAACGAGTGGATTGGCATGGGAACGGTCGGCGAACACATCTTCGAGATCGCCCAATGGGTGATCCTGGGTGTGGCGGTGCTGCTGTTTGCCCCAATCCGGCATCGCACGCGTATCCGGGGCTCGCGCCTATTGCATTCCAGCGCCCAGACAGTCTGGGAGCAGTTCGTCGACCTGCCTGATTTCACGCCCGAGAGACGGCCCGACAATCCTTTGCTGCCTCCCTTGCTGGCCGGCTATCGCAAGCTCTCGGACGATCCGCTGCTGCATGAGATGACGCTGGATCTCAGCAAGGGCCAGCGCACCACGATGACGACCATGCGCACCCGGACCCTGCTGTTCGAGGCGCCCCAGCGCACTGTCGTGACGGTCGAGGACATGAACGGCGTGCCCTATCCGATGGGCAAGGACGCGCGCCTGGAGGTGCGACTTGACGAAGTGCCCGGCGGCGTGCGCTACACGCAAATCCACGACATCGATGTGCGTTCGCCGATGCACAATCTGGCCACGCGGTATTCCTGCTGGACGCAGCTGAACCGGATCGCGCGGCACTACAATGAGGGCAAGTCAGGAGAAACAGACGCCAGCTGGCGCGGCATCCTGGTGCGGCTGGCGCTGACGCTGGCCACCGTCGCCAGCTTCGCGCTCGCCTTCGGCTGGATGTTCGGCATTGGCCTGGCGCTGATTTTCCTGCTGCACGAGTTCGGGCACTGGGGCGCCATGCGACTGGCCGGCTATTCCAAGGCGCGCTTTACACTGCTGCCGTTCCTTGGCGGCGTGGCGACGCCGGGCGGGCCCTACCGGACGCAATGGGATAATGCCGTCTGCGTCCTGATGGGTCCGGGGCTGAGCGCAGTGGCGTGCGGGCCACTGCTGGCGGCGGCCTGGCTGCTCGATGGACCAGCCGTCGCCAATCATATCGACCTTTCGGGCGCACCGGCGCCGGGCGTCGGCCACGGCTGGTATCTGGGTCTTGCGGCCGGCGCCATCGGCCTCTTGAACCTTGCCCAACTGATCCCGATGGCGCCACTCGATGGCGGCCAGCTGTTGCGCCTGCTTTTGCAGCGCCACGGCAGTGACGCAGCGCGCTGGGTGGCGATTGCCGCCTCCGGGATCGCCTGCGTCGTGGCCATCCGCTTCCAACTCTACCTCTTCGTCCCGATTGCCCTGATCGGCCTCATTGGCCTCAACCAGCGCACCGTGCTGATTCCCCAAGCCGAGCCGATGACCGGGCGGCAACGGCTCGCGATCGTGGCCGGTACGGTTGCGACATTCGGCATTCTGACCGCCGCCAGCGCCTCGATGCTCGCAGGGATCGCGGGCTATGAAAACCCGCGCAGCGCCGTCGCGATGCTGTTGGGATTTCAAATACCCATGCCTGGCGCTCGTGGGTCCACGGCAATAGCGCCGGCTTTCGACGTTCATTCCGCCATTGTTGGCGACAAGCCAGGGACCACCTGGGTCAGCGGCGGTGACGGCCGTATGCCTCGCATCGAGTGGCGCATCTGGGGAGGGCCCGCCCGTCCGGGTCGGATCATCGCCATCCAATCATCGGACAAAGCCACCGTATTCGGTGAGATCCTGACAGTGTCGCGCCTGCGCCGCGACATCACGTATAGCGTCGACGAGGACAGTGGCGAGCCGACGTTCGAAGACGACGCATTCACCGTTCCCACCCGGCGGGGCGAATTCGCGGGAGCGCGCTTTGCCCTGATAAGCGTAAACCCGGTCAGGTCCTGCATCGGATTTGGCGGCTATCTTAAGGCCGGGCGGACCTATCTTTCGGGTTATTCGTGTGCCGCAGCTGGGGCGACCGCGCGTCTGGAAGACCTCTCCTGCCTGCTCGATGGCTTGACCTTCGCCGGCGAGCCCGCCGCGCTGCTTGCATCTCCCACCGTCTGCGCACCGAGCCCGACCGCCGCCGCTGCGGTCCAATAGGCCGCCATCCGCCGACCAAGCGCCTTGGGCCGCTCGCCGTAAAGCCGCTTCAAGTCCCCGCGTGCCGCGCTACGCAACGCCAGCTGACGTTCCTGGCACAGCCGATCCAGTCCATCGGCGGCGTTTGCGGCATGCCCATTGCGCAGCGCCGCGCGCAGCAACGCAAGATCGTGATCCTCGCCGAGCCGCCTCGACAAGGAACGCGCCAGCTCGATGCGCAGCTGCAGCTCCTGCGGCCAAGCGGCTGCGAACAGTTGCATGTGCCGCATGTGCTGTTGCACCGCTTTGCGCAGGTCGTGAAAATCCTCAGGGTGATGGGACGCATACGCCTGCCGGATCGCCGCGCGGCCGGCCCGGTACGCGTCCGACATGCCACTCAGTGCGGCGGCAACGGCAAGACCCGCGAGCGGCAATTGTTCAATGCGGCGTGCGATCCGGACCACCTTGCGCCGCAAGCGCGCAATATCGGGACTTGGCTCCGCTGTGCTGCGGCTCGCCAGCACCGGCTCCATCAGCGTCTGACGCAACCGCTGACCGCCCGCGCCAATCGCCGCCTCACCATACGTGCTGGCAAGCCGTTCCAGCACCAGCCGTATCACCGTCGAGTCGCGCTGTCCCGAGAGCGCTCGCGACACCTCGCGCAAACTCCGGTCGAGCCGCTTCCAGCTCCGGCTCCCGATGATGGGCTGCGCAAGCAACAGCAGCGCGCGCAGGCGTTTGATGGATTTGCGCGTCTTGTGATAACCGGTGGCGATTTCGTCTTGGTCGCGCAGTAATCTCTCAAGACGCCGTAGCTGTTGCCGGGCGATCTCCCGCAAACCATCGGCCAAAGCATCATCAGTCAGAAATTGATAGGACATGTCGCTGCGCGCTGCCGCCGATTGGAAGCTCTTAGCACACAAGACTCTGGATGGATCCATTCTGCTGACGCGGATTGCAACCATTTTTGGATCATTGCCTAATCAGCCGCTCAAGTTCGCGATCGGGCGAGCCACAGCTGGAACCAAGCCTGATGCTGGCCAATCAAATCCGACGCGCTGGAGTCCAACCTGACGATCGCCACTCAATACATGTTCTTGGCGTAGTCCTCCTCGACGAACGCGTCGCCCGCCGTCACCACCGCCTCGCTCGGTGTCTGGCCGGCCTCGCTTGTCTGCTCAAGGATGACGCGGGCGATGCTCGGGAACGCCGCACGGTCGGCATGCTGACTGGGATCCCACAGCCGCGAGCGCTTCAGCGCCTTGCCACAGTGCAGGAACACCTCTTGCACCCGCACCTCGATGCCCGTCTTGGGCACCTTGCAATTGATCTCGGCCGTTGCCAGCCTGGCTGCCTCGTCGATGATGCGCGCCTTGCCATTGACGCGCAGCGTATCGTCGTAGCCTGGGATGAAGAACAACAGCCCGACGTCGGGATTGGCGACGATGTTCTCCATGGTGTCGAGCCGGTTGTTGCCTGGCCGGTCTGGGATCAGCAAGGTGTGATCGTCAAGCACCAGCACAAATCCGGGCGGATCACCGCGCGGCGAGACATCGGCGCGGCCGGACGCATCGGCTGTACCGATGCACAAGAACGGCGAGCGGGCGATGAAGGCGCGCGAATGCTGGTCAAGCGCGGGGCGGGTTTTCTGCACCGCAAGGCCCTGGGCGGAGGGGTAGAGATCGCGCAACCGGGCGTTAGCGTGCGGATCGGGAAAAGAGGCCTGCTGGGATTTACTGGTATCAACCATGGGAGTCTCGCGCGGTTGCCTGGAACAATTGATCACGAGCCAGCATAGACCGCAAGATGATCCAAGAGCCAGACCCTGCAGCAATCGCGGATCGGGCGCCGACAGCGGGTTGCCAAAGTAACGGAAGCACCCGCGTCGTTTGCGGACCGTGCCGGCGCACCTGGGTTTTGAACGGCGCGGCGCGATACCTGGGAAAGAGGCGAAGATCGGTGGCTGATGGCGCACATCGTCCGCGCCACCAACCACCGTCCCCGCCTCGCGCTTGGCCATGAAGCGAGCCCCCGCGAACCCGCTCCCGGCATCAAGCGTCAGAGGCGAACCAAAGACGTCAATGTCCTCTTATAGCATAACACGCCTTAGGACTTCACGCCGAGACGCGCCGTGCCGCCGAAAGTTGTGCTTTCCGCGCCGAAATCGCCGAAGCCCGAGACGCCCGATTCAACACCAGCCCGGCCTGCTCCGCACTGTTCCCCCTCAAGACAATCGGTGTTTGAAAAAGTCGTCTGGCGATCTGCGACGAAAGTGTCATAGACTGAGGTTGCGTTCCGAACTTTGATGGCTGATCGTCGCGCGCCGCGCCGCGATCATCGAACTCGGAAAAAACGGCAAAAGCAAAAAGCTAGGGAGGACACAATGACGAGACGTTGGATTGGGGCCGCAATGGCCCTGTTGGCAAGCGCAACCGCAGCCCTCGCCGCTGACCCGGTAAAAATCGGCCTATCCGGCCCGTTCACGGGCGGATCGTCGGCCATGGGCGTGAGCATGCGCGACGGCGTGAAGCTGGCCGTGGACGAGATCAACAAGGCGGGCGCCGTGCTCGGGCGGCCGATCCAATTGGTCGAGCGCGACGATCAGGCCAAGAACGAAATTGGCGTGCAGGTCACGCAGGAACTGATCAACAAGGAGCAGGTGGTCGCCACCATCGGCTACGTCAATACCGGTGTCGCGCTCGGCTCGCAGCGCTTCTACCAGGAAGCCGAAATTCCCGTGATGAATTGCGTTGCCACCGGATCGATCGTCACCCAGCAGTTCATTCCGCCGAAGTTCGAGCACAACTACGTCTTCCGGACCTCGGCCAACGATACCATCCAGTCCGGCATGATCGCGGAAGAAGCCATCAAGCGCCAGGGTTTCAAGAAGCCAGCCATTCTCAGCGACAGCTCGAACTACGGCAAGCTGGGCGCCACTGACCTGACCAAGGCGCTGGCAGCAGTCAATATCACGCCGGTCGCCACCGAGAAGTTCAATGTCGGCGACACCGACATGACCGCCCAGGTGCTGAAGGCCAAGGAAGCCGGCGCCGACGTGGTGCTGACTTATGCGATCGGACCGGAGCTGGCGCAGGTCGCCAACGCCATGGCCAAGCTGGGCTGGAAAGTGCCGATGATCGGCTCCTGGACGCTCTCGATGGCCAGCTTCATCGACACGGCCGGCGCCAACGGCGAAGGCGCGATGATGCCCCAGACCTTCATCCAGATGCCGAGCACGCCCAAGCGCAAGGCCTTCATCGAGGCCTATCAGGCGGCCTACAAGATCGATCGCATCCCGTCGCCGGTGTCGGCTGCCCAGGGTTATGACGCGGTCTATATCCTGGCCGCCGCCATCAACCAGGCCAAATCGACCAAGGGACCGGACATCCGCGCCGCGCTCGAGGACCTGCAAACCAAGGTCGAAGGCGTCGTGACGAACTACGACAAGCCTTATTCGGTCACCGACCACGAGACCATCACCAACAACATCCCGGTGTTCGGTCTCGTCAAGGGCGGTCGCGTGGTTCCGGCCCATCCCGAGGATCTGGAAGGCGACAAGGCGCTGCGCATCAAGCCCAAGGCGTAAGTCTGGCCTGAAAACAGAACACCGACCGGCTCTCATGCGTGGCGGCCGGCCGGTGTCGTTGGTGTGATTGGGGCACTTCGATGGGCATTCTTGCGCAG
>JANLQJ010000284.1:0-5642 GCA_031367715.1 Hyphomicrobiaceae bacterium | reverse complement strand
GCGGTCGTGCCTCCCAATGGTCCTATCCAGCGATGGAGCGGTCCGGCGGGCGCCAAAGAGGCAGGAATGGGGATCGAACCCCGGACCGAGAGCAAGGGCCACGGCGAAATCTCCGCAGCGTGGGCGCCGGAAGGCTGCCATACGGACTACCCCATACGCGGCCTTCCGGCGCCTGCGCTCCCATCACTTTGTGGCCCTCCGGCGATCTGCCGGGAGGGCGCGCAGCCATGCGTGAAGGTACCATGCCAATGCCTGAACCGGACCAAGGGCTGAGTGTCCACCCGTCGCTTATACCGGCCAACCTATCGCTTGACTCGTGCTCGCGGTCAGACGGGCGCACAGCGGTGCGCCCCTACCCAGTGGCAACCGATTGCCCAGAGGACCATGGGTCAACATTAATGAAGATTGGTATAGGCAACCCAACTGACCGAGCGACCTACCCCCTGACCATCGCCACACCGCCCGCATCGAACAGGTGTACATGCTCCAACGCGGGCGCAAACGCGATGGTCTCGCCGACGTTGACCGGGCTGTCGCCGGGGAGCGACGCAGTGAGCGTACCGCCGCCTGTGAGAGCGACATTGACCAGAGTCTCGGGGCCGAGCCGCTCAACGACTTCGATCTTTCCGGCCAGCGGACTTGCCGCCACCGTGGTCAGGTGCTCGGGACGCACCCCGATGGATATTACATCGCCAACGGATGATTTGCCGAATGTTCCCGGCACCTTCAATGCCGCGCCCGACGCCAGTTGCAGGTCCAGCGCACCGGGCGCAACAGCCGCAATCCTGCCGGCCAGAATGTTCATCTTCGGCGAGCCGATGAAGCTGGCGACGAACAGGTTGGCGGGATGATGGTAGAGTTGCATCGGCGAGCCGACCTGGCGCACTTCGCCTGCCTCCAGCACCACAATTTTATCGGCCAGCGTCATGGCCTCGACCTGATCGTGCGTCACATAAATCATGGTGGCGGCGAGATCGCGGCGCAGCTTGGCGATTTCCACGCGCGTATTCACGCGCAGGGCGGCGTCCAGGTTCGACAGCGGCTCGTCGAACAGGAACACCTTCGGCTTGCGCACGATGGCGCGACCAATCGCAACACGTTGCCGCTGACCACCCGACAACTGGCTCGGCTTGCGGTCCAGCAGATGCTCCATCTGCAGGATGCGCGCGGCCTCGCGCACCCGGCTGTCGATTTCATCGCGCGGTGCCTTGGCCAACTGCAGGCCGAACGCCATGTTGTCGTAAACCGACTTATGCGGATAAAGCGCGTAGGACTGGAACACCATCGCGATCTCGCGCTCTCTCGGCGTCCTATCGTTGCAGCGCACGCCGTCAATCATGAGCTCGCCGACGGAAATCTCCTCCAGCCCCGCGATCATGCGCAACAGCGTCGACTTTCCGCAGCCGGACGGTCCGACAAAGACGACGAACTCGCCGTCCGCCACCTCGAGATCAACGCCCTTGATAATCTCGGTCTTGCCGAAACTCTTGCGCACGCCCTTGAGTGTCACGCTGGCCATGATCGGGTCTTTCAGTCGCTGGGCATGGTTGCGATATCATCTTTAGACAGATTAATCCCGTGAGCCCGAGCATCGGCGCGCAAGCGGCCATCGGGGGTGCGCCACATCGGCATGGCGTCAGTGAGGGTGCCGCCAAAGCGGCCATCGGGCAGAGTGTTCAGAAAAGCCATCAGCTTCGGCTTGCCGTCATAGCCAAGCACCATGCGCCCGGCATAAAGCCGCCACGCCGGATCGCCGGCAAAGAAACGCTCCTCGCACATCTCGAACGGCCCTCGCGGGGAACGCGAACGCAGATAATGCGTACCCGACATGCGCGACTGATCACTTACGGGACGATAGCACGCGGCCTGATTGCGCGCGGCATTGCTGAACAGGCAGTACCACCAGCCGTCGATTTCGAACAGCTGCGGCACCTCCATCTCGCCGAAATGACCGTTGCGGAAGAACGGGGCTTCGGCGGTCCAGGTGATGAGATCGGGCGAGGAGGCCTGGGCGATGACGCCGCGACCCCTGTCGGGGCCGGACGTCTCGCGCGCGGTGAGCAGCATGCGCCAGCCCTGGCCAGCGGGATCGGGATACACCCACGGATCGCGCCAGGCTTCGTCATGCCAGGGCCGCTCGCCAGTTGCATTGAAGTCGTAGGTCTCGTACCAGCGCGTGTCGGTGGTCAGCAGCGGATTGCCCGGCAGTTTGGTCCACTGGTGCAGATCGCTGGAGAGCGCCGCGCCGATGCGTTGAAGGTTGATGCCGCCGGTGCTTGTCGTGCCGGTATAGAACATCATCCACTGCCCGTCCGGGCGGCGCAGCGTGCAGCCAGTCCAGGTCGTGCCGTCGTCCCAGGCCGGCGCCGCCGACGGGCCGAGGCATTGGCCATGATCCGTCCACGTCACCAGATCGCGCGACGTGGCGTGGCCGATGACCGCACTCGTGTGCCGGTCGTCCGGATGCGGAAGTTCGCGAGACGCATTCAGATAGTAGAGATGCGTGGTGTCGCCATTCCTAACGGTCCAGAAATCCCACACATAGCGGCCCTCGACAACAAAGCTCATGAGATGCATCAACCTTTCACGGCGCTGTTGACCACGGATTGGATGAACCAGCGCTGGAAGAAGAGGTAGAGGAGAAGAACCGGGAGGGACATCATCACCGAAAAGGCCATCAGCTGCCCCCAAAGGTACGGGGGGGTGCCGAAGAACTGCGCCAGCGCCAAGGAAACCGGGCGGGTGGCGGGGCCGCGCGTGATCATCAGCGGCCAGAGATAAGCGTTCCAGTATTCCAGAGATTGCAGGATTGCAACGGTGGCAATTACCGGCAAGGACAACGGCATCACGATTTTCCAATACACCTGTAGCGGCGTTGCGCCCTCGACGAACGCGGCTTCGTCCAGGTCTTTGGGCAGCTTACTGAAGAACTGGTAGAACAGGAAAATCGAGAACGGATGGGCGATGAAGGGCACGATCTGCGCCTGATAGGTCTCCAGCCAGCCGACCCGCGCCATCATCAGCAGCAGCGGAATGGCCAGTGCCTCCATTGGGATGATGATCAACGCAACGATCACCGCCAACAGCACTTGCCGGCCGGGAAAGCGCAGCCGCGACAGCGCAAACGCGCAGGCCGAATTGATCAGGACGCCGAAGATCACGATCGAGGCGACAATGAGTGCGGAGTTGAAAATGAAGCGCAGGAAGGGCGCCTGCCTGTCGGAAAGGACGATCCGATAGTTCGCCAGGCTGATGTCCCACGGCCAGACCCAGAAGGCGCGCCAGCTGCCGAAATCCAGCAGGATCTGCTGCTCGTCCGCTTTCAGCGAAATCGCCACCATCATATAGAGTGGCGCAATCACGATGACGCAAATCAGCAGTGCGATGGCGATCAATCCGTAACAGGGCCGGTTGCGGTTCATCGCACCTCCGCCTCGGAGCGGAAGATGTAGCGCTGCGCGATCGAGATCGCGAGCACCACCAGGAAGAAGATCACCGAGGCCGCGGCCGCGACGCCAACGCTGCCGCGCGAAAAACCCTGCTCGTAGATGAAGCGCACAACCGTCTGGGTCGCCCCTTCGGGCCCGCCTTGGGTCATCAGGTTGACCTGCGTGAACAGCTTGAAGGCCAGGATGGTGGTGGTCACCAGCACGAAGATGTGCGTGTTGCGCAGGCCCGGCATGGTGACGCCCCAGAATTCGTCCCACGGCTTGGCGCCATCGACCCTTGCCGCTTCGTAAAGCTCGGGATTGATCTGTTGCAGGCCGGCCAGATAAACCACCATCTGGAACGGAAAGCCCTGCCAGGCCGAGAGCAGAATGATCGCAGGCAACGCCAGCCAGGGTTGGTGCAGCCAGTCGACCGGACCGGAATTGCCGAACGTCAACAGCGTCAACAGCTGGTTGAAAAAGCCGTCGAGCCGGTAGAGGCAGAACCAGATCACCGACACCACCACCATGGTGATGACGGTGGGCAGGAAGAAGATGCCCCGAAACACATGGCGCGCCGGCAGCTTGGAATTGAGCAGCATGGCCGCGCCAAGCGCGATGCCCGATTGCAGTGGTGTAACGAGCAGTGCAAAGACGAAGGTGTTGCGGAAGGCTTGCAGAAACTCGGGTTGGCCAATCAGGCGCAGATAATTGTTCACGCCGATGAAGGATGTCGGGGCATTCGGATTTGGCACCAGCCGCTGGTTGGTGAACGATAGCGCAAAGGCAAGCAGGAATGGCACGATGACGAACACCAGAATCAGCAACAGCGCCGGCGCCATGACCAGCAGCGCGCTGCTGCTATCTCTCTGTCGCAAGCCTGCCATGCGTCGCGTCCTGTACTTTGTCGTGCCGTCTCGTCTTGATTGGCACAGGGAACGGAGTCGCGTAGGGTGCGATAGGCCCATGTTCGGGGCCGTATTGCACCGGATCCAACGCATGGCTCCGGTGCTATTACGCAATTTGAGGTTTGACGCAGGCGCTGCAATACGGCCTGAAACGGCCTATTGAACCCTACTATCGCTGCCCCATCGCGCATATACAGTTCCGGGGCGCAGACCCCCAAAGTATACGCCCCGGAACCGGCACCCCCACGAGTCGGGGTGGCTACTTCTTGCCGAACGGCGGATAGCCGTTGTTGTCGGCAATGTTCTGGTCGATGTCGGCGGCGGCCTTGCCGAGCGCAGCCTTCACGTCCTTGCCATCAACGATGTCCGCGACAGCCTGGGCGAACGACGCCGTGATGACCGGATAGGCCGGATGCACCGGGCGCGGGAAACCGATGCCCTTGGAGAGCTGATCAGCATACACCTGAAGCTTGCCGCCCTGGCCATAAAGCTTGGAGGCCGCCGTCACCGACTTGGTGCCGGGAGGGCCACCCTGGCTCTCCATGAACGGCCCGAGCACCGGATCCGACAGGATGTAGGCGATCAATTCGCCCACAGCCTTGGCGTCCTTGGCGTTCTTGGTCACGCCCCAGCACCAGCTGCCGTTGCCGGTGAGCTGCCTGTCGCCCCACTTCGGCATCGGGATCAGGATGAGGTCGTCACCCAAAGCCTTGGAATGGGCGGGCCACATCCAATGGCCGACGAACGAGATCGCAGCGGCCTTTTTGCCGTAGAAGGTTTCGTCACCCGCCGCAGCCGGAACCACGTAGCCGGCCTTAACCCAGCTCTGGAAATGCGTCATGGCGTTGACGGCCGCATCGCCGTCGAGCGTGCCCTTGGCGGTCCAGGTTGTGCGATTGATCAGATCGCCTCCCATCGACTGGATGATCGGCGAGAAGCCGTAGGTGTACCATTCGCTCTTGCCGTAGTTGAGTTTGACGTCGAGCGGTGTGGCGATGCCCGATGCCTTCAACTTGGCCAGCGCGTCCTCGAACTCGGCCAGCGTCCAGGCATCATCGACGCCCTTGGGAATGCGCACGCCGGCCTTGTCGAGCATGCCCTTGTTGCCCCACAGGCCCAGCCCGGAATCGCCCATGCCGAGCGAATACAGCTTGCCATCGGGTCCGTAGTGTTTTGACCCATTTATAAGATTCCCATTTGCCCGCAAATCAGATTCATTGGCGGCATGAGGAACATCAAGGCATGCCTTTGCATCGGCTCGGATGATCGCACCGCACTGGAGCGGCTGGTTGCTGATGGCAAGACC
>JANLQJ010000283.1:0-4553 GCA_031367715.1 Hyphomicrobiaceae bacterium | reverse complement strand
GGTCTTGCCATCAGCAACCAGCCGCTCCAGTGCGGTGCGATCATCCGAGCCGATGCAAAGGCATGCCTTGATGTTCCTCATGCCGCCAATGAATCTGATTTGCGGGCAAATGGGAATCTTATAAATGGGTCAAAACACTAGCGCAAATCCGCCTTGCTCGGCAGCGCCGAGATGATCACGATCGCCTGCGCCTGCGGGAAATCGTCCGTGATCGTTAGATCGATGCGGGCTTCGTAGCCGTCCGGCGTCAGCCGCCGCAAATGCTCGGCCGCCGCGCCCGTCAGTTGCAGCGTCGGGCGGCCCGAGGGCAGGTTCACGACCCCCATGTCGCGCCAGTAAACGCCCTGCGACAGCCCCGTCCCGAGCGCCTTGGAGCACGCCTCCTTGGCGGCAAAGCGCTTGGCGTAGGAGGCGGCGCGGTTGGCGCGGCCGTCGGACTTGGCGCGTTCGATATCGGTGAAGATGCGGGTAAGGAAGCGCTCGCCATAGCGCTCGATCGCCGCCTCGATGCGGCGGATGTCGATCAGGTCGTTGCCCAGGCCGAGGATCATGGCAAGCTGCTCGCGGCGGGGGCAACTTCCTTCTCCCTTTGGGAGAAGGTGGCGCGTTTCAGCGCCGGATGAGGGGATTGGCGGTTTGGGAGTGGCACGATGGCGCCACTTGCTACGGCCGCAATCCCCTCATCCGCCCTTCGGGCACCTTCTCCCAAAGGGAGAAGGTGATGGGGCCGCACTGCCGGGGTGCGGACGAAAGAGTGGAACTTCAGGCCTGCCGCAGACTCATTGTTTCGCAGCATTCGCCCCTCCCGCCTCCTTCGCTCCCACATCCGTATCGAACACCCGTTCCACCGCGTTCACCACCGGCTTGGTTTTCAGGCCGGCCATGATCTTGTTCAGATGCTCGAGATCCCAGATTTCCAGACCGATCCGCATGGTGGTGAAATCGCCCGCCCGCCGCATCATGCGCAGCGTGTCGATATTGCCGTCGGCATCGCCGATCACCTGGGCGACTTGGGCCAGGATGCCCGGCTCGTTCAGCACCGAGACATCGATGGTGGCAGGAAAGCGCTCGTCGCTTTCCTCCGGGATATCCCAGGTGACGTCCATCCAAAGATCGGTGCGGTCGTCGAAGCGCTGCAGTTTGGGCGAGTGGATCTGGTAGATCCTGATGCCCTGGCCTGGTGTCATGATGCCGACGATGCGGTCGCCCGGCACCGCCCCGGCATCGCCGAAGCTGACCGGCAGGTCACCCTTCAGGCCACGGATCTTCACGGCTTGCGCGGCACCGTCTGGTTGCGCCTCGGCGCTGCCGGGCCAGCGGAATTTCATGCCGATGTTCTTGGCGACGTTGAACCAGCCTTCCTCGGCCTTGGTCTCGTGGCTGTTGCGGCGCACCCGCTTGGGCGCTGGCGCCATGCTGGCGGCGGCGCCGGGGATCAGCGCTCCAACCACGGTGTGGGTGGCCAGCTCGCCGCGGCCGATGGCGGCGGCCAGCTCGTCGACCGATTTCTGGCTGAAGCGGCCGATATTGCGGCTGATGATGTCGTCAGTGTAGTCGCGGCCATATTTGGCGAACGCCGTGGTCAGCATCTGGCGGCCGAGCTCACCCCATTGCCGGCGCTGCGTCTCGCGCGTCGCCCGCCGGATCGCCGAGCGCGCCTTGCCGGTGCGCGCGATCTGCTCCCAGGCGGCTGGCGGATTGTGCGCGGTCGAGGTCTCGATGATCACCTCGTCGCCGTTGCGCAGTTCGGTCACCAGCGGCACATGCAACCCATTGATGCGGCAACCAACGCAACCATTGCCAACATCGGTATGCACCGCATAGGCGAAATCGATCGGCGTCGCGCCACGCGGCAAGGCGATCAGCCGGCCCTTGGGGGTGAAGCAGAACACCTGATCCTGAAACAGCTCGAGTTTGGTGTGCTCGAGGAACTCTTCGGCGTTGTCGCCTTCCAGCAGCGTGTCCACCAGCCGGCGCAGCCAGTGATAGGCGTTGCTCTCGGTCGCCACGCCAACGTCCAGCTGACGGAAGCCATTGATGCGGTCCTTGTAGAGCACGTGCGCGGCAACGCCATGCTCGGCGATGTCGTGCATGTTGGCGGTGCGGATCTGCAGTTCGACGCGGCGGTGGCGCAGGCCGATGATGGTGGTGTGCAGCGACTGATAGCCGTTCGGCTTGGGGTTCGAGATGTAGTCCTTGAAACGCCCCGGCACCAGGTGCCAGCTGGTATGCACCACGCCGACCACGCGATAACAGTCTTCCGGTTCGGCGACCAGCACGCGAAAAGCGTAGATGTCGGACAGCTGCTCCAGCGAGATCTGCTTGCGCTCCATCTTGCTCCAGATCGAGTAGGGCTTTTTCTCGCGCCCGCTGACGTCGGCTTTGATGCCGCGCGCCGCCAGCTTGTCGCGCAATGTCTTGGTGATCTCGTCGATCAGCCCCTGATTGGTCGCGCGCAGTTCGACGAGCCGTTTGACCACCATGGCGTAGGCTTCGGGCTGCATCCAGCGGAAGGCCAGTTCCTCCAGTTCCTCACGCAGCCACTGCATGCCCATGCGGCCGGCCAGCGGCGCGTAGATTTCGAGCGTTTCTTCCGAGATGCGCTGCCGCTTGTCGGCACGCATGTGTTCGAGGGTGCGCATATTGTGCAGGCGGTCGGCAAGCTTGACCAGCAACACGCGCACGTCACTGGAAATAGCCAACAGCAGCTTGCGGAAATTCTCGGCCTGCTCGGCCTGCTTGGTGACCAGATCCAGCTTCTTGATCTTGGTCAGGCCCTCAACCAGCGCGCCGATTTCCGGCCCAAACTGCTTATCGATCTCCTCGCGCGTGACCTCGGTATCTTCGATGGTGTCGTGCAGCAGCGCCGTCGCGATCGTAGCGTCATCGAGCTTCAGCT
Source organism: Hyphomicrobiaceae bacterium (assembly GCA_031367715.1). Taxonomy (GTDB): domain Bacteria; phylum Pseudomonadota; class Alphaproteobacteria; order Rhizobiales; family Hyphomicrobiaceae; genus JANYHF01. Next base: position 1,654 of record JANLQJ010000283.1, on the reverse strand, counting down.
CGGTCAGAATGGCGGCCACTTCGAGGGGATGCGAGAAATACGGGTCCCCGGAGGCGCGTTGCTGGTTCTTGTGCGCGCGCATGGCGTAGACATAGGCGCGGTTCAGCAGCGCCTCGTCCGCCTTGGGATCATAAGCGAGCACGCGCTCGACCAGTTCGTATTGGCGCATCATGGGTGGCGCGGACTTTCAAAGGCCAAATCAGGGCCTTGAAGTGTAGCGCGCCATGCGTAGGTTGGGTCAAGCGTTTCAGCGTGACCCAACGTGCACGGGCGGAGTATGTTGTGTTGGGTCGCGCTGAAACGCTTGACCCAACCTACCGTTCATCGCCCGTTCGTGGCCTACCGCTGCCGAGCCGTCGACGCGCTGGCCTCGATCGGGATCATGCTCTCGAGCCCGCGCAGCACTTCTTCCTCGGTCATCGATACGCGATCGACCTCGGTGTCGCGGCGGCGGTCGTCGCGGCCGAGCGTCGGGCCACGGTCGGGGGCGGCCGGGATCATCGGCGTGTTCTCGCCTTCGGGCTCGTCGACCTCGACGAACTTCTGCAGCGAGTGGATCAGGCTTTCCTTCAGATCATCGGGTTCGACTGTTTCGTCGGCGATCTCGCGCAAGGCAACCACCGGGTTCTTGTCGTTCTCGCGCTCGATGGTGAGCGCCGAGCCGCCAGCGATGGAGCGGGCGCGGTGCGCCGCAACCAGCACCAGCTCGAAGCGGTTGGAAACCTTGTCAACACAGTCCTCGACGGTGACGCGCGCCATCCTTGGGACTCCTTGGGCATGGGTGGGAATTCGGGAGCAGGTGCGTTACCGGGTTTTGCGGCATTGCGCAAGATGGCAATTGTGGCGGGGGTATGGCGGCGCGGGAATCGTAGGGGCGAGACTTGTCTCGCCCGTCTCGACGCTTGCGCTGCTCGTTGAGTGTGCCCGCGCTTGAAGACGGGCGAGACACGCCCCTACATCCCTTTTTGCAACTTCACGAGGAGGTCCATCGCCCTGTCCCCGACTACTGGATGACGCCACTTGGGCGCGATTTCAACCAACGGCTCCAGGACGAACGTTCGCTTGTGCAACTCGGGATGCGGCAGCACCAGATGGGCCGGATGCTCGGGATCGTGCGGAGCCTCCCAGCCCAGCACCATGCCGTCGTAGTCGAGAATGTCGATATCGAGCGGGCGCGGTCCCCAGCGCGGGCCGGGGCGGCGACCGGCCTCAAACTCCAGCAGTTTCAACAATACCAGCAACGCGCCAGGGGCCAGCAGTGTTTGGCACGCCGCCACCGCATTGGCATAGTGCGCCTGCCCTGGCGGCCCCATCGGCTTGGTCACGATGAGCCGCGACACCAGCGTGACCACCACGCCGCGCCCGTCCAGCTCCGCCAAAGCCCGCTCGATGGCCTCGGCCGGCTCGCCCCAGGGGCCCGCCTGGTTGGCGCCGAACGCCAGCAGCACTTTTCTGTCGTCAACCATGCGTCAACCCTTTGCAGGCGTTCCGGTTTCGCCTACACATCGCCTGTTTCAGGATCGCAACCGTTGCTTTTTCCGCAGTCCCGGACCAACGGCTCATTGCACAAACGAAGGTGAAGTTCATGCATTTCTATCCGAACGAGCGCGTTGCGCTGTTCATCGATGGCGCCAATCTCTACGCCACCGCCAAG
>JANLQJ010000276.1:0-3556 GCA_031367715.1 Hyphomicrobiaceae bacterium | reverse complement strand
GCGTTACGGCCGCCGAGCACTGATGCCGCGTTCGAAGACCTGAACCTTCGCACCCGCAGCATGTTCGGAAATCCGAACGCCCCGCCTCCCGAGAGCCCAGAATACCTGAGATTCGGCGATGCTGCGCTGCAACCGAACCTTGCCTCGCCTCTTGGTTATGCTGGCGCGAGCCTGCACAAAAACTCGAGAGGAGCGCCATGAAGAAGTGTGATCTGATGGTCGATGTCGGCCGTCGCCAGTTCTTGCGCGGTGGACTGATCGCAACCGCTGCCACGACCGTTGCCGGGTTGGCCGGCAGCCAAGCAAAGGCCGCTACCAATAGCGCGTTGGTCAACTATCCGACGACCAAGCTCGGCAACGTCGGCAAGTTGAAACTCAACGATCCACTGTCGGTGACTTATCCCGACGGCGATGCGCCCGGCGTGCTCCTCAAACTCGGCAAGGCCGTGCAAGGCGGCGTCGGCCCCGACAAGGACATCGTCGGTTTCTCGACCGTTTGTCCGCATAAGGGCTTTCCGCTCAGCTACGACGGCCCGAGCCGAACCATGAACTGCCCCGGCCACTACTCGGTATTCGATTGCGAAGCCGGCGGCCAGCAGACTTGGGGTCAGGCGACGCAAAACCTGCCGCAATACATGCTGCGTGTCGATGACAAGGGCGACATCTATGCCGACGGCATTGATGAGCTGCTCTACGGTCGTCTGTCGAACGTCCTTTAGGAGAGGGTGCCATGGCCTATAAGAGAAATGTCGATCGGCTCCCGATCATTCCCGCGGATGCCAAGAAGCATAACGTCACCTGCCACTACTGCATCGTCGGCTGCGGCTACAATGCCTACACGTGGCCGGTCAACAAGCAGGGCGGTACTGGCGCTAAGGACAACATCTTTAATACCGATCTGTCCAAGCAGCAGCCGGCCGAAACCGAGGCCTGGTATTCGCCCTCGATGTACAATGTCGTCAAGCAGAACGGCAAAGACGTCCATCTGGTCATCAAGCCCGACGTCAACTGCAGCGTGAACTCGGGGCTCGGTTCTGTGCGCGGCGCGCGCATGGCCGAGAACCGCCGCTCCGACAAGACCGGCACGCAGCAGCAGCGGCTAACCGAGCCGATGGTCTGGCGCTACGGCACCTGGCAGTCGACCAGCTGGGAGGATGCGCTCGATCTGGTGGCGGGCGTCACGGCCCGCGTCATCGACAAGGGCAACGAGGACGATCTGTTCGTCTCGATGTTCGATCACGGCGGCTCGGCCGGCGGCTACGAGAACACCTGGGGCACCGGCAAGCTCTACTTCGAGTCCATGAAAGTGAAGCACTGCCGCATCCACAACCGGCCGGCCTACAACTCCGAAGTACACTCGACGCGCGACATGGGCGTCGGCGAGCTCAACTACTGCTACGAGGACTATGGGCTTACCGATACGATTTTCCTGATCGGCGCCAACTCGCTGGAAACCCAGACCAATCTGTTCCTGAACCACATGGTTCCGGGCATGCGCAAGGGCGCGCATGTGGTGGTCGTCGATCCGCGCCGTACCGTGACGATCAATGCCTGCGAGGTGGAGGCGGGCAAGGACAAGGTGCTGCATCTGGCTATAAAGTCGGGCACGGACTTGGCTCTGTTCAACACCCTTTTCACTTACATCGCCGACAAGGGCTGGACCGACAAGGACTTCATCGCCAACTCGACCTTCCAGGACGCCGTCGCGCAGGCCCAGGACGAAGCCCATCCGGCCGCGCTTGGCAACTTCGAGGCCGCCCGCGCTGCAGGCAAGATGTCGCTGAAGGAGGGCGCCGAGATTTGCGGTCTGTCCGAGGCCGACATCGTCAAGGCGGCCGAGTGGATCGCCAAGCCCAAGGATGACGGCGCACGCCGCAAGTGTGTGACCGCTTACGAGAAGGGCATCATCTGGGGCAATGACAACTACCGCACCATCGGTGGGCTGGTGAACATCGCTCTCGCGACCGGCAATATCGGCCGTGAAGGCGGCGGCGTCTGCCGCCTCGGCGGCCACCAGGAAGGTTACATGCGGCCGTCTGACGGCCATGTCGGCCGTCCCGCAGCTTACATCGACCAGTTACTGATCGCGGGCAAAGGCAAGGTGCACCACGTCTGGGCCAACGACCACTACAAGACCACGTTGAACGCCAGCATCTTCAAGCGCGAGTACAACCGGCGCACAAACATGGTCAAGGAGGCCATGGACGCGCGCGCTGGCGCCACACGCGAGGAACTGGTCGACGCGATCGTGGGCGCTATCGAGGCTGGCGGCTTGTTCTCGGTCAATGTGGATATCGTCCACAGCCAGATTGGCCAGGCGGCGCATGTCATTTTGCCGGCGGTTGAGTCTGGCGAGATGAACCTCACCTCCATGAACGGCGAGCGGCGTATGCGGCTGGTCGAGAAGTACATGGACGGTCCGGGTTCGGCCAAACCCGACTGCATGATCGCTGCCGGTATCGCCCAGCATCTCGAAAAGGTGCTGCGTACGGAGGGCCGCAAGGCCTATGCCGACCAGTTCAAAGGCTACGATTGGAAGTCCGAGGAAGACGCCTTCATGGATGGCTATCACGCCAACACCGGCAAGATCGTCACATATGACCGGCTGCGCGCCATGGGCAACAACGGCGTGCAGGAACCGGTGGTCGACTTCAAGGACGGCAAGCTGGTTGGCACCAAACGTCTCTATACCGACGGCAAGTTTGACCGCCACGGCCGCAAGGACGGCAAGGCCCTGTTCTGTGCCGGAGCCTGGCGCGGATTACAGGCACCCGGCAAGGCGGCTCAGCAGAAGGCCTATGCCTTCCTAATCAACAACGGCCGCTCGAACATCAACTGGCAGAACTGGTTCCTCGACAAGGACAACGACTTTGTCGCGGACCGCTTTCCCTATCCCTACATCCAGATCAATCCCGACGACATGAAGGATCTGGGCGTCAAGGCAGGCGATCTGGTCGAGGTCTTCAACGACGTCGGTGCGACGCAGGCGATGGTCTATCCAGAAGCGACCGCCCGCCGGAAGGAAACCTTCATGCTGTTCGGCGCCGAGAGCGGCGCGCAGGGCAACGTGATCAATGCCGGCGTGAACGAGCTGATCTTGCCGAACTACAAGCAGACCTGGGCCAACATCCGAAAAATCTCGGACGCCCCGGCCTCGGTCCGCGACGCCTCGTTCAAGTCCTGGAACTACAAATCGGCTTGAACCCAAGCCGAAACGCCGGAGCGGCCCAGCCGCTCCGGCCATCGTGTGTGTTTGAGCGAGGTCGTTCATGCCGAGAGACAACAGCGCAATCGCCGCCATTCATTTCGCCAAGGGCGCGGACATCGATCGGTTGCTGCAGGACGTGGCCACGACCGTAGGACGCGCGGGCGTGCGTCTCGGCGGACTGGTCCAGGTGGCCACTGGCGGTCTGGCCATGCAGGCGACCTCGGTCGAAGTTGTCGACCTGTTCACAGGGACGCGCTATCGGATCTGGGAACCACGCGGCCGCTGGGCCAAGGGCTGCCGGCTCGATGAGAATGGCCTCGCCGCAGCCGAGACGGCGGTGCTGCGCTC
>JANLQJ010000260.1:0-4774 GCA_031367715.1 Hyphomicrobiaceae bacterium | reverse complement strand
ACACATCGATCATGTCGATGGCGAGCATCGCAAGCACCAGCTGCTGTTGATGCTCGATGAATTCCCGGCCCTCGGGCGGCTCGATTTCTTCGAATCGGCGCTGGCGTTCCTGGCCGGTTACGGCGTCCGCGCCTTTCTGGTCGCCCAGTCCCTGCACCAGATCGACAAGGCCTACGGGGCGAACCATGCCATCCTCGACAATTGCCACGTGCGCGTCGCTTTCGCGCCCAACGACGAGCGCACGGCCAGGCGGCTGTCCGATGCGCTCGGCACTGCGACCCAGCTGCGCGAACCGCGCAACCTCTCCGGCAATCGCAGCGCCGCGTGGCTCTCGCACACATCGATTTCGGAGCACCAGACGCCGCGGCCGCTACTGACGCCTGGCGAGGTGCTGCAGTTGCCCAATGACGACGCGCTTGTGTTGGTGTCGGGTGTGCCGCCGATCCGGGCCAAGAAGTTGAGGTATTTCGACGATGCCAATTTCCAGGCGCGGCGGCTTCCCGCGCCCACGTTGGCCGAAGGACCTTTCGCAGATGCTCCACCCGCCCGCGCAGATCATTGGACAGGCTGCACACGCACAACCGACCAGCGACTTGAGCAGGTCTGGTCGGAGATGGTGACGACCCAGTCCGGCGAAGAGGAGCGCCTGCGGGCGCGCGCGCTTGTCAAGCCGGGGGCGAAGAAGAAGGCGGATAGGGAGGCCGACCTGCCGCCCTTCGGCGCGCGCCCAGCGGATCGTGGCATCACGACCCAAGCGACTACAGGTGAGGCGGCGGACGCAGAAACGGCGTTAGGTCAAGTCATACGGTTCGACGGATTGAGACTCTAGGGCACAACGTCAAGATCCGCAGCATTGCTTTGGATTGGGTCTATGCACAGGATCTGGCTGCTGACCACAACGAGATCGTTGGTTGGTTCCAAACTCCTTGGGGAATTGCAAGCGCAGGTCACGCTCACTCCGAAGTCAGCCGGAGGGCCTCGTACGGCGCCTCGATCCGCTTCGGGAATGCTGCGCCTGCGCTTTTCATCACCCCATAGATCGCGGGAATGCCACCTTGGTGGTGGCCGCCACCGCTTTCAGCACCTCAGGTCATACCTACGCTTCGGATATTCAGCAGGCTTATGAATTGCCCTCGCCGTTGCTGGGCTTCGGCATCGCCTCGACGCTGTTTGCGGTTTCATTGCTGGCCTCAGGTCTGCACTCCACCGCGACGGCGACGCTCGCTGGCCAAATCATCATGGAGGGGTTTCTGCGGTTGCGCCTGCCGAACTGGGCTCGTCGCCTGTTGACGCGCGCGCTGGCCATTGTCCCAGTGGTGTTCGTCACGGCCTTCTACGGCGAGACGGGCACGACCCAACTGCTCGTGTTCAGCCAGGTTATCTTGTCGATGCAGCTGCCGTTCGCCGTCATCCCGCTGGTGCTGTTCGTTACCGACCGCAGCAAGATGGGCCTGCTGGTTGTGCTGCGCTCCGTCGCCGTGGTGGCCTGGGTGGTCGCGGCGCTTGTTCTCGCCCTCAACGTCAAACTACTGTTCGATACCTTTGCCGGCGTGGCCTAAGCCGCGCCCGGCTTCGGCGCCGCCAGCAGCCGGAGCGCGTTCAGCGTCACCAGCACCGTCGCGCCGGTATCGGCCAGGATGGCGGGCCACAAACCCGTCAGCCCTATGATGGTCGTGACCAGGAACACCGCCTTCAGGCCGAGCGCCATGGAGATGTTCTGGCGGATGTTGGCCATGGTGCGCTTGGAAAGATCGATCATGGCGGCAACGTCACCGACCCGGCCGTGCAGCGCGGCGGCGTCGGCGGTTTCCAGCGCCACGTCGGCGCCGCCGCCCATGGCGATGCCGACATCGGCGGCCGCCAGCGCGGGTGCGTCATTGATGCCGTCGCCGACCTTGGCCACCTTGAAGCCTTGCGCTTTCAGCTCTTCGACGATGCGCTGCTTGTCCTGCGGCAGCAGGTCGGCCCGCACTTCGATGCCGAGCGACTTGCCTATGCCCTTGGCGGTGCGGCTGTTGTCGCCCGTCAGCATGACGGTCTTGATGCCGGCATCGTTGAGCGCTTTCAGGCCGGCCACCGCATCGGCGCGCGGCTCGTCGCGAACGGCCATCAGGCCGACGATCTCCGTGCCCGCGATCAGCACCGAGACGGTTTTGCCGTCGTCGTTGAGCGCCGTGATCTCAGCTGTTTGCGCGCTGGTGAGCGCGATCCGTTCGCCCGCCGATTTTGGCGAGCCGAAGAAGATCTCGACCCCATCGACCGTGCCGGTGACGCCCTTGCCGCCGTGCGCCTGCAGGTTGCTCGCTTGCGGAACGGCGATTTTGCTGCTGGCCACATGGCCAAGGATCGCCACCGCGATCGGATGGCTGGAGCCGGTTTCCAGCGCCGCCGCCAACCGGGCGACTTCGTTCGCCGGCTTGGCGAAGCCGACCACGTCGGTCACTTTCGGCTTGCCCTCGGTGAGGGTGCCGGTCTTGTCGAACGCGACGGCGGTGATGGTGCCCAGCGTCTCCAGCACCGCGCCGCCCTTCAACAGCAGGCCCCGGCGGGCGCCGGTCGCCAGCGAGGCGGCGATGGCGGCCGGGATCGAGATGACCAGCGCGCACGGGCAGCCGATCAGCAGGATGGCGAGGCCCTTGTAGATCCACTCGCCCCACACGCCACCGAACAGCAACGGTGGCACGATGGCCACCAGCGCCCCGGCGGCGACCACTCCGGGCGTATAATAGCGCGAGAAGCGGTCGATGAAACGCTCGGTCGGCGCCTTGCTCTCCTGGGCTTCCTCGACCAGTTTTACCACGCGGGCAATCGTGTTGTCGGCGGCGGCAGCCGTGACCCGCACGCGCAACGCGGTATCGCCGTTGACGGTGCCGGCGAACACCCGTTCGTCGGCGCCCTTGCGCACCGGCGTGCTTTCGCCAGTGACGGGCGACTCGTCGATGGAACTGTCGCCCGAGACAATGACGCCATCTGCCGGCATGCGGTCGCCGGGACGTACCAGGATGATCGCACCGACGGCCAGACCGTCAGCGGGCACTTCGCGCGTCTGGCCGCCCTCCTCAAGCAGCGCCGTTTGCGGCACCAGAGCCGTCAGCGATTGAATGCTGGCGCGCGCGCGGCCGGCCGCCACGCCCTCGAGCAGTTCGCCGATCAGGAACAGGAAGACGACGGCCGCCGCTTCTTCACCGGCATTGATGAAGACGGCGCCGATGGCGGCGATGGTCATCAGCATTTCGATGGAGAAGGGCGTGCCCGAGAGCGCCGCCATGACAGCGCGGCGTGCGATCGGGATCAGCCCGACCAGCATGGCGGCGATGAAGGCATCGGGAGCGATTGAGGGAACCAGCCGGCCGATGAGATAGGCCGCAACCAGCGCAGCCCCGCAAGCGATCGTCAGCTGACCCTTTTTGCTCTGCCACCACGGGCCAGCCGTCGGCTCATGGTCGTGGCCGTGCAAGCCCTTGGCTTCGACGGTTGAGTGGTCGTCGTCGTGGTCTTTGTGATCTTTTTGGTCGTGGCCAGCTTGGTCACCGTGATCATGCCCGGCATGGTTGTCCTTGGCTGCGGCCTGTTTGGGCGCGGCGGCTTTTTCTGCCAACGGTGAGGCGGAGTAACCCAGCCCCGCAATCTTCGATTCCACCTGGCCGAGGTCGCCCGAGCCGTCGTGCTTTACGGTCATGGTACCGGCGGTCACCGACACCGAGACATCGGAAACGCCCGGGATGCGGCGCACGGCGGTGTCGATCTTGGTCGCGCAAGCGGCGCAATCCATGCCGTCGATACGGTAACGGGCCTGCTGGGTGGTGGCCATTGAGGTCATCCTTCGTTGTCGCCGCGCAAAGGCAGTGTTCGATGGCGACTTGAATTTCATGGCGCGACCCTACATTCTCTAGCGGCTAGAGGAGCAAGCAGGAAATGACTGACGTTTCGATTGGCGAGGCAGCCCGGCACAGCGGCGTCAAAGTGCCGACCATCCGCTACTACGAGCAGATCAGGCTTTTGCCGGCTTTGTCGCGGACAGACGGCAACCGGCGCCTCTATGCCGCCAGCGACTTGCGCCGCCTGGGGTTTATTCGACACGCGCGCGAACTCGGTTTTGACATCGAGGCCATCCGCACGCTACTGACGCTGCAGGACGACGCCTCGCAATCCTGCGCCTCCGCCGACGCCATCGCCAAAGCGCGCCGTACCGAAGTCGATCAACGCATCCGCAGCCTGAAGGCTCTCAAGCGTGAGCTGACCCGCATGGTGGAGGGTTGCCGTCACGGACGCATCGCGGAATGCCGGGTGATCGAAGTGATGGCGGATCATGGAGAATGCGCCCAGCCGCATCATTGAACGGCCATCACCTGCCGAAGGCTTCATGGAGCTTGTTCCTGTTGCGGAAATACAGGACCGATAGAGATCAGATTCGGGGATCGTCCATGACTATTAAACCGACTGCCATCGCTACTTCTGATCGACGCCAAGTTCAGCCGAAGTAGCGAATCCACGTCCAGTCTCGTCCGATTGGCATTGCTTGACGCCAAAGCACTTCGGTCGTTATGCGACATGCTACCAATGTAGCGCAGCGGGAGACCAGGATGATGCCAAGGGACCGCTGGATCAATCACTTCCCTGGACTGCGGGGGTTGCCCGGCGACCTGCTCACGGCGCTGGAAAAGCAAAGCAGCATCATCGACCTGCCGGAAGGCAGCCGCATCTACGGTCCGGGGCAGTCGCCCGAGGCGTACCTGTTGCTGCTGGAAGGCACGGTGCGCGTGCAGCAGGTTTC
>JANLQJ010000218.1:0-2677 GCA_031367715.1 Hyphomicrobiaceae bacterium | reverse complement strand
ACGTCATGAATCAAGGCGGATCTCTGGGCGCAAATAATATGGGTAGCGTCATCACAATTTTTGTGACGTCACGAAAATCAGGTTAGTTCAGCCTTCCGACGTCAGTATGACACCGTTCCTTTATCCTGTTGTCCCCCAACCCTCGCCATGTGAAGTACAGTGATCATATTTTTGTGTGACATAATAGTTGCTAACAATTTCTGTATTCGTATGCTTGACCTGGACGCACACTTGTTTTGAGTACCGGCGATCGCGCTCTTTTAGGGGTGATCGGGCAAGGAGGTGCTGCGATGCGAATGAAGCGAACTGGCGGATCTGGCCGCGCAAGGTTCGGGCGATCGAGGAGCGGTTCAAGATTCGGCGCTGGCTGCTGCCATCGCCAGTGCGACACCAGAACGAGTTTGGCGGTAGGACCAATGACGTCTCGGGGCGTTCGCCAACGGCAGTTCTGCAGGATTGGGCCGCCCCGGCCGCCAGCGCCCCAATTCAACTGACCCTTCTTGCGCAGTCGGACGCAGGTGCTCTCGATGGTCGTCGTTGGCGTGAACCAGATGTAGTCTAACACCGCGCCGGCCGCGATGGCTTTGGGCAGATAAGATCCCGAAACCGGGAGGAAGTGCAGCGCGACAATCAAGGTGGAACGATATTCATCCAGTTTGTCGCGCTACAGGCCTCCAACACCGGCCCTGAGCCGAAGGTCCTGGCGGACGTTCCGGCGCTGTGGCGCGCGCGATTGGGCTGGGTCAAGCAAGACTATATCCGCGCCGACACACTGACCGCAGCCAATGCCAAATTGGCCGCGGCGCAGAACAGCATCGGCCTCGTGCAGGTATCGGGCGGCGGTGAGGTGGCGTCCGCCGACGGCATTTAGTTCCTCGTAGCCGTGCGAACCATCCTTGCCGGGCCGAACCCGAAATATTTCGGCCGCGAGCGGGGCGTCACCTATTTCAACGTGACCTCGGATCAATACACCGGCCTCAATGGCGTCGCGGTGCCCGGCACCATGCGCGACAGCCTTGTGTTGCTTGCGGTCCCGCTGGAGCAGGCTTCCGGCCTAATGCGGATGCTGCAAACCAACAACAGCCCGACCAAGCTCGCGCGTGCCCTTGCTGATCTCAGGCGCATGATCAAGACTATGCACCTGCTCAACTACTTCGACGACAAGGCCTACTGCCGTATCCTCGTGCCAATCCAGCCACCGTGCGTTGGAGCTGGCCTCTTAAAGCTAGTGGCAACTCACCTCGGCCGGGACGTGGCAAACAGGTCGGCATAGCGTGCGCCGATGCGATAGGCCCGGTTCTTGCGCGACGGATCGGCAAGCTCCAACAGGCCGTCAGCGAGCCAGGCGCGACACAAGGGAACAACGGTGCGCTGGCTGAGGCCGAGATAGGCAGCGATCTCGATCGATGTCGCTATGTCGCGTTCACGGAACAGTTCGAGCATCCGACGCTGGCGCGGATCGAGCGAGCGCAGGAGCTTCGACTGGTCCGGTGCTGCGCGGGCCTCTGCGGCCGTGGCCGCTGCGCGCACGTCGGCAAAAGCCTGAGCCATGCCTGCACAAAAATAGGCGATGAAGCCCGTCAGATCGGCAGGCGCGCGACCTTCGTAGTAGTTGTGCGAAGGACCGACCGTGAGGGCGCGGTAGTAGGCATCGAGGTCTCGCGCGTAGTGGGCGTCGAGCGAGTAGATGCCCTTCAGACCATAGCTGGCCCGATGCAGGATCAAGGTCGTGAGCAACCGCGCTGTGCGGCCGTTGCCGTCGAACCAAGGATGAATGGTGGCGAGCTGGTAGTGGGCAAGAGCGGCCACGATCGGCGCCGGCAACTCGCCCGTGCCAATTTCTGCTGTGACCCAGGCAACCAGATCCGCCATCAGGCTCGGCACGTCGGCAGCCTCGGGCGGCAGGTAGACAATGCGCCCCGAGGCGCTGTCGCGAATGACGTTCTGTCCGTCGCGGTAGGGGGAGTTGCGGTTCTTGCCGTAGAAGGCCAGGCCGTGCAGACGCTTGACGTCGCCTTCGGCAAGCGGGGTATCGCGGGCGATCCGCTCTTCCACCCATTCCAAGGCCCGATAGTAGTTTCTGACCTCGGCTTCGTCACGCTCGCGGCCGGGGAACCGGGCGCCTTGCAGGACTTCGCGGACTTGGGGCTCGGTCAGCCTGTTGCCTTCGATCATGGTCGAATAGTGCGTGGCGGCAATGCGCGCGGTCTCGCGCAAGCTCTTCAGCATGGCGAGGTCGATCGGCAAGGCCATGACGGCCTGCCGGCAGGCCTCGATCTCCATGAGGGCCCTGGTGATGGCAGGGGTGATGCGGAAGGTGGGGGTGAACATCACCACTAAGTGTAGCGCGCGGCGCAGCCGATGTCACTTATTGCGCTGTTATTGCGCTGATACCAAGATGCCCCTTCGGCAAACCGATGGCTACCGTCAGCGCACACAAGGCGGTGGCTTGCAGCTCGATCCGGTGGGCAGGCGCACGATCTCGACCTTGGCCTCGCCACCTTGAGTGTTGAGCGTGCTGATCTCGATCGAAGAGTCCTCGCATTGCTGGTCGCCGCTGGCGAGTTCCGCCGCCAATTCGACTGCGCAGTCGAGCACGAATTCGCAGGAGGTGCTCTCCTGCTCACCGCAGCCTCCCGCAGCACACGACAGATGGCAGTCGGCACCCGAGCAAGGT
>JANLQJ010000121.1:0-1700 GCA_031367715.1 Hyphomicrobiaceae bacterium | reverse complement strand
CGTCGGCGACGATCGACGCGAGCATATGATCCCGATATTCCTTCAGGAACTCACGGCAGTGTTCTACGCCGTCAATCTCGCTCCCCTTCGTCCTGTATCGGAACGCCCAAACCGATCCGCACTTGGCCAGCGCGTGCGCCGAAAATGCTATCGCCCGGAAATCATCTATCAGTCCACGTCCCGCGAGCCGTTGCAACGGAGTGATTGCCTCCTGCGCGTGTAGCCAACGCCAATCTTCGGATCCGATTGCCTCTCTCACCATCGCTACGAGTTGCGCGCGGGGCGCGCCCGACTTACTCTTATCTACAAAGGCTTCAAGAATCGCCGCAACGAGCTCAGATTCTGCAATGTTCTTAGGCGATCTGAGATAGCCGGGCCAATCGTTCAAGATAGCGACCTTACCGTTTCGTACTACGCCTGCCTCAGCTGTGAAATCGACGGTTGCAGGCAACTGCACTTTGTTCGGCTGGTCGCTTTCGACCGCGCCGGAATGGAATTGCGCGTCTTGCGGCAGATCGATGCGGACACGGTATGCTCCCGGCGGAAAGACCGTGGAATGATCCCGGATCAGTTTTGGCCCGATCTCCGCCAGCCACTCGACGACCGCATTCCAAATCTGATAGCGCCAACTGCGTGGCTCACCCTCTCGCGCTGTCGTCTCAATCCACCAAGTCCGTCCGGCTATTGAGATTGCGCCGGTTAATCTGGACTCGCTCAGGTCCTGAACATTCGCATAGATCGGCCTGAGTCCGTCTCGACCCCAGTCTCGTCGTTGAACGACCTTGTAGCCTCCGTTCGGCAGAGGCAAAGCGCGCTGATCTTGCCGTCTGATGCCTTCATGCCGAGGCCGAAGAATTTCTCCAACATCAATGAAAATGTTACACGGCGGCGTCATCTCCCACATGTGTGTCAACGCCGGAGCGAATGGGGACCAGCGGGCCGGAGTAAACGGGAGCCAGTGTGGGCGGTGGCGGGAGAAGCAGAAAGGCCCCCTCGTGGGGGCCTTTCTGCTTCTTGCGTTTCTTTTTGAGGTTGGTTGGATTGCCCGCGAACGACCGGTCTAAGCTGGTGTGATCTCGCCGGTGTCCTGGTCGACGATTTCGTTTGCCACCGGCGCGTCGCTGGCAACGTTGGTGGCCTTGCGCCGGCTGCCGCGAGCATGCTTGAGGCGGTAGCTGTCGCCGTTCATTTCCAGGATGTGGACGTGGTGGGTGAGCCGGTCGAGCAGCGCGCCGGTCAAGCGTTCCGACCCGAGCACGCTGGTCCAGTCCTCGAACGGCAGGTTCGACGTGATGATGGTGCTGGCGCGTTCGTAACGCTGCGAGAACACCTCGAACAGCAGCTCGGCGCCGGTCGGCGACAGCGGCACATAACCGAGTTCGTCAATGATGAGCAGCTTGACCCCGGCGAGTTGGGCCTGCAGCCGCGACAGGCGCCGTTCGTCACGCGCCTCCATCAGCCGGTTGACCAGCGTGGCCGCACTCGTGAAGAAGACCGAGAACCCCTTTTGGCAGGCGGCCAGCCCAAGGGCCAGGGCGACATGAGTCTTCCCGGTGCCTGAGTTCCCGAGCGCGATGATGTTGTCGTGGCGGATCACGTATTCCGACCGCGCCAGCTCCAGCACCAGCATTTTGTTGAGCGCGGGGATGGCCAGGAAGTCGAAGGTATCGAGGCTTTTCACGGCCGGGAACTTGGCGGCC
>JANLQJ010000006.1:0-2227 GCA_031367715.1 Hyphomicrobiaceae bacterium | reverse complement strand
ATGCAGGCCTTCAGGCTCGCCTTGGCGCCGCGGAAGCTGCCGAACGGCTGTGTTGTCTCGGCCGCAAGATCGAGCGGTTTGGGGTCGAACCAAGTCGGCCAGCGGTTGGGAAGATAGCCGCGAATGTGGCCGGCACAACCGCGCGCCGTGTTCAGCTCGCCGCGCGAGACGAAAATTTCAGTGTCGGGAAAATGTGCAAGGCCGCCGTCGTGATCCATGTGCAAATGCGTCAGCACAACCCATTTCACATCGGGCGGGGCGATCCCCAGGGCGCGCAGCTGTGGTCCAATCTCCTGTTCACGCTCGATCTGGAAGGCCACCTCCCATCGAATATAGGGATGCAAGGAGATGCCCGTTTCGAGCAGGTGTGCGCCATGCCCGGTGTTGACCACGATGACGCTATCGCGATGCTCGATCGCCCACGCATAGGTCGGCAGCCAATCGGTCCAGTTGCGATCGGTGAGGATGGCGAGCCGCCGCGCCAAGCCGTGGCCACGGCCTTCGACCTGCGCCGTCTTGATCCGAACAAAGCCGGTTTGAATAGCGTGAATGTTCATAGTTGGTGCCCGTCAGAGGGTTTGCGATCTGACTGGCCCGATTTGATTTCTGGTGATGGTTCCAACCGGGTGCGCCAGATCGGTTTCAGAACCTCCAGAACGACCAGCACGAGCGCGCCCGCTCCTAGCGTCAGTGCGAGATCGTCCCAGTGCAGCGGTCCAAAGCGGAACAATCCGCGCGCGAACGGCCAGAACAACGTCAGGCCGAGCATTGTCGTGACAGATACCAGCACCCAGACAAGCGCCGGATTTGGCCGACGGAGTGCCGTGATCAGCGAGGCGCTGAAGGAGCGGTTGACGAGGATCAGACCGACAATCGTCATCACCAGAGAGAAGAAAGCGAGTGCACGCACTTCTGTCTCCGGCATGCCGTGCCGATATCCGATGACGAAGATGGCGGCAACGAGCGCAAACGCGAACCCGCCCTGCAGCACACTCCATCCGATCAAATGTGGTGAGAACAACGGCTCATCTGGAGAGCGAGGCCTTCGTCGCATCACATCGTCCTCTTCCGTCTCGGCCTCGAAGACGAGCGAGCAGACCGGGTCGATGACCATCTCCAGAAACGCGATGTGCATCGGCCCGAACAGGATCGGCAGGCCGAACAGCAGCGGCAACAGGGCGAGCCCCGCAATTGGAACATGGACAGCGAAGATGAAGCCCATCGCCTTGCGCAGGTTGTCGTAGATTCGGCGACCGAGCCGGATCGCCTTGACGATCGATCCGAAATCATCATCGAGCAGTACGATAGAGGATGCCTCGCGCGCCACGTCCGTTCCACGTCCGCCCATCGCAATACCAATGTGAGCAGCTTTCAGAGACGGCGCGTCATTGACGCCGTCTCCGGTCATGCCGACGATTTCGCCACTCGCCTTGAGGGCATTGACGATGCGGAGCTTCTGCTCCGGCATGATCCGCGCAAACACAGTCGCAGTGCGCACGCGTTGCGCCAGGTCGATATCGTTCATAGCCTTGAGATCGTCGCCGGTCACGACATCGTCGGCATCGAGACCGGCCTGAAGGGCAATCGCTCGAGCCGTCGCCGGGTAGTCCCCGGTGATCATGACCACCTTGATTCCGGCTGTCCGACATTCCGCCACGGCCGCCGGCACGCTCGCGCGCAGCGGATCGGCAAGGCCGACAAGACCGACGAACTCAAACACAAAGTCGTGCTGCGACTCCGGCCAATTCGTTCCCGCGAACGATGCACGAGCAACGCCGAGCACGCGCAGCCCCTCAGTGGCCATGGCGTTGACCGACGAGCTCAGTAAGGCGCGCGCCTCGGTAGAGAGGTGGCATAGTTCGGCTATGGCTTCGGGTGCGCCCTTCGATGCGACGACGAACTGTTGTGGGTCGCCGCTGCCCTGCCAGACCTGCGACATGGCGAGTAAGTCGGGACGAAGGCCGTAAGCGTGGGCGAGCTTCCAATCGGGGCCACGCAGATGCTCTGTGCCGGCGAGGCGTGCGCGGCTCAGTTCATGGAAGGCCTTGTCCATGGGATCGAAGGGCTCGGGTGCACTGGCAAGAAGGCCAAACTCGACGAGATCATGAAACGCATCCGGCAAGTTCGCGTCTTTGGCCTCGCGCGCCTGGAACGCCTGACCACTCGGCAGCCGCAGTTCTGAGATGGACATCCGGTTCTCAGTCAGAGTGCCGGTCTTGTCGGTGCA
>JANLQJ010000005.1:0-8511 GCA_031367715.1 Hyphomicrobiaceae bacterium | reverse complement strand
TCCGGAGCCGCGAGCTGGCGTGACGGTAGCTACGGCTGACCCAGGTCGCCACCCGCCCGCAGCCGGGCCGCTCAGGCCCGACGCCCACCGGCACGGCGAAGTGCAAGCTAGCAAGAATGTTCATTGTGGCGCTCCCTACGGGCGCGAGTGACGCCGGAATTATGCCTATAACATATTGATTTATCTATATTTATTCGAACGACGTTTTCAATTTGTTGCACGGTTCGCTGCCTCTGCGATCACGCGTCGTGCGGTTTTGTCGCGGCGCAGACATCGCGTCGGTGTTCATATCGTTGGTGGTCGATTTTGCCTCGTTCCCCCGACGGAAATCCGAACTCTTGAAACGCGTTGGGCACCAAAAGCCCGCCGCACCGCTCCGACGCCCAAATGTGTTTTCTGAGCCCCGGGCGAAGATGGCTGGCTTTATTTGAGGCTTTGCGACGATCGGGGAAGCCGCAACAGCGCCATTGCGGTCTCGATGTCAGGATGGCTCGCCTTTGCGGTTGCTTGGTCAGACGCGGCGGCGGTTCGCAGAAGAGCTGTTGCTGCTTGAGGAGCGATGCGCTGTGACAAGAGATCTGCGGCATCCTCAAGCGCCCCTGACGGCGCTGCACGGACAAGTGACGCGGCAACGATCTTAGACGCGACGTCCAAGTCGGACTGTTTTGAAAGCCACGTTTCCAAAGCCCGGTACGACGCTGCCCGAGTATCCTTGGCAAAATCCGGCTTCGGTTTGGTGCTGGCCGCGCCGATATCGCCACCGATTGCTACAATGTCAGTCAAGTCCGCCAAATAGGCGGGTCCGCCCCTTTGGCGCGCATACCAAAAGGCTAGCAGCCTGTCGCTTATCATGTAGTAGGCCCGGCGCGTCGTTGAGGCCTTGCTCTTGACGATGATTTTGGCGGCGGCCAGCAGGCTGACGGCATCTGCTATATCGGCTTGCATCGTCCCGAGGAGTTCAGCAAGTCCCGTTGGGCGATTTGGCTCGCCGCCGACAAGGAGCGCATCCAAGACGCGCCGTTGCCGGATTGGCAACCCAGCGAGCACAGCGTCAAACCCGCTTTCCTCGTGCCCAACCAATCGCTCGACGAGCGCGGAGGCCGAAAGCTCCGGCTCGCGGGCCAGGGCGTCAAGCATGATCTGTACCCGCCTCGGCGAGCCGCCGATGAATTCAACGACAATTGACACGATGCGACCGCCGCGCCCCTGGCCGGCGAGCCGCACGGCGTCTGCAGCCGAAACCTGGGGAAGGTCGATCTCGAGGAATGACTGAAATAACCGTTCGTCGTAGTCCCGCTGAACATCCGAGCTGTTTGCCGCGCCGATCAACATCAGCCCGGAATCCGACTGCAGCAATCGCCTAAGTCGGGATTGTGCATCCTTCGGTGCGAACGCGCGCGTCAATGCGTCATCGAATCCATCCACCAGGAGTAAACCTAACCTGCGTCGACCTCGGAGGGATTTGGCGCGCGCCTTATCGAGGCGGCCAAGTGCAGCGATCCACGAAGCCTCGTCGAATTGGCCGAAGTTCAAAGTCATTTGCACGATGCTGCGATCGAACGCAGCTGCCAACCGATCAATATAGTGGTCCGGGCCCGCGGTTCCGACTTCGAGTGCGCCGACGTTGGCCACCGCCGCGCGTGTCCCGAGATCACGGTCCGCAGCAATCGCTTCGGACAGAGCCCGCAGAAATGTCGTTTTGCCGCCGCCGCGTGGCGCGACCACCAGCACATGTTGGAGCGGGGCGTCGTCACGCAGCAAATTGCTGCGAACGATTTCAAGTGCGCGTCCGAGCGGTTCGGAAATCGATAGGAGTGGTTTGGCGTCCGACATCAACGCCTCACGCCTTCGTTCGTCTGCGATCGCCTGGACGTGAACGCCACCAGCTTGCTACCAGCCGATATGCGAACCCGGCCGTTCCAGCGCTGGCGTCAACGTGCAAGAATCCATCCTCGACAAGAGTCAATAACGCATCCTCGACAGCATCCTGGGATTTGACGCCCGCGTTCGAAATGGCCTCCTCCACCGCATCGCGATTGACCGGTTCTGGATCGCTCGCGCCGACACAGGCGAGCGCTGCGCGTGCCGCCTTTTCACCCTTGCCGTAGCGGCGCAATCGCTTGGTAAATTGATCGAAGAAGCCCTGCTCGAATTCGGCCTTCATTCGGCCTTGCAGCGCCGCGGCCGCGGCATCTGGTGTCCGGGCGTCGCGCGCCACTACCTCCGCAAAAGCTCGCTGCAGATAACTCGGGATGAGATCGGGCGCACAGTCGACCACTGCTTCGCCAAGTTCCAGGCTCCACCAGCCGATCTGCTTGTGTGCCGCCAAAGCGGCCAGCATCTCGGTTGCGTCGCTTGCCGTGAGGGCTTCGATGGTAATCGGCGTCAAGTCATTCAGGTGATCCGCCCTGATGCCGTAGGTACGCACCAAATGGCGGATACCGATCGAGCCGGCGATGGCCATTGGAATGGCGCCCGACTGCCGCCATCGGCGCAGCGTGGCGAGGAAGGTGTCGATCTCGGCAACGGACACCCCTTTCACGATCTGCTCCTCGCAGAAGTAGGGCAGTTCGTCCAGGAACAGCACCACCTTGAGCTTGCTGTCCTTTGCGTTCGTGTAGACTGTCTCGGACAGCAGCTCCCAATACTCCCGCATCAATCCCTCGGTCTTCGAATCGGTCGGAAGGGGCGACGGCGACTTCTGGCCGAACCCTTCCAGGAGCTTGAGCAGAGCCGGCGGAAGGCCGCCGAGCTTTGTCCAGCCGGTTACGATCTTGCCTCGCAGCGGCTTTGGGATCTCCTCGATCAGCTTGCTGGCGAATGCGGCCGGCCCCGAGCGGCCCTCGAGGTCGATCTCAATCGGGTGATGATCTTTGCCCTCCCTAAGGATTCGGGCCGCCTCTTTCATGATGGACGACTTGCCTGTGCGGCGAGGGCCAAAAAGTGCGATGCTTCCGCCGTCACGCAACGTCTCAACCGCCAAGTTGACACTGAAGCTGCGCGGCCAGAAACTGTCACCGGAGACCGCGTGTCCGTAGTGGGGGCGAAGCTGTCGGGCCGTTTTCATGGGACCTTCAATATATATGATTTTCGCCATGAATGACGCCAACGCTTCATGGGGCTTTTCATATATATGGGAAGCGCCATCAACAGTCAAACCGCGCTGGCGGGCCGACGACGGCGGCCAACCAAGCAACTCGATCTGCGTGAAATTTACACGGGACGCCGCCCAACGATACGCTCACCAGAGCGGCCGCCGTGGCACCTGGGCCACCCTGCGTGGATGCGATTCCGCTCTGGGGGCACCGTCCCCACCCGAATTGATTAAACGCTCCTCATCAACCAAACGTCTCTCAATGAAGCTAAACGCCCGCTACGTCACCGTCAGCAATTTCGACGACCAGTGTTTCGAGGCCTCGTTCGGCAACGAGCGCTTGGCCGCCGACGACCTTGCCAATGCGCCAGTCCAACCCTACGTCTTGCTTCAGCGGCAATTCGAGGATGAAGACGGCGGAGTCTGCTATCTTGAGACCCACGAGCCCGACCGTTACGCTGGCCACCTCCAGGCTGCGGCTTGTCGAATTCACTCCCACCCGCCTCGCCTTTGAGATCGACAGGCCACAAGACAGACTGGTGGAGGTCACCTTCAGGCTTGGTGCACGACGCTTCCGGGAGGTCCAACGTGTCGTGAACATCATTTTTGGTCTGAGCTTGTAGTACGGACGGCACTTCGGTGCCTCGGTCGGCGCGGTAAAATCAGCGTTCGATCGTCGGGTGCTAAATGAGGCCGGGTGAGAACGGTGCCAAAGCTTCACCGGCCACTTTGCTGGGATTTTCAGGAACTGAACTGCCTGCTCGATGGAATGCTCGAACGACGTTCACTTTCGCCCTGTAATTCTTGGACAACCATCACCGGCACCTCACCAACGGGCGTCACACGCTCAACAACCAAGTCGGCGTCGAGAGTGCCGAGCCTGTCCAGCAGGCGTTGAAAGTCGCTGCACCAGATCGTCTCGATATCCCGGTCCTTGCTGGAGTCGCCGGTCGAGCCTGCCGAAGCAAAGCGGACGGGGCGCAACTGCAGACGAGCGCTCGCTGAGCCGCCAGCAATCTCGACACCCATGTCCGGGTTGGTAGCGCGGCGGGCAACGAGCCGTCCGCCGGCAGGTTCGCCGGTCTCCATGCCTTCGCGTGCCTCGTAGCCGACCTCGGCCAGGGCGGCCAGTACAGCACGCCGCCGGGAGGCTGCAGCAAAGGACTGACATTGCGATGCGATGGCTTCCGACAGACGCTCGCGAACAGCTGCGGCTGTCGCTGCATCGTCGTGCAACAAGGCGGTCTCGGCATCTGCAATCAAGGACGCATGAGCCGGATCTAGCACGGCACGGGCTTCGGCCAACGTGATTTCCAACTCGGCCAACTGGCGGACCGCTTGCCGACGCCTTTCGAGAGTCCGGCTCACTTCGAGCAACAGCGTGTCGGTACGCATCTTGCGGGCATTCGATGCCGGCTCGGTGAGAATGGCGCGATATCGCGCGGCGAGCCGTTCGGCGTCTTTCACCGCACCGGCAACTGCCAAACCCGCGATCGCAGAGTCGATGCTGTCGCCCGATGACCCGCTCTCGTCCTCCGATGGGTTCGCAGCAAGCCAGTCGTCGAGCGTTTCACCTTTCTGCCCAACTGACAGCCGCTGAGCGAGCGCCTGCAATTCGGTATCGTCATCGTCTCTTCCGCCCGTCGACGCCGTACGACGCAAGGCTTCGCCTAGAACTGTTTCCGCATTGACGCCATTGATGTCGTTGCCTTGGGCAATGGCCTCCAGATCGCGCCGCTGTTCGGCTGTGAGCGTTGCGCGCTGCAGCAGCTGGGCGGCAAGCATCTCGCGGCGCCGTGCGCGCGTGCTGGCGTCCGCCACACGCAGCGTGGCCGCAGCAAGACGCTTGACCAAGTCGGTCTCTATCCACTGCATCTCAAGTGGGACCTGCTTCTGCAGATCGAGATAACGTTCCTTCGTCATAAGCAACGCAATCTCGGCGCGGCGCGAGCGCATGATCAGCACGTCCTCGTCTGTCATAGCATCGTTGCGCCGGCATATTTTCTCCCAGCGGGCAAGAGTGGCGTCGAGCCGCGCGAGGTGGCCGCGGCATATCTCCCGGACCTCCTCAATGGTCACGAGTCTCACGACCTTGGGACCACTCATGATGCTGACCTTTCTCGCTCTCTCACTGCAACTACGGCCGTCGAACCTCGGCCCATGGCCGCTTCGACGGCCCCCCTCAGCCGCGTCATCTCCTGTGCGCGGCGATGATACCAGCTGTAACACGAGATGCGGTGGATTGCCGGCAGCGATCGGCGCATCACGTCCGGCCGCCAGACCTCCCGAGCATGCGGGCGGGCAAGGAGCGGATGATCGGCGGCGTCACACTCGATGCCAATGCCGAAGCCGCCTGATTCAGGATGCGGTATCGCGAGGTCGATTCCGAACGCGCTGCCGTCGCCTGCAGACAATGGCGCCCAGCCCATCGCGGCGATGGCTGCCGCTACCGAGCGCACGAACGCATCTCCTGTCGCCGCTTTGGTGCGACCGCGTTCGGCGCGCGCCGAGCCGAGCTGGCCGAGTAGCCGGCGCGCACGCTCATGATCACAACGCGAGACCGCGTCGGCATAGGCGAGATAGAGTTGCAGGAAGTCACGCGGCTGAGCCGGCTGCGCGCCTGAACTCAGCACATCCGAGACCAGCTCGATCGGCATCGACGTGAAAATCGTGATCCGCTGGCGTGCACGCGTGATGGCGACGTTGAGGCGCCGCTCACCACCGCTCTGCCCGAGGACGCCGAAGTTGCGCCGGAATGTGCCTAGCGCATTGCGTCCGAAAGTGGTCGAGAAGAGAATGTGGTCGCGCTCGTCGCCCTGCACGTTCTCGACATTCTTGACGAAGAAGCCCATGTCCTCGCCGTTCTCCTTGCGCTCGACCTCGCGCACGTAGGCCCGGCGGAAGTCTTCGCTCTCTTCGGCGCGCTGCTCCAGTCGCTCCTCTATGAGGTCCGCCTGATCACGGTTGAACGTGACAACGCCCGTGGTTGGCGGCGATCCGGTACCGGCGAGCCATAGGCGCTCGAGGTGGGCAACGACGCGATCGGCCTCTGCTGCGTTGGTGCGGTCCTGGTAGTGCCCGCCGACGTGGACGAGTTCGAGCGGGCGGTGCCGATCAACCTCGGCTTCAGGATGGCGCACCGGTACGTTGAGCGTTCCCGCATAGAAGCCGGCGTTTGAGAAGGCAATCAGCTCGCGGAATTGCGAGCGGTAGTGAATCTGCAACTGCTCAGACGGCAAAACGGCTTTGGACAGTTCAAGCAGGTTGGGACAGTCCTGGATCTCCCTACGGTTCCAGGACTCGATGGCGGCTTGCCGTTCCTCCTCGTCGATGTCCTCCGGCGCACCATCCAGGTCGTCCCCGTCGTCTTCGAGCGGCGTTCGAGTCGAAAAGAACGACGTCGGCGGCAGCTGCTTCTCGTCGCCACTCACGACAACCGTGCGGCCGCGGTAGAGGGTCGGCAGGGCGTACTCAACTGGCATCTGCGATGCTTCGTCATATACGATGGTATCGAACAGGCCGCTGACAAGTGGCAAGAGGCGGCTGGCGACGTCCGGGCTCATCAGCCACACCGGCCGCAGCTCCATCAGCCCAATCTCCGAGCCGCTCTGCAGGAACTCGCGTAGGCGCTTTTGCTGCGGACCTGTATAGCGCGTTATCGCTGTCCAGCTGGCGCGATCACCGATCCGCGTAGCATCAATGTTGTTGGCGAGCGCCTCCTTGTTGATCCGCTTGAGATCCTCTTCGGCGATGGCGAGCGATCTCACAAGCGATGCGATCTCGGCCTCGTCTGCGCCAAGCATCGGCGTCTCGGCTTCGATGCGCTGCTTCCAGCCCAAACGCGCCTCGCGTTTGATGATGCGCTCTACGGCGTTCATCGGGCCTGACAGCGCCTTGACATCGAACTCATCTGCCATTGGCCTCAGTGCGGCGTAGGCTTCGAGCTGGAGTGGTGGCAACTGTCCGGCCCGGGCGCGGAACCGCTGAAACGCTTCAAGCGTCGGCAGTGCGTTGACGATGACGCGAAGTGCGTTGGTATTGGATTCATCGGTCTCGGCGCACAATTTGGCCGCCGCGATCCACACGTCCGTGAACCAGGGTCCAAGCGGCCCGAGCGCGGTCAGGCTGGCACGGCGCGCTTTGGCCAGTGTGAGCGCTCGGGTAATAGCGTCGAACAGCGCCGCGAAAGCTGACGGCAGGCCCTGTCGTGCGGCGTCCATCGCCGCCTTTCGGCACGGGGCTACTGACAAAATGGCGTGGATCGACCTCACGCGCGCCAATGATGCGGCATGACTGTCAGTCTCGGCCGCCAATGCCCCCTTTGATAGAGCGGCGACGACATCCAATGCGGGGCTCGCTCCGAACGACTGCAGCAGATCGTCCAAACGCGATTTGAATGAACGCAGCGTGTGCTGATGAGCGGCGGCATCCGCGAATGCCTGGATCACCGGATCTGTGACCGTCGGGCTTATCGGCGTCAGAAGTTGCTCTAACTTATGCCGGGCAGCCTTTCCGCCGCCCAGCAAGCGGCCCAACCAGCCACGCGGCTTCAGGGCGTCGGCCGCAACCGCGATCCAACCGTCGAGTTCAAGATCGCCGAGGTTAGCCAGCAATGAGCCAAGGCGGGCATCGGTGCGCCGGTCCGGAACCGCTGCAAGGTCAGCTTTTAGGGTCGCGATCCCACCCATGGCTCGGTTGCCGCTCGATGAAGGGCCAACAGCATCGAAGGCGCCGACCAAGCGACCAAGCTCGGCGCAAGCAGTCGCATCGAGCTTCACGAGGCTGGCGGCGTTTTGCGTCGCCCAAACCGCAAGCGCCGCCGGGTCCTGCACCTCGATTGTCAACGCGCGCGGGTTGATTGCCTCGGCACGGCGGTGTTCCGACACAGCGAACGCCTCTATGTCGCGCAGGCATTGCGATACTGTGGTGGCGTTAGCGGCAAACAGCTTCATGGCATGCAGCGGGCTGCCCTCGTAACGTGCTGGCAGCCATTGACTGGCAAGCGCACCGCATTGTTCGGCCACCGCATCGGCGGCTTCGGCGCTAGTCGAGGCGAGCAAGCGGCGCAAGCCGGCAACATCTGGAAGCGCGCCGCCCGCCTCGATGTCGATAAGATCGGCAATTGTCTCGCGATAAGTGCGCCCCGACGTTGCGTCACGTCTTATGAGCGCCTTGTGCTGATCGTTAAGTTGCGTCTCAAGGCGCGTGATTTTTTCGACCACGGCGGCACGCTCCCTCAGCCATCCCGACGCCTGCCCGTTGTTGGCGCGTATCTGGTCAAGCTGGTTACGGATCTGTTCCAGAACGGGGCGCCGATCCTTGGTGGGATCCTTCACCATGACAACGCGCTCGGCGAGCCCCTCGCGCTCCAGGCGCTTGTGCACGACATCCAGCGCGGCCTGTTTTTGGCACACCAG
>JANLQJ010000073.1:0-5431 GCA_031367715.1 Hyphomicrobiaceae bacterium | reverse complement strand
ACGCCAGGTCAGGATGTCGCCGGAATGTCCGCGCTCGATGGCGTCCTGAAGCTTTTCGGCAGCGAAGGCTTCTGCTTCCAGGCCATGAGTCTCGGCAAGCATGACCGCTACCGACCAGAACTCCCATTTCGACACCGTCATCTGCGTTCTCGCTAGCCCAGCTATATGATTTCTCCGCATTCTAGGGTCTATTGGCGCGAGGGCAAACGCGGGTCACGCGAAGAGCAAAACAGGGGCAGGATGAATTTCCATGGCAAGAACCATTTTCACGAGATCAATGGGCCTGCTCGCGCTGGTCGCTGTCGCGCTGTCGCCGGTTTCAGTCAGCGCTCGCGATCACCGCCATGGCCACTCTGACTACTATCGGGCGGCCAGCGGACATCTTGTGCACCGTCCTGTCCAGGCCCAGCGTCCGCCAGCGGGAGCAAGCGCTCAATGCCGTGACCGCTCCTACAGCTTTAGTGAAAACCACCGTGGCACCTGCTCACATCATGGTGGCGTGGCGCGCTGGCTTTAACCCTCTTATCTGCCTGCGGCCAAAGCTGAACTGTGCAACCTTGGTCGGTTTGGCTGGGATTCGGCAAAGTGCGAAGCTATGAAGTTTGGGAGAATGACCGAGAGGGATTGCAATGGGAATGCTCGAAGACCTGATGGCCCAATCCGGGGGTCTCGATCTGGCTGCGATTGGAGCCAAGGTGGGTTTGACGCCGGAGCAGGTGCAGGTCGCAGCCTCGCAACTCCTGCCAAAAATCGCCAATCCCAACGTTGATAACGGAGCGGCGACCGAAGAAGTCGCGGCTTCGACGGGAATCCCCGCAACCGTGTTAGCCTCGCTGGTTCCGGCGATTGTGAACGCGGCTTCCAGCTCTCCGACGTCTGGGCAGGGCGGTGTGCTTGGTTCGATTCTCGCTGGCATTGGCGGGAACGTCGAGGGCAGCGGTGGATGGCTCGGCACCATGACCAATTTTCTAGATCGGGATGGCGATGGCAACCCAATCAACGATGTGATGGGCATGATTAGGAAGTAAGGCCCGTTGATCGCAGATAGCTAGTGGCCGAAATCGCACGCTCGGCATCCACTGTGGGATGGCTCAAGCCGACTCAATTGCGGACACCAACTGACTGCCCTAGTCTGGCGACGTAGGCTCACCTGGGCCAAAAGAGGGTGGGTTTGCCGTTGGGCGTCCGTCGTGCCCTCATGGGGAATCTAAATATGTCCGACAACAAGCCAGCCGC
Source organism: Hyphomicrobiaceae bacterium (assembly GCA_031367715.1). Taxonomy (GTDB): domain Bacteria; phylum Pseudomonadota; class Alphaproteobacteria; order Rhizobiales; family Hyphomicrobiaceae; genus JANYHF01. The sequence goes on along the minus strand of JANLQJ010000073.1, from coordinate 4,195 downwards.
AGAAGTCGATGTCACCAAAGCATGGCAAGCGACGCAGGGCCAGAAGAGTTCCGCTGGCCGACTTCGCATTTTCGCGGCGCTTTCGTGGATCGTTGCCATTGGCACCGAGATCGCCGGTATCGTTTTGCTCAAACAGCACAAGTTCGACCACGGCAACCTTGCGCTGCTGATCGGCCTGCTCGTCGTGATTGCGGTGTTCGCGATTGCTGGCAGCGTGATGTGGAAGAAGGCCAACACGCACGATCCGGCCAGCAGGGCCGACGCGTTCCGGTTCTTCGTCCAAAACCAGCTCGGTGCGATCATCACGCTGATCGCCTTCCTGCCGCTGATTGTCCTGATCTTCATGGACAAGGACATGGATCCCAAGAACAAGAAGATCGCTGGTGGCATCGGTGTCGTTCTGGCCGTAGTCGCCACATTGATCGGGGTGGACTTCAAGCCGCCGTCGGTCGAGCAATATACCCAAGACATGAACCAGTGCGCGGCCCAGATCAAAGCTAGCCAGCCGACCACTGCCTGTTCGCCCGAAGTCGCCGCGCAAGCGCAAGACATCGCCAGGGATTCGCAGGCCGTGGCCGACGCGACGAAGAGCGCCCAAAACCCAGCCGGGCAAGATGTGGTCTATTGGATCGCGGCGGAGAACGGTGCCAAGAAGGCTACGACGCCGCACGTCTTCCACCTGTGCGATGGCGTGAGCCCACTTCGAGGCAAAACAGTGAACCACGGTTCGGTAACGGAAGCCTATGCCGAGAACGCAACCCGCATCACCAGGCAGATTCCCATGGAACAAGGGCAGTGCGGGATCACTCAAGCGAAGTAAGCCCCCCGCGTCTCTTCCGCGTTTGGAAGAGACCGCCACGGCTCCGTTAGCTGTTGCGAAATGGAGGCGGTGCGCCTGATCGGCCAGGAAACAGTCGGTGGCGGTCCGGATTTACACTGCGTTCCTCGAAATATGAGCCACGATTCCCTGCGGGTTCTTGCCCCTCGCATTGAGTGATCAATCTGAGAACAAAGCACGAAAATAGCTTGTGCGAATGCCGGAGCAAGATAGGATTCCTCTTCACCGCAAGAGGGATCGTGCCATGGCTCACGATGAAGACCCGAAGCATGTCGGCATCTGGATCAGGGTTTCAACCGAGGAACAGGTGCAGGGCGAAAGCCCAGAACATCACGAGCGGCGCGCCCGCGCATATGCCGAAGCCAAGGGCTGGCGCATCGTAGAGGTATACCGACTTGAAGCCGTGAGCGGCAAATCGGTTATGGAACATGCCGAAGCCAAGCGGATGCTCGTTGATATTCGGTCGGGTGCGATCTCCGGGTTGGTCTTCTCGAAGCTCGCTCGGCTCGCTCGCAACACCAAAGAGCTACTCGAATTTGCCGACATATTCCGTGCCAACGGTGCCGACTTGGTATCGCTTCAAGAGGCCATTGATACCAGTTCCCCAGCGGGACGCCTCTTCTTCACGATGATCGCCGCGATGGCGCAGTGGGAACGTGAAGAGATTGCTGAACGTGTCCAGGCATCAGTGCCGATTCGCGCCAAGATGGGCAAACCCATCGGCGGGGCTGCACCGTTCGGGTATCGTTGGCGAGATAAGAAGCTGGAACCTGACCCTGTCGAGGCTCCGGTTCGCGCTCTACTGTATGAGCTGTTTGACGAACACCGCCGCAAGAAGACGGTGGCCCGCCTGCTCAACGAACGGGGGCATAGGACACGCAACGGCGCGCCCTTCTCCGACACTACCGTGACGCGGCTGCTACGTGACGGGACCGCCAAGGGCATTCACCGTTCGAACTACACCCGCACCGATGACCGGACCAAAAATTGGGAACTGAAACCCGAAAGCGAATGGGTGCTCAACGCGGTCGAGCCTATCATCTCGGAAGACCTCTGGACCCGCTGCAACGCCATCCTTGACGGACAGCGCGACAGTCGAAGGCCAGTCAGCCGAAAGCCCGTCCATTTGTTTGCCGGGTTTGCCTTCTGCCACTGCGATCCCACGGCTAAAATGTATGTGTGGGTGAACTCGCCGAAATATGTCTGCACGAAGTGCAAAAACAAAATTCCGATCAGCGATCTTGAGGCTGTCTATCACGAACGGCTCCGGCACTTCCTGCTCTCGCCCGCTGAGATTGAAGCGCACCGGCAGACCGCTGACTGCGAAATGGTGGACACCGGCAAGCTCATCGCCTCGTCCAGGGAGGAACTCCGCAAGCTCGAAGCCGAGGACGAACGCCTCTATCAGCTCTACCTCGCCGACGGCCTTTCCAAGGAAGATTTCGGTCGTCGCCATCGTCCACTCTCGCAGCGCCGCAACCAACTCGAAGAGGAATTGCCACGCTTGCAAGCGCGCATTGATGTTCTCTCGATCAGCACTGCCTCACAGGATGAAGCTCTGCATGAAGCTCGTGACCTGTGGAGCCGCTGGGATCACCTCTCGTCTGACGACAAGCGCCAGACGGTTGAGACGATCACGGATCGTATCATCATCGGACGCGATGACGTTGAAATCAGGCTTTTACATCTCCCTTTTGTAAATGATGCTGGGAAGGCAACACGATTATGCCGCTGCGGGCATCTCGGCGATCCGGCCTTGGGCTGTTCACGCGCGCCGAGATGCGCGGCGGATTACCAGAACAAGGTCTCCGGCCCGATGTTCGACCGGATCGACCTCCACGTCGAAGTCGAGGCCGTCTCCGCCGCCGACCTCGCCCTGCCCCCGCCGAGCGAAGGCTCCGAAGCCGTCGCCGCGCGGGTGGCGGCAGCCCGCGACCGCCAGAACGCCCGCCGCGAAGCCACCGGCGCGCGCACCAACGCCGAACTCGATGGCGAGGGTTTGGAAACCTACGCCACCCCCGACGAACCCGCGCGCAAGCTGCTGTTGCAGGCCGCCGACGCGATGCGCCTCTCGGCGCGCGGCTACACCCGGATCTTGCGCGTCGCGCGGACGATTGCGGATCTGGCGGGGGTTGAGACGGTGGGGCGCATCCACATCGCCGAGGCGCTCAGCTATCGGCGGCAGGCGCCGCGTGCTTAGAGGTGTTCACTGCGCAGGGCTTGAGTGTGGACCGGACGAAAGCACTCAAACGCGGCCATTGCTTCACCTAAGCTTTGATCCGTTCCGACCAGCGAGATTTGAATATCGCCGCCTGAAAACCACCTGTTGGCCCGTGCAAATAAGCTGGGAACGAGGCGACCCGGAAACCCGTCAGGCCGAACGAGATGCAAGGCGATCCCGCGCTGTCGCTTATGAGTCCAAGTGGTAACCTTGCTTATCTCTGACCACGGGATGAGTTGTTTTGACCAGCGTTGGTAACGCACGCCGTCAGCGCCAACGCGCAGCACCTCGTCACCTCTTAGCAACTCCGGAATAAAAGAAATTACGGCCAGTGAGCCGAGGATGATGGAGGCCCAGCCGAAAAAGTAGTCTTCTGATGATGAATGCCTGCTCGAAACAGGCACTTCGCCGAATGAGCCGATCAACCAGACACCCATCACAACGAAGCCGAGGCTCGCGAGAATCAGGAGAGCGATTCTCTGCCGCGATGCCGAAGCGACAAACTCGGTTGCCGGAACAGTCACAACCCGATCACCGCAATCTCCCGCCCATAGCCCGGCTCGCCGCGGTGGGTGGCGCGGCGGTAGGAGTAGAAGCGCAGGTCGTCGGCGTAAGTGTCGAGGGCGAGCTTTTCGACCGTGCCGATGCCCGCTGTCTCCAGCCGCATCGCGACGTAGCCTTCGAGGTCGAACCAGGCGTGGCCCTCGCGGCCCATGCGGAAGAAGCGGGCGTTGAAGGTGTCGGCGACGACGAAGCGTGATTCGAAATCGTCGTCCACCTCGTAGCTTGTCTGCGCGATGCACGGGCCGATGGCGGCGGCGATACGCTCGCGGCGCGCGCCCAGCGCTTCCATCGCCGCGACGGTCGCCTCGCACACGCCTGCCAGCGCGCCTTTCCATCCGGCGTGCGCCGCGCCGATCACGCCCGCCTGTACATCCGCCAGCAGCACCGGGGCGCAATCGGCGGTGAGGATGCCGAGGAGCAGGCCGGGGCGGTTCGTGACCAGCGCGTCGGCTTGCGGGCGGGCATCGTCGGGCCAGGGGGCGGTGACCGCCACCACGTCGGGCGAGTGGACCTGGTGGACGGTGACCAGCGCCGCGCCGGGCAGCACCGCCTCGACCGCGCGCCGGCGGTTT
>JANLQJ010000071.1:0-8781 GCA_031367715.1 Hyphomicrobiaceae bacterium | reverse complement strand
TCTGCGGGCACGAAGTCCTGCACGCTCGGCGGCAGAAGCTGCGTCTGATCGATCTTCCAGGGGCGAAAGTGCTTGCTCATGGTCGGCAACTGAATCAGACTCGCGCCGAATTGACCAGCGACTACTCGGACAGGCTCCTAGTGTTCTGACACTTGCCAATGGTTCCCGGAACTTCGCTGTCCCGGCCTTCGCCGATACGCGCTGACTCAAGACGACAGGGCGCCGGATGGGCAGGCGCTGGCCGCGGAGCTGTTGAATTAGCACGACCAGCGCGCTTTCGTTCACCGCCGGTCCAGTTTGGTCGAGAGAATGATCGCCGATTCCGTACCCGTCACGCCCGGCACCTCGCCGATGCGGTCGAGCACGCCGTCCAGTTCGTCGGCATTGGCGGCGCCGACCATCGCCATCAGATCGAATTTGCCGCTGACGGTATGCAGCGAAACCAGCTGCGGCACTTTCACCAGGGCACGGCTGACGTCCTGGGTCTTGCGCGGCTCCACCTCCACCGTCACGAAGGCGCGGATGCCCGCAATCGCGGCATCGTCGGTAAGCCGCAACGCGTAGCCCTCGATGACCTTTGTCTGCTCCAGCCGGCGCAATCGGTCCTGTACCGTGGTGCGAGATATGTTAAGCTTGCGTGCAAGACTCGCCACCGGTTCCCGTGCGTTGACACGCAGTAGAGCGATCAGTTCCCGGTCCTTGTCAGTCAGCATCTTCGTCATAGTGACGTTCCTGGTGGCGTTCCGCCGGACAATAGGGCTTGCGCCTGCACTTAGGGGGGTCGTATCCGTGCGCCCCTTCGATGATCTTATCGATGGATTCGAAACAAGGAGGATGTCGTTCAATGAGACAGCGCCTGATGGGTGCATCGACTTTGGAGCTGCAGACGATCCGCAGCGACTTTCAGGCCCAGAGCTTCGGCGATGCCGCTGAGCTGGCTGCCTATCTCCTTCCTGACACACCTGTCCACTGTTTCTCTCCAACGACCCTGGTCGCTACCTTGCAAAACTACCTTTCCGGCTTCCCCGGCGAGGTCAGCTATGCCGTCAAATCCAACGACGGCGCCCATGTGCTGGCCACCCTGGCCGGCGCGGGGCTCAATTCCTATGACGTGGCTTCGGTTGAGGAGATGGAAGCCGTGCGCATCCATGCGCCGCGTGCTGTTTTCCACTACCACAACCCCGTCAAAGGCCGGAACGAGATCGCCGCCGCCGCCGAGCGATTCGGCTGCGTGCGGTTTGCCGCCGATTGCGTGCAGGAGATCGACAAGATCATCGACGTTGCCGGCGAACCCGAGCGCCTCGAGATCGCGATCCGCTTCGCATTGCCGAAGCACGGCGCCTCGGCGCACGACTTTTCGTCCAAATTCGGCGCCGCCCCCGATCTGGCGCAACAGTTGTTGCGGCACGTCGTGGCACGCGGCGCCAAGCCGTATCTGACTTTCCATCCAGGCTCGCAGTGCGGCGATCCCGCGATCTGGGAAAAGCACATCCACGCGGCCGCTGAGATTGCGCTCGGAGCCGGAGTGCGTCTGCACGGCCTGAATGTCGGCGGCGGCTTCCCGTCACGCTATGTCGGCCTTAACGCGCCCAAGCTCATGGACTATTTCGAGGTCATCGCCAAAGCCGCCGCTGATGCGTTCGGTGCCGACTTCGTGCCGCCGCTGGAATGCGAACCGGGCCGCGGCCTGGTCGCCAGCTGCACCTCGGTGCTGGCCCGCGTCAAGCTGGTCAAGTCCGACCGCCGCGAGGTCTTCCTCAATGACGGTATCTATGGCTCGCTGATGGAAGTCTACCAGGCGCCGTCGCTGCAGCCGTTCTGCCGCGCCATCGCGTCTGGCCGCGTCATCAAGGACGCCAAAGTGCCGTTCACGGTGTTTGGCCCGACCTGCGACCCGCTGGACCGGCTGCCGAACGCGATCGATCTGCCCTGCGACCTTGCCGAAGGCGACTTCGTCGAATTCGGCCCGCTCGGCGCCTATGGCACGGCAACGTCGACGCGCTTCAACGGCTACGGTCCGGCCGAGGTGATCGAGGTTGAACGGGTGTTGGCGCCTTAGGTTGCCATTCGGCGCCTGGCATTTGTGAAACGCAAATGCCGGCGCCGACGGCCATGCTTGGGCAAGTCATGAGCAAGCCCTGCAACGATCCTCAAATTCATTTTTTCTTACCCCACGGGGCTCAGCACCCCACCCTCATACTGCCATTCCGGCGATACGATGCCAGCCGACAGTACCAGTTTGGCTGCTGCCTCCACCGACATATCGAGTACAATCAGCTCGCTGCGGCGCACGAACATCAGGAAGCCTGACGTCGGCGGGCAGCTGGGCATGAAGACGGTGACGAACTCTTCGCCCGGCGGCAGCTTGTGGGGAATTTCGCCACGCGTGTCGCTGGAGATGAAGACCAGCGAATAGACGCCCTGGCGCGGAAACTCGATCAGGCCGGCCTTGCGGAAATTGCTTTCGCCCTTGCTCAGCACGGTCTCGAAGATCTGCTTGACCGGCTTGTAGACCGAGCGCAGCACCGGAATGCCGCCGACAAAGAACTCGGCATAGCTCAACAGTGTGCGGCCGAGCAGATTGGCAGCGAGGGCTCCGATCACCGTTAGGCCGACCGCTGCCGAGAGCAGTCCAAGGCCCGGCAGCGAGACGCCGGTTGGCAGATAACCACTGGGAACCAGCACCTGCAGCCAGGTATAGAAATCGGGCACCAGCGGCTTGACCCAGCCGTCCACCAGATTGATGAACCACCACACGATCGACAACGTCACCGCCAGCGGGCCGGCGATGATCAGGCCGGTCAGGAAATAATTGCGCAGGCGGGCGATCAGGTGGATCGGGCGCGGCGTGTCGTTGCCCAATTCGGCAATCGGGCCAATCCGCTCGTCATCGCGGCCGCCGCCACCGCTCCGTGGTCGCTGCTCATCAGGCTTCATTGAACGCCCCAACCCGCTGCCGCCGCCTTGCGATGGCTCCCTCATATCGAGGTGGCAGCTTAGGGCGAAGCGATGAAACAGTCGACACCCTTGCCGCGCAGTTTCGCGCACAGGCTGTTGCCCGCCGCGGCGGTGGCGACCGGACCGACGCGGACCGAATAGAAGGTGCCCATATTGCCCAGAACCACCGGCTTCACGCGCGGTTCGATGCCACTGAGCAGGTCGGCGTGCTCGGCGCCGAGGCGTGCCGCCAGCCCATCGGCTTCGGCCGGCGAGCGCAACGACGCCAACTGCAGATAGATGGTGCCCTTGGCGGTCAAGGTCTTGACCTTGGCCGGCTGCTTGCCGGCGGCCGGAGCAGTGTCAGCCTTGCCATCGGGATGCCAGGGCGTGTTGGCCTCGGCGGTGGCAACGACTTCCGGAACGGCCGGAGCGGCGGCAGGCGGCGCGGCTGGGGCCGCCGCGACAGGGGTGGCGCCGAACAAGCTGCCAAGCACCGAATTGACAGGACTGTCAGCGACCAAAGCGCTGGTGGAGGCCTTGACCGGAGCGGTCGACGCAGTGGCTGACCCTGCCCAAGGCAGACTATCGGGCTCGCCTTCACCGGGTCCGGAAGCCTGCGCCACTATCGTGGGCTCGGAGGCACTCTTCTTCTTGCGCGCAACAGCCTTGTCGGCCTTAATCTTGGTATCCCACGCGGGCGTATCGGCCGCTGGTGCGGCAACAGCCGCCGCCGCAGTCTTGGGGAGTGGCGCTGGTTTGGCAGCCTCGGCCACAGGCTCAGGCGGTCGCACGGGTTCGGCGGTCGGCGCTGCCAGCCCGGCTTGTTGGTAGAGCGTGGCCTTGGCAGCCGTTGCTTCCTGGCGCTCGGCATCGCCGAGCCCCTTCAGCCACAAGGCATGACTGAGATCGGCTATGGCGGCGGCCTTCTTGCCGGTTTTGGCGTAGGCGAGCCCACGCACGAGGTAAGCGCGGGCGACGTCGGCGCCCTTCAGGCTGGCGCCGCCAAGCGCCACATCGATCGCCCGCACCGCGAGGTCAGGCTTGCCCGCCTTCATGGCCTTTTGCGCCAGTACCAGTGGTGCATCCGCGGCTCCGGCCGGCGACACTGCCATCGCCAGCAGCACCGCAGCCATCATCAAGCCCCATCGCGTGCCAGAGCGCTTATGCGCCATGCCCGCTACTCCTTTGCCGCCAGCCCCCGCTGTTAGGATCAAAGCCCTAGGACAACAAGATGATTCCGGCAATTACACGACCAAGTTGTCAAGCCCTTTATTCCACCGTCACCGATTTGGCGAGGTTGCGCGGCTGATCGACGTCGGTGCCGATCAGCACGGCTGTGTGGTAGGCGAGCAGTTGCACCGCCACCGTCGCGACCAGCGGATTGGTGAAGGGGTGCGCTTTGGGCATGGCGAGGTGGTCGGCGATGCGGCAGCCGGCCATGCCCGGGGCGGCATCGGAAATGAAGATGAGCTCGCCACCGCGCGCCGCCACTTCCTGCATATTGGAGACGGTCTTTTCGAACAATTCGTCCTCGGGCGCCACCACGATGACGGGTACCTGTTCGTCAATAAGTGCGATCGGCCCGTGTTTCAGCTCGCCGGCAGCATAACCCTCGGCATGAATGTAGCTGATCTCCTTCAGCTTGAGGGCGCCTTCCAGCGCGATCGGGAAATGGATGCCGCGGCCAAGATAGAGCACATCGCGCGCCTTGCTGAGCCGATGGCTTACGCGCTCGTAGGCGCTTTCGTCGCGCAGGATATCGGCCATGTGGCGCGGCACTTCGATCAGCGCCTGCACCAGCTTCCGCTCGTCGTCCGGGCCAATCACACCGCGCGCCTTGCCGATGGCGATGGCCAGGCACGCCAGTACCGAGAGCTGGCACGAGAACGCCTTGGTGGAGGCAACACCGATCTCGGGGCCGGCCAAGGTCGGCAGCGCCACATCGCTTTCGCGCGCGATGCTGGAGGTGCGCACATTGACGATCGAGGCGATACGCTGGCCCTTGGCCTTGCAATAGCGCAAGGACGCCAGCGTATCGGCGGTCTCGCCGGACTGCGAAATGAAGATCGACAGGCCATTGGCCAGCATCGGCGGCTCGCGATAGCGGAACTCGGACGCCACATCGATATCGACTGGCATGCGCGCGTAGTGCTCCAGCCAGTATTTGCCGACCAGCCCGGCATAGGACGCCGTGCCGCAGGCCGAGATGGTGATGCGGCTGAGCTTTTTCAGGTCGAGGCCGAGATCGGGGAAGGCGACCGTGCCGGCGGCCAGATCGAGATAGTTGGCCAGCGTGTGGCTGATCACTTCGGGCTGTTCGTGGATCTCCTTCAGCATGAAGTGACGATAGCCGCCCTTGTCCACGGTCAGCGAGCTGGCTGTCGAGATTATAGTCGCCCGTTCGCGCGGCTTGCCAGCAAGATCGAAAATCTCCGCCCCCGAGCGCCGCAACACGGCCCAGTCGCCATCTTCCAGATAGGTGATGCGGCTGGTGAACGGGGCGAGCGCGATAGCGTCGGAGCCGAGATACATCTCGCCCTCGCCATGGCCGATGGCGAGCGGCGGCCCCTGGCGCGCCGCAATCATCAGATCGTCGTCGCCGGCAAAGATGATGCCGAGCGCAAACGCCCCGCGCAGCCGCGTCAGCGCCAGCCGCGTCGCTTCGACCGGCGCCATGCCCTTGGCCAGATTGTCGGTGACCAGATGCAGCACCGTCTCGGTGTCGGTCTCGGTCTCGAACTTGTAGCCCTTGGCCGTCAGCTCTTCGCGCAGCTCACGGAAATTCTCGATGATGCCGTTGTGCACCACCGCCACCTTGGCGTTCATGTGTGGATGGGCGTTGCGCTCGACCGGCTTGCCGTGCGTGGCCCAGCGCGTGTGGCCAATGCCGGTGCGCCCCTGCAACGGCTGATTGGAGAGGCGCAAAGCCAGGTTCTTCAGCTTGCCTTCGGCGCGGCGGCGATCCAGCTCGCCTGCTTCCACGGTGGCGATGCCGGCCGAGTCATAGCCGCGATATTCCAGCCGCTTCAGCGCCTCGACCAGATCATCTGCGACCTTGGCTTTGCCAAGAATGCCCACGATTCCGCACATTTGATCGTTCTCTCTTTTTACCGTTCGCTATTTTTTTCGGCGCGCCATCATGGTGCGGAACTTCCCTGCCCAGCCGGCCCGCTCGTCGTGCGGCGCGCGCGTCACCGCCAGCGCATCGGCCGCGACGTCCTTGGCGATGACGCTGCCCGCGCCGACGATCGCCCTGGCGCCGATCTTGACCGGCGCCACCAGCGCGCTGTTCGAACCGATAAAAGCGCCCGCACCGATATCGGTGTGATGCTTGTTGAAGCCGTCATAATTGCACGTGATGGTGCCCGCACCGATATTGGCGCCGGCCCCGACCCGGGCATCGCCGAGATAGCTCAAGTGATTGGCCTTGGCGCCTTCCTCGAGCACGACATTCTTGGTCTCGACAAAATTGCCGACATGGACATTGCGGCCAAGATCGGTGCCCGGCCTGATGCGCGAGAACGGTCCCAGCTCGACGCCCTCGGCGATTTTCGCCCCGCTGTTGATCTTGCGATCGGTACCGACGATGTGCGTAAAGGCGCGGATCGTGACGTTGTCGGCGATCGTGACGCCGGGTCCAAAGACCACGAACGGCTCGATCGAGACGTCCTGACCGATCACGGTATCGAACGAGAAGTACACGGTATCTGGCGCCGTCAGGGTGGCTCCGCCCAGCAGGACATCGGCGCGCTTGCGGGCCTGATACTGCGCCTCCACGACGGCCAGCTGCGCGCGATCGTTGACACCTTGGGTCTCGGCCTCGGCGGTTGTGACATAGCCTACCGTCAGACCCTTGGCACGGGCGATCTCGACCACGTCGGTGAGATAGAATTCGCCCTTGGAATTGGTGTTTCCGATGTCATCGAGCAGCTCAAGGAGCCGCTCGGAGCGCAATCCCATCACGCCTGAGTTGCACAGGCTGACCCGCCGCTCAGCCTCCGAGGCATCGCGATACTCACGGATTGCCAGTACGCTGCCATCAACGTCGGTGAGGATGCGCCCATAGCCGGTGGCATCGGCGGCCTGGAAACCGACCACGACGATGTGGTTGTGCGCCAGTCCATGTTGCGCCGCCGCGATGGTTGCTGGCGTCATCAGAGGCGTGTCGCCAAACAGCACGATGACATCGCCCCGATGCCCGGCCAGCGCATCACGGGCCGCCAGCAGCGCATTGGCCGTACCCAGTTGCTCTTGCTGCAGATAGATCCGCGCCGTGGCCAGCTGCCGCTTGGCCTCATCGCGCACATTATCCATGCCGGGGCCGGCCACCACGGCTATGTCCGATGCCGATGCTGCCGTTGCCGCCGCCATCACATGCCCCAGCAACGAGCGGCCAGCCACCAGATGCAGCACCTTGGGCAAACCCGAGCGCATGCGGGTGCCTTTGCCGGCGGCCAGGATCACAATCAACAGCGCTCGGTCAGTCATGCCGGTTCCGTGGTGCAGTTGCCGTCGCAGGCGACTCGTGCCGCCAACCTCATGACTGCTCTCATAAATGAGGCCGCCAGCCCAGTCACGTCCTGTTAGCAAGCCAACTGTCGCGTCGGGCCGGGGTGTCGGCTCGAAGCGACAATTCGGCACTTATCCACAGTTTTAGTGCCCTTTGACCGCCTTGCGGCAGCTACGCATTGATCCGATTTGGCGACTCAGACAGCCTTGCGGCCAAGGTGCCATCGACCCTGAGACGGGGCTCGGGTTGGGTGGTGTTGAGTGGCGTAACAGATTGGGGGCAGTCCCGCGGAGGTTCCGCAGGCTAGTTGTGAGGCCGAGAACGCCATGAACACCAGAGCAGTGAATGCCGGAGCAGGCAGCTCTCTCAGCCGGTTCTATTTCGTCATCTGGCTGGCGTTGGGCGCGGCCGGGATATTCTATCTGACCATCGCCACCCTGGCGCCCGAAGCGCTCCGCAACGCCGATGCCGGGCAGAGTACTTCGATCGAGGCGACCAATCAAAAAGTGGCAACGCTCTCGACCAATCTCAACAGCGTCAAATCCAGCATCGACGCGACGCAGACCAAGCAGCAGGCCATGGCCAGTGGCCTTGAGAGCCTGCGCAGCGAAGTCAGCGGCATCAAGGTCAAACTCAACGATCTCGGCACTCTCGGCCAGACCACGGCAACGCGCGTGTCGAGCCTGGAGGGCAAGCCCGTGCCAGTGGCCGGCGGCAAGGTGCAGGGCCAAGCCGCCACTCTCAAGCCGCGCGCCGCCGTGATGCCGGCCATCGTCGGCGAAGTGGTGCCGCTGGAGGACACCGCGATCTCCGGCCCATCGAGCGAGGCGGCGGCTGAAGATCTGGTCCCGAGCGCACCGGCCAAAAAGCCGGCCAAGGTGGCCAGCGTCGCACCCGTGAGCAAGGACCCCAACAAGGATCCAGCGGCCAACAAGCCGTATGCGGTCAATCTGGCGGTCTCGACGTCGACCGATGCGCTGCGTCAGATCTGGCAGCTGTTCAAGGATCAACATGGCGAGCTTTTGTCCGGTCTGAACCCGCGCTCGGCGACCTCGGGCAGCAATGTGCGCCTGCTTGCCGGCCCATTCCCGAACCAGGCGGCGGCCACCAATTATTGCACCAAACTGCGTAACGAAGGCATGTCTTGCACGCCAACCCCGATGGCAGGCACGCCACTGTGATGCGAGTTGGTCTTATACATCCCGTACATGAGGTTGCTGCTCTCCGGCGAATGGGGTGACCCTATCGCTGGTGATTCGCTAACAACGAATGGAGAGCAGCGATGACGATGTTTGCAGGACTGGACGTTGGCGGCAAGCGCACGGCGGTTT
>JANLQJ010000068.1:0-11882 GCA_031367715.1 Hyphomicrobiaceae bacterium | reverse complement strand
ACACATCGATCATGTCGATGGCGAGCATCGCAAGCACCAGCTGCTGTTGATGCTCGATGAATTCCCGGCCCTCGGGCGGCTCGATTTCTTCGAATCGGCGCTGGCGTTCCTGGCCGGTTACGGCGTCCGCGCCTTTCTGGTTGCCCAGTCCCTGCACCAGATCGACAAGGCCTACGGGGCGAACCATGCCATCCTCGACAATTGCCACGTGCGCGTCGCTCTCGCGCCGAACGACGAGCGCACCGCCAGGCGATTGTCCGATGCGCTTGGCACGGCGACTCAATTGCGCGAACAGCGAAACCTCTCCGGCAGTCGCAGCGCCGCCTGGCTCTCGCACACCTCGATATCGGAACACCAGACGCCGCGGCCGCTGCTGACGCCCGGCGAGGTGCTTCAGTTGCCGAAGGACGAAGCGCTGGTGCTGGTGTCTGGGGTGCCGCCGATCCGGGCCAAGAAGCTGAGGTATTTCGAGGATGCCAATTTTCAGGCGCGGCAGCTTCCTGCGCCCGAATTGGCCGCTGACCACTTCGCCGACGCCCCGCCTGTCCGTGCCGAAGACTGGACAGGCAGCACCCGCACGACCGATCCGCGACTCGAAAAGTCGTGGTCGGAGATGGTCAGCACTCATTCTGGGGAGGAGGAGCGCCTTCGGGCGCACGCACTTGTCAAACCTGGGGCGAAGAAAAAGGTAGACCGGGAGGTCGATCTGCCGCTGTTTGCAGCGCGGCCCACAGGCCGGGAGGGGACGGCGGTGCCCGATACAGAACCAGATGCTCACACAGAAACAGCGCTCGGCCAGGTCATACAATTCGGTGGTTTGAGAGTTTGAGGTGCCATCCCAATACGAGCAGCATTGGAACGCGGCGCTTCATTGGTATAGTCGCGATTTCCAAAATTAACGGCAATTCGTCTGTCGTTGACCGTACTCTACTTCGAGCTATGGAATCCTGTGGCCGAAGCGAGCAACTTCACCTTGGGCGTCAGCTTCCTGATGGAGGCCATTCAAGCACTGCGATACGGGCCACCCGTTTGGCGCCGGGACCGCCACAAGTATACAAAAGCGGTCCTCGGCCCAATTGAGGTCCGTGCCGATCTTCTGGGCGTCGACTATGTCGGCAGTTGAGTCATTGCGTCGGCGATCCCGATACTTCGCCAACAGTGGCGCGGGCATTATGTCCGTTGTGCAATTCTGTGCGCCGTTGTGTGATAATGTTCTAGCGGCTGAAGCGTTCGATCACTCGTACAACTTCGTTTGGCCCGGGCATAGTTGCGAGTTGCCTGGCTGCCCTGCGCGCTGCCTCAGCGAAGCCTGGTTCGTCCAGGATCCGTGCTATCGCAAACTTTATGGCATCCACCGTCGCCTCTTCTGGCGTGAGGCTGATGGCCACATCAGCTGCAACGGCGCGGCTGGCATTATAAAACTGGTCGGCGCTCTGCGGCAGCAACACCAGCGGCACGCCGTGGGCCAGGGCACCGAGAAACGTGCCCGATCCACCATGGGCGACCACCGCCCGACAATGCGGTAGCAGCGCGTCCTGCGGCACGTATTGGAAGATGCGGGTTGTCTTCGGTATCGGACCGACGGCGTCGGGATCGTTGTTGTTGCCCACTGTCACCACAACCTCGACAGGCAGCCGATGCAGCGCCTCAAGGATGTTCCGAAACACTCTGAGGTCACAATTAAATATCGTTCCCATGGTCACGTAGATCAGCGGTGCTTTGACGTCACCGATCCAGTCGGGCGATGCAGCTGCGGTACGCGGGCCAGGGCCCATGGGCTGTGTCGCTGGTAGATCGGCGATTGCAGGAACCTGCAGCAACGGCGGGCAGGGATCGATGTAGAGATCGCGATAAAGTCCGGCCCATTTGGGCACTGTGAGTCCGCGTGCGCGCCACGCCGGTTCAGCGGCAGTACCGGCGGCTTCGGCAACGGCAGGGTCGAGCAACGGTCCGAACCCCACCGTCACCAACGGAATCTTGGCCATGGCCGCCGCGACGGGCGAGGCGAGTTCAGCGATGTCATGCAGGATCGCATCTGGGCGCCGCGGCAGGCACTTGGCTTCGAGATCGCGCAGTCGCGGCTCCAGCTCGACGCCAGCGAAGAACTTCGAAAAGACGAACTTTCTGATGTCCAAGCGCGCCGGCTTTTCGGCTGCGAGCGACTGACGGATAGCGCCCGTATCGCTTAGCCCAACTATATCCACTGGAAATCCATGCGATGCGGGCACCGGAGCGATGTCGGCGCCGGTGGCGAACCTTACATCGTGACCGGCAACTCTCGCAGCGTTGGCGATCGGCAACAATGGCAACACATGGCCCAGGCCTGGCCGGGAAACAAAGAGGAGTCGCATTGCAGGGGCTCCTGTCGATCAACAATCTGCCCAAGTCATGCACTCCAGTTGCCGAGAAAGCAACGCGGGATGGGTTTAAAGCTGCAATGGGAAGTCATGCCCCTGCCTGCCAACCAGCATCGACCTGGGCGACCTCCGCCGCCGTCGGTTCATCCCAATAGGAGACATTGAGGATCCTACAACGGCGGCGCAGCGATCGCCGCCACCCATGTCCGGAATCGGATGGACCGCGTCGACAGATGAGATGTCGATCTCCTCCGGCTATCGTTCGCGTCATCAACCTCCGTACAGATATGTCTGACGGCGGTGCCTTCGTTTTATTTGAATGTCCAAGACGAAATTGTTCGCTGAGCACGTCAGTCGACGGATGCGGCGAATAGGAATGGTTAGCTCGACCTCGATCTCTGAGTGACTCGCGGTCGCATATCGACGAAGATTTCGCAGATTGTATCTTGCCCACCCGCATCAGGCGCTAAGAGCGTTCCGCTGAAATCATTAAGTCGCGCATCAAACACCATAAGGTAGCCGATGTGGACTTTCCGCTGTTCCATGTAGTGCCGTATTTGGTCCTCGCCGGATGCGGCGTATGCACTCGAATAACCGAAGCCGCAAATCTTGAGCTCAAGGATAATGCTAAGCCCGCCGTCAACTTTAAGTAAGACGTCGAGCCGGCCGGCGCCGGTCGCGATTTCCTCGAAAACCGACACGCGATCCTGGAAGCGCGCCTTGATGTAGGTGTGCAGGAGATCCTGGGCGCGCCGCTCCGGCTGCGTGGCCCATTTATAATCAGCGAGAGGATCAAGACGCTCCCAGAACCGCATCCGCTTTTCGCTGGAAACAAACGCCGAAAATAATTTCAGAGCCTCCTCAATCTCGTCGCGCAGCAAGGGGCGCGATTGGGTGGGGGTTGGCTCCGCAGTTAAAGTGCCACCGAACTCCAAAGCGCGCTCCCTCGAGGCAAGGATGGCGGTGTGAGCCTCGCCGCCTGAGGTTGCCAGCTTCAATGCCCGGGTAAGGACAGGTATGCACCCGCTCGCATCGCCGGCTTCCAAAAGAGACCGCCCGTACGCGTGCAACAGCCCTGGCGCTTCGCCATGAATATCGATTTGCGATTTGAGGAAGATGGCCGCATCGCCCCAGGCCTCGATGCGCCACAAGCTATCTATAAGCAAGTCGCGGGCATCCAGCTGGAACGGCTCCTCGTTCAGGATGCGGCGGTACCATTCGGCGGCTCGCTGATGCTGACCATCATTTCGTAGCACGGAGGCGATCGCCAGCATGATGGCTTGTTTCGCCTGCTTGCTCGGCTTGTCTCTCAGCGCCGCTTCCAGCAGTTGCAGTCTCTGCGTCACATCTAGAGCCGGATTTACAGTGGCCCGGATCACGGCGACCGTCGAAAGGATGTCGCGCTCACCTCCCGCCACGGCGTCTTTCTCGATCGCGTCCATCTCAACAGCGTCGTACGCGCCGTTGAGGGCGATCAACCTGCGGCCTAGCGCAAATCTCGGCGAGGAAATCTCGCTCTCCAACTTCCTTGCCTCGGCGTCGAGCTCGTCTGAAGTTGCGCTGTTCCCGCATTCCCACCCACTGATCGCCGCCAGGTGGAGGGACGTGATCAGGTCATCCTCCACGCCGGTCATGCCACGACGGAGCTCCACGGCTTTCATTGCCGCATCAAATGCTCCTGCGAAGTTACGCAGCTTCACCAGCCGCGACGCGCGCGCGTGCTGGATCATTGCGCTCAGCTCCGAGCCGATCAGCCCCTGGTCGGCGACAAGCGCCTGCACCTCATCGAGCTGCTCAAGCGCAGAGGCCGAATTGGACCGCTCCAGCATTCGGGACAGCTGCATCAATGTCGCTGCAGCCTCCTTCTTGTCGCCGGCCTCGAGAAAGGCGTCGACCGCGGACTTCAAGGCTCGCTCGGAATCGCTGTCTTTCGTCGAGTAGCTCAGGTTTCGCCAGATCCAGCCACGCTCGCCGGGATCGATGATATCGGGCTTGGCCAGCAAGGCCTGCCAAATGGAGATCGCCGTCTCGACGTCGCCTCGCTTGACGGCAGCGACGGCGATTGAATTGTTCAGCGAAGCTCGCCATACGTCGTCTAGCGACGCATCCTCGCTGAGCAGCACAATCGCATCAGGCTCCGCGATATCATACCGGTTCGCACCTGCCGCGATCGCGGCGCGTCGTCGCCTTAACTGGTTGCGCGCTGTCGGTTCGACCGCCTCAACATTGATCTTGCAGACAGCGGCAAGCAGCTCGGGCGAGGGCAACCCGACAAACACCATGCCGCTACGCCCCTCCTCCAGCGCCTTCGCGGCGCTCGCATGGTCGCCATTCTGCGCATGTTTTTCGATCTCGGACGCCAACTCCAGGCTGCCCTTCTGGAAGGCTCCGGCTACGGCTTCATGGATGCGACGTGCCAACGGCTGGTCGACGGCCGCATACTCATGCAAGCCATCATGCTTACCCACCAGGAGCCCTGACCGAAGGTCGAACTCAAATCTTGCGCTCAAGTCTCCCGGCGGTAGCTTGACCACCTCAAATCCATTCGAACCCAGGGCTGCGCTCAAGGAGCGCCTTGCCGCTTCCAGCCACTTCTCTGAGGTCAACGTTCCCTGCGGCGTTCCTTCGATCGTTGCCTTAATCATGGGCGCCAAGGGCGGCATCGCTGCTTCGTCGCCGTTGACAGTAACTTCTGCCTGGCCGTCAGCCGACGCGGACAGAAGAATGCTGCCGACAAGGCAGCCGTCTTTGACGATGCCGACACGTAGTTGCGATTTTGCCGTCCCCTGCTCTTGTGAATTGTCAGTCATCAGCGCCCCATCATGTCCACGCGCGAACTCCAAGCCTAGCGGTCTCGCGTTACGCGCCGCATGTGGGGACAACGTGCCGCCAAGGCATTGACGCGCCATACACTGACATACATAGTGTACGGATATGGCTAGAAAAGTGCAAGAAATCACTCTTAAGCCGATCGAACGCAAGGCGCTGACGGTCATCCGAAACCGCATCGCGCATGGTGGCGCGGCGCCGTCGGTGCGGGAGCTGGCGGCGGCGCTCGGCTTCTCGTCTCCTCGCTCGTCGGCCGACGTGATCGATCGTTTGATCGAGCTCGGGTTCCTGAAGCGGAAGGAAGACCGGTCGCTGCAATTGCTGCGGATGCCGAAGGAGGAGATCGATCGCGAGTCGACGGTCGAGATTCCGTTGGTCGGCAGCGCTCCATGCGGAGCGCTTCTGCTAGCGGAAGAGAACGTGCAGTGCATGATACCGGTATCGACAAGGCTCGCACGGCCGCGACAGCGGTACTTCCTGCTGCGCGCCGTGGGCGATTCAATGACCGAAGCCGGAATCGGTGACGGATCTCTGGTGCTAGTTCGCCAGCAACCCAGTGCGGAGATCGGCGACGTGGTGGTCGCCCTGGTGGACGACGAGGCGACGATCAAAGAGCTTCGGCGTTCAGCCGACACGGTCGTGCTCATGCCGCGATCGAGAAACAAGGCGCACAAGCCGATCGTGCTGCGTCGTGATTTCCAGGTTCAGGGGGTGGTAGTCGCGACGCTACCGCAGTTCGACGAATGGTATTGATATGACTGTTCCCCAGGATTCAATTGTATCACCGCCATCTGCCACGGGCCCGGCTGGACCTGTGCTCGAGGGCAAAGTTGGTGGGTTCTATCTCCTGTCGTTGCTCGCCAATGGTGAGCCCCGCGGCCTCCCCGGCGCAACTATAGATAGCGTCAGCTTCCAGCAGGCAGCGTTCGGCTATCCGCTGGATGACATCGTCGTTCACGCACGCAACGCAGACGGCACGCCTGCGATCCTCGAAATCCAGTCTAAGCGGAGCCTGACCTTCACGGCGTCGGACGAAGCGTTCCAGGACGTCGTCCGCCAGATGTGGGCCGCTTCGAAGAAGGAGGAGTTCAGGACCACGCGGTACGAGCTTGCCGTGGCGGTTGGCAAGACTACGACCCGCATCGAGGCCGATTGTCAGGAGGTGCTCTACTGGGCGCGGGAACTTCCCGACGCTGCGACATTCAAGGCCCACATCGGCAAGGAAGGCTTCTCATCGGCTGGAATGCGCAGCTTCGTGAGCGTCTTCAAGGAAAACCTCAAGCTTGCGGGCGCGCCTGAAGACGACCAAATGGTGTGGCAGCTCCTACGGCGCGTCCAGATTTTGGTGTTTGATTTTCAATCGCATGGCGCCGACCACGCGCATCAAGCACGCGAGCGCTGCCGGACGGTCCTTGCAGCGGAGCAGGCGGGCCACAGTGGCGACCTATGGGCGGTACTCAGCAACGGCGCGATGCAATCTGCCGCTGCAGCTGGAAGCAAGGACTGGGCAGCCCTCGCCGACTGGCTGAACAAAGAGCACGGCTTTGCTTTCGGAACGCGGGCCGATTTGCGTGCCATGCACGCGAGGCTGAAGGCGGAAACACAAAATGCGCTCGCAGACATCAAGCATACGATCGCGGGCGTCCGGCTCTCGCGCGCGACAAGCATTTCAGATTGCCTTGGCGCGCTGGAAAGTCACAAGGCGCTGGCGGTAACGGGCGCTGCAGGGACGGGCAAGTCAGCGGTCCTCAAGCATTTGGCCCAGCTGCAGGAAGTCGAAGGAACGATCCTATTCTTGAGCCGTGCTCGCATCACCGCAGGCGGAGGCCTCTCGTGGGCTCATGCGATCAACTGCCCGTTGTCAGTCGAGGAACTGTTCAAGGAGGTCGCGTGCTGCTGCGAGGCGACGCTGTTCATCGACAACATCGACCAGATTGACGATCCCAGCCAGGTGACAACTATCAACGACTTGCTCCGGGCGGCAGCAGGTGATGTCAACTGGCGCATTGTTTTCACGGCGGCGGACACGAGGGCTGAGTGGCTGACGCGATTTCCGGCGCTGCAGGCTAGCACGCTGGCCACCATCGAGATCGCCGCACTCGACGATGCCGAAGCAAAGCAACTGACCACAGCCAATCCCGGTTTGCTCGCCATTCTAGATCCGAAGCATCCTGCGCGCGGGCTCGCCCGCAACTTGTTCCTCCTCTCCCGCATGATCGAATTGGCGGCGGCTGACGGGACCGTTCTCTCCGGCATCGCCAAAGAGATCGACTTGGCGAACATCTGGTGGCGCTACGGTGGTGGCCGCTCAGAACAGAACCGCGTTACCCGGCATAGGCTGCTCAGGGTAATGGCTGCGCAAATCATCGCAGCGCCGGGCGCGGCCGCAACCAGGTCTGACGACCTCGATTCAGCGACGGTCGAGGAACTGCTCCGCTTCGACAGCATCCGCGAACATCAGCGCAACTATTCCGTCACCTTCCGGCACGACGTGTTGCGCGATTGGACGATTGGCTATCTGCTGCACGACGATGCAGCCCTGCATGCCAAGCTGCCAATGTCCGAGCCCGTCCCCGCTTCCCTTGTGCGCGCACTTGAATTCGCTGCCCGCCTCGCACTGGATGCTGACGACGACGGGAACCGATGGCTGGCGCTGCTGTCGACATTCCAGAGCCCGACAAGTCATGGCAGTTGGCGGCGGCCAGCCCTCCTTGCTCTGACACGTTCGGAGCATGCGCTCGCGCTGCTGGAGAAGGTCAGGGCTCCATTGCTCGCCGACAATGGGCGGCTGCTGGCCGAGCTGTTGAAGCTGATGCAGTCCGTCGAGACTGAGCCGCTGAAAGCCTTGATAAAGAAGCTTCCCGCCGGAACAATGATCCCGGCGGGTGCACAGGATTTTTTTATTCCCAGGGGGACCGGCTGGGTCTGGCTTGTGCTGTGGATCGCCAATCGCGCGGATGACCTCCCGCATGCCCTCGTCCCGGACGCGGCAAGGCTCTTCCAGTCGTGGTTGATCTCGACGCAAGGGCAACCAACGCCCATGCACGGGCAAGTCATGCAGGTCATCTTCGACTGGCTGATCCGCATCGACCAGTCACTCGCTCAAACCGTCGTCCGCTCATTCAAGGAGATCAAAGACCCGGACTTCTCGTTCCCCCGCATGCGCGAGGTTCGCGATGACCTGCGCGTCACCTTCTTTAGCTGCTGCCACCTCACGCCAAATCTGGCGGAGCAGTATCTCAAAAGCCTCAAGCCCGACGACATCCGGCACACCGAGGCAGACAAGATCCTGTGCAATCCAGGCTCACTGGTGAAGGCAGCGCCAGCGGCGCTTGCGGATTTCGCGCTTGCCGCACTCATCGAGGAAGAGGACAAGAATGATCCATATCGCCGTCGTTCCGACTACGGCCCCTTCAGCGTGCACGAGCACAGCTGCTCGCCGTGTTCGCCGGGGCAAGGTCCCTTTCTAGAACTTCTCCTGAATGCACCCAAAGATGGCCTTCGTCTGGTCCGCGGAGTCGTCGAGCACACGACGCAATGGTGGCGTGCGAAGTACGAGAACGAGAAGCGCGAATTTCCGGGGATCACGGTGGCCTTCCCAGGCGGCGCACGACACTTTGCCGGCGATGCCCGTGTGTATGCCTTTGCGCGATCGGAAATGCCTTCATCTATCACGACCTCGGCGCTAATGGCGCTCGAGGCGTGGGGGCACCGCGAGATCGAAGCCGGGCGCGCCTTTCAGGATGTTCTGTTGGATGTCATCGGCGATGATGGATCAAGCATCGCCTTCCTGGCCGTCGCTGTTGACCTCGCGCTCTCCCATTGGGTCGCGGCGCATAAGTCAGCATGGCCACTGCTCGCGGCACCTGAACTGCTCCGCTACGATAATTGGCGCTACCAACACGACATTACCCAAGCAAACCGTCTCCGCCTGCGCTTCAAGGAGGAAGGCGCGGCGTGGAAGGCGAAGCGCGCGGACCTAGATGCGCGATTCTCGCGCCAACACAGATTGTGGGACCGCGTTGGAGAATTCGGGGTCAATGGGCCCAAGGAGGAAGCCAAAGCCCTGCAGGACGCCCTTGCTGCTGCCCACACACGCATCGCTGCGTCGAACAGCGCCGATAGCGATCCCATTGAAGGGCTGAAGGCCTGCGCCAAGCGCGCATGGCGCATGAGCGATCCAGAGAACTGGCATTTAGTGACGGTCACGTTGCAGGACGGGTCGACGGCGGAGCGGCTGCAATTTCAGCAGGACCCGGAGGAGGTTGCGCACCGCGAGACCAAGACAAAAGTTGCGCAAGACAATCTTGCAAACATGAGCATCCGCATCACCGTCGAGAAAGCCTTGTTTGATGCGAGCACATCCACCCCGGCGACTGTCGCGCAAGCTATCAACTGGGCCAAGACAAAGCAGGCGGCGCCGCCAGCAATTGATGACCCGGACGACAGCGATGAGGCGTTCGATCGCAATTGGGACGCGCGCGCCGTGACAATGGCAGCGGCCCTAGCGGCGCGGGACTATGGCGGGGACGACTGCGAAGCCGTTCTTCAATGGGCGCTCGCAATCTTGAACGCAGCTGCGGCAGTGGAGAGCACCAAATATTACCACAACCCGCAGGTCGAATATAACAACCAGGCGATTGCTACGCTGGGATTGGTGCAACTCTATATCAATGCGCCGTCCGTTCCCTTGCGGGATCAATTGCTGACCTTGTCAACGAGCCGCGACCCGGCGGTGCGCAATGCCATTGGCAGACAAATCACAGCGCTGATGGCAGCGGCACCGGACCTCGTGCGCGCGGTGATCCGGGTCATGTTCACGAGTGCCGCCTTCGTAAGGGAATTCGACGAGGATGCCAGCGAGAGCGGCAAAGCGGCTCTGGCGGCAGAGATCGCTTCGCGTTTGGCGCACGAGAAGACCTGGCTTGACGCAGGCGGCAGCGAGCCAGCTTGGCCCACTTTGCCGGACTGGGTGACGCGGGCCCGCCGCGGCATTCGCATCGGCGGACCTCAACAACTCGAGGAGGATGAAGAGCCCCCTAGTGTACAAGCCGATGAGCATGCATTGGGGCAGTTGGCCGATTATCTCGTCGTGCTGACTGTGGGTGGTCCGCCGGAGTGGCTGACGCGGCTTGCCGGACATTTGATGACGTGGACCGAAGCTGCTAATGGACCGCATGGCCCTAACGCGCGTGAGCGCGATCATCGGCCTGATACCTGGAACGGATCTTTCTTTGATTTTCTCGGCGTGCTGTGCTCCGGGCTGCCGCATGCGCAGGTCATCACCACGTTCATCAACCCGCTTACGCAGTTCAATGACGAAGCGTTTTGTGACTGTGCCGCTGATTTCCTGCGCGGTTTCGACCGGGCTACTTTTGCGACCGATACGCTCAAATCCGACAACCCGGTTGCGATCCGCGAAGCCATTGCATCGCGCATGAAGCAACTGCGGACGTTCCGGTACCTCACGCGCGAAAAGAAGTTCTCGGCCGAGTATCATCTGGCCGATCTGGTCAGCGCGTTCTTCTACCACCGCACCAATCTACAGATGTCAAACCGCCCGTCATTCCCATCCGGCTGGGCGGGGATCACGCAGACGGTTTCCACGCTTGTCGATCTCATCGTCACTGCACCTTCGTCAGGCTATCTCGCGACGGCTTTCCTCAATGTGCTGGACGCGGCCGTCCTGCCTGACCTCCTGCCACACGTGGCGCGGGCTCTTACCGCCTGGTCCACGGCCTACGGCATCGACACTTCGTTCTGGCACGACCGTGACATAGGGCCTCGCGCATGCAGCTGGCTGGACAAGATCCAGACGGCACACGCGGTAGCGACGAGCGACGCCGCTTTGCAAGCCACGCTTTCAGCAAGCCTGGACATCATGGTGAGGTCTGGCGTCGGGGAGGCGTCACAAGTCGAACGCAAGCTGTTGCAGCCATCCGGCTCAAGCGGTGAGCAGAAATCGTAGCCCTTATTGTCGCGCACGCTTTGCAGAGCCTGCTGGATGATCGGGACGGCGGCTCCCACCTCTTCCTGGCTCGTGACCAACAACAGCACGCCACCCGAATGCTGTGCATTGACGATGAACTTCCATTCGCATCGGTCGCCCGCAAAAGGCGGCGATTCCATTTCGGAAAACTCCACCGGAAGGATCAGGCGGTTCCGGTGGGGCAGCACCTCTAGGAAGTGATAGCTATGCCTCGCTCGCGCCTTTGGATGTCGGCTTGCTGGCGGTTTCCGGACGAGGCCTCGATTGAGGTTTGGGCATACCAACCATCTTTGCACGACTTCCGCTTCCTCTGCCTCTCGACGATCAAGGAAGGGATAGATAGAAAGCCCCTTTATCAGGCGGCTTCAGGGAAGGCTCACGATCTCAACGGCGGCGCCCCGCTCGCGCAGTCGCTCAAAATTTTGGTCACCCCACCAATTCAAAGTCAATGTAGCCTCGATCGACATGCACGCGGTCGAGTTTGACCTTGACCTGCTGGCCGACCTTGACGGCGCGTGAGGTGTCGAGCTTGCCTTCTGCGGGCGGATCGAAAACGCGGACCCAGATATTGCCGCTGGTGACGCCAGTGATGATGGCGTCGAAGACGCGACCGATCTGATTGCGCAGCAACATTGCCGCTTCGGATTTACGCATTTGCCGCTCGACCTTGTTGGCTGCGTCCTCCTGCTCGGTGCAGTGGGTGGCGA
>JANLQJ010000454.1:0-1659 GCA_031367715.1 Hyphomicrobiaceae bacterium | reverse complement strand
TCCCGACGAGCGCACCTGGCTGCGCGACGAGACCGGCGGCTCGGTCTATCTGCGGCTGTCGACACGAGCCATCGAGCAGCCGATCGATCGGCACGGGGCGGCTTTCTCGCAAGGTGTCATCGATGGCGCCTATTGGCTGCGAAAACCGGGCCCGAATACCGAGGTGATCATAGTCTACCAAGGTTGCGTTGCTCCCGAAGCAGTTGCCGCTGCCGGCTTGATCGGCGAGGACCGGCGCGATGTCGGCCTGCTTGCCGTCACATCGGCCGACCGGCTGAATGCCGGATGGCACGCAGCCCAGCGAGCCAGGAAGCGGGGCAATCGACTGGCGCAATGCCATGTCGAGCGGCTGCTCATGGAGGTGCCGCGCGATTGCACCTTGATCACGGTCATCGACGGCCACCCAGCGACGTTGGCCTGGATCGGAGCGGTCGGCGGCCATCGGACCGTCGCCCTCGGCGTCGAGCACTTTGGCCAGACCGGCTCAATCGCCGAACTCTACCGGCTTTTCGGTATCGACACACAATCGATCGTGGCGGCGGCCTCCAACATTGCCCCCGGCCGGCCGGTGCGGCATTTGGGTGCGATGGCAGAGACGTGAGCGGCTTTACACCGACAAGCGAAAGCTTGTGCCAGCGGCATTTCCGGACACCGCCCGGTGGAAGAGATCGCCGACGCCTCCCTCCGCCATTATGCGCCCTTGCCGGCGTCGAGGTGCGACTTTCTTTTCCGCGCCGGCCGACTGGCCGAGGCGCGTTCAGAATTCAAGGTTGCGGCCACGCTTACCCGCAACGCGCGCGAAAGGGCCTTTCTCCTCGCACGGGCGGACGTCTGCGACTACAAGCAATGAATCCTGCTTCTGAGGCGCCGACAAGACTGCGGATGCCGCGTGGCGAGACGACTGCAACCGGGCAGCAAGGGCAGGGCAGCCTGGCACCGGGCGTCGCGGCAGTTGGTTCGTCGGGCGGTGTCGCGGTGGCGACCGGTTCGGCTGCGCGGTATCAAGCAACTTGCGGATCGTGGCGAGCTTCGCCTTGCGATGGCCGTTGGCGAGAAAGCCATAATGACGGATGCGCTGAAAACCGTCGGGCAGGACATGCAGCAAAAAGCGGCGGATAAACTCGTGAGCATCAAGTGTCATGTGCTTTTGCTTCGCGCCATTGCGATAATCCTTCCAGGTGAGGGTGACGCTTTGATCATCGAGGGCGACGATACGGTGGTTTGAGATGGCGATGCGGTGCGTGTAGCGCGCCAGATACCGCAGCACCTGCTCGGGGCCGGCGAATGGCTTCTTGGCGTAGACAATCCAGTCGATGCGGCGCACGGGCGCGAGATGACGTGCGAAGGTGCGTGCATCAGCGAGATGCGCGAGAGTGTCGAAAAACTGTAGACGACCAGCCGTATGCGCGGCCGCGAGCTTCTCTAGGAACAGGCGGCGATAGAGGCGCTGCAGGACCTTGATGGGCAGGAAGAAGTCGGGGCGGCACGCGATCCAGGTGTTGCCGCTTCCAGCCGACCGACAAACTGATCGCGCTGCTCAAGCGTGCTTCGTAATGGTGAGCGGATTGGCGGCGACCGACGCAAGAACGCGATCACCTCGCCGCCAACTCCCCATTACTGGATCGGCCCATAAGGCAGGCAATGGGCATCGCCCATTAG
>JANLQJ010000449.1:0-19160 GCA_031367715.1 Hyphomicrobiaceae bacterium | reverse complement strand
CAACCGCTCTTCAGGAGCACGCTTTTGCGCTACTCGGCGTCGCGCTCCACGCTCCCTGTGTCCAGTAACCGACCGTCCACATCGTAAAAATACAGTCCCGATCAAGTGCTTATGCGTTTTCAAAGTGAAAAGTTCGGGCTAATGTAGCAATCCTTGGCGCCGGCGGGCACCGGGGGAGCGAACGCGCCGAGTTTGAACGCGCCGTCCTTGCGGAAGGTCGAGATATCCCACGAGCCAGCCGGATAGATCGCCGCCTTGCCGAGCGAGAACAGGTTCTGGCTGTCGAGGTATTTCTGCGCCTTGTAGCCGTCGCCGAGATACCGACCCCATTTGGCCAGCGTCGTCCAGACCTTCACATATTCGGTGTCGGTGAACTTGGCTTGGCCGTTGATCAGCTTGGCCCGGCCGGTCTCCCCGAGCCAGTGGTTGGGGCCGATGTTCTGGAAGCCCACAGTGGCGGCTTCCCACTGGTCGTAGGTTCCCATCGCCAACGGAACGTAGGTGCCGTCCTGCTTGAATTTTTCCAGCACCGCAAAGAACTCGTCTTCGGTCTTGGGCACGCTGGCGCCCACTTTGGCGAAGGCATCCTTGTTATACATGAAGCCGTGGATGACGGCGCCCATTGGCAGGCAGAACGTGGTCGCCCCGTCGTCGGTGGTCCAGGCGGAGCGGGCGAAGGCGGAGAAGTTCGCCATGCCGCCAAGCTCATTCAATGGGGCAAGATGGCCCTGCTTGAACAGTTCCAGCGAGGCATCGAATGGCCGGCAGGTTATCAGGTCGCCGGCGGTTCCGCTTTCCAGCCGCGCGTTCAGGCTGGCATCGTATTCGGACGGCGACGAGGGCGCGAACTCGACCTGGATATCGTCGTGCTCGGCATTGAACGCCGGAATGATCTTGTCTTTCCAGATGTCGGCGTCGTCATTGCGCCAGCTCTCGATCTTGATCGAGCCGGCAAACGCTGTGCTGGCGAGAGCAGCGATCAGCACGGCAGCCAGGCCGGTCTTGAGACTGCAGCACGTCATTGAGAGTCCCTTCCCTTGCCGGAGCCAAACGAGCCCCGGTCAGACCGGTACTCTGGCGCGGGCGGCGCGCGTAAGGCAAGCCCGCCATCACGGCCTGCGAGGGCCATCGGGTGAACAAAATACTCCATTGATATTGCTTGTGTTTCGGTCATGGCCGCGCAGACGGCCACCCGCGCGACGCGGAACGTGTTGGCTCTTGCGAGTGTGGCGGGACCTGAGAAAATCATGACTTGTCGGTAGGTTGGGACATGCTTGAACGGCCGCCGTCGCAGCCGTGACGATCGTTACGTGATCACGACCTGCCTTTTTATCAGCTTCAGCCAATCGCCCTGCGCGGTCCGCGATCACAGGTGGTGCACAGGGCGCCAAGCTTGCTATGATCACAGTTGATTTACCACAGGCAGCAACCATGCTCTTTCTCGGCATAGACGGCGGCGGCACGCGGTGCCGGGCGCGCATCCGCGACCAGAACTGGCGGCTGGTCGGCGAGGGTGCGGGCGGGCCAGCTAACATCTATCAGGATTTTTCCGGGACCGTCGCGTCGGTACTGGAGGCCGCGCGCGCGGCGGCGGCAGAGGGCGGATTGGCGTCCGAGCGACTGGCTGAGCTGCATGCGGGGCTGGGACTGGCCGGGATCATTACCGGCGACAGCGCGGCGCGTTTGCGCGCGGCGGGGGTACCGTTCGCCCGCTTGAGCGTCGCCGTGGATGCGCAGGCGGCCTGCCTTGGGGCGCATGGCGGAGACGATGGCGGCATTGTCATCACTGGAACCGGCACGGCGGGGTTTGCCATCATCGCCGGCGTGCCGCACGGCATCGGCGGTTGGGGCTTCCAGTTGGGCGACGACGGATCCGGGGCCATCATGGGCCGCGCGGTGGTGCGGCGCGCGCTGCTGGCGCTGGATGGGATGGCGCCGTGGTCGGGAGCGCTGGAGGCGGTGATTGCAGCATTGGGACGTGATCAGACCGTAATTACCAATTGGGCCAGGACCGCGCGTCCGGCGGACTATGCGCAGTTTGCACCCCTGCTGTTGGTGGCAGCGGCGGCCGGGGATGCCCACGCGGCCGAGATCGTGCGGGAAGCGGCGGGCGCGCTTGCCGATCACGCGCGGCGGCTGCAGGCGATGGGGGCGCCCAAGCTGTCGCTGCTGGGTGGACTGGCCGAGCCGATGATGGCGCAGCTTCCGTCAGATGTGCACGGACTGTTTGTCCAGCCTCAGGCCGACGCCGTGGACGGCGCGATCCTGCTGGCCAAGCGGGGACTGCAGGTGACCGAACCATTCGCCAACGGCGTGTCGCGCGCATGACCGGCCCGCTTACAGCCATGGCGCGCGAAACGGCCGAGGCACCCGAGGTGGTCGCACGGATGCTGCGGGACGCGGCGCCGGCCTTGCGCGAGGTCGGGACATTGTTCCGGGCGCGCAGGCCGTCGCACATCATCACCTCGGCGCGCGGAAGCTCCGATCACGCCGCGCACTACCTGAAGTATCTGGTCGAGATGGTGCTCGGCCTGCCCTGCGCGTCGGTGGGCGCCTCGGTGGTGTCGATCTATGCGCGGCGCCTGGCGTTGCGCGATACCATCGTGGTTGCGATCTCGCAATCGGGCGCGTCGCCGGACAGTCTCGCCTTCGCCACCGAGGCAAAACGCGCCGGCGTGCCGCTGGTGTCGATGACCAATGTGCCGGGATCGCCGCTGGCCAGACTCGCCGATGTCGCCGTTGAGCTGGGCGCGGGCGTGGAGGCGAGCGTCGCCGCCACCAAGAGTTTCATCGCTTCGACGGCCATGGCGGCGCGGATCGTTGCCGAATGGGGCGTGGACGCTGGGTTGACGGCGGCCTTCGACCGGCTGCCGGACGCGCTTGGCGCAGCCAATGGATTGCGCTGGTCAGCCATGGAGCAGTCGTTTGCCAGTGCGCGCTCGCTGTTCGTGCTTGGCCGCGGCCCGTCGCTGCCGATGGCGGGCGAGGCGGCGCTGAAGCTGAAGGAAACCTCAGGCCTGCACGCCGAAGCCTATTCCTCGGCCGAGGTCATCCACGGACCGATGGCGTTGATCGGGCAGGGTTTCCCGGTTCTGCTGTTCGCGCCAGCTGATGCGGCGTATGCAACCAATCTGGCTACGGCGGAGCGCTTGCGGGCGGCCGGGGCGCAGGCGTATGTGGTGGGTACGGATGGGTTGACCTGCGCCGCGACCGGCCACCCGCTGCTCGATCCGATCTCCCTGATACAGACCTTCTACGGTAGCGCCGAACGCATGTCCCGCGCCCGTGGCCGCGATCCAGATCATCCCCATCTCCTCAGCAAGGTGACGAAAACGCTATGAGCAGATTTGGGCTGACGGCCGAGCGGGTGTTCGACGGCGAGATCATGCGCACAGATGTGGCCGTCGTGATCGAAGGCGCGCGGATCGTTGAGGTTGTTGCAAAGCCAAAACTCGATAGCTCGGTGCCGCTGCAGGATCTCGGGAAAGGCATGCTTGCGCCGGGTTTCATCGATCTGCAGGTCAACGGCGGCGGCGGCATTCTCCTCAACGCGACCCCGACGCTGGAGGGCGTGCGTGCGATTGCCAAGGCGCATCGCCGATTTGGCACGACGGGGCTGTTGCCGACTGTCATCACGGATGCGCCCAAGGTTATGGAAGCTGCCGCAACGGCGGTCTCCCAAGCCATCCGCCAGGGCATGCCAGGCGTGCTCGGCATCCACATCGAAGGCCCATTCATCGATCCCGCTCGCAAGGGCGCGCATGCGGAGCAATTCATCCGTCGGGCGGCTGATCGGGACGAGGCTTGGCTGAAAAGCCTGGATTGCGGCGAGGTGCTGGTGACGCTCGCGCCCAATTGTGTGGCGCCGGACTTCATTCGGGAGTTGAACGACGCGGGCATCACTGTCAGCCTCGGTCATTCCGATGCCACCGCCGAACAAGCCCTGGCAGCGCTCGAGGCAGGCGCAACCGGCTTTACCCATCTCTTCAATGCGATGAGTCAGATGACGGGACGTGCACCCGGCATGGTCGGTGCGGCGCTGGCGCATGTCGGCGCAAGTTGCGGCATCATTGCTGACGGCCACCACGTCGATCCGGTTGCGCTGCGCGCAGCCATTGCGGCGTATGCAGCCCCGCAAAAGCAATACAGCCAGATCTTCTTTGTCTCAGACGCCATGCCGAGCGCCGCCGGTGGCCCGGACCGCTTTACCCTTCAGGGGCGCCCCGCCGAGGTCGTTGCTGGACGGTTGCAACTCGCCGATGGGACACTCGCCGGTGCCAACATCACCATGCGGGATGCGGTGCGATATGGCATCGGGCAGCTCGAACTCGACCTCGAGCAAGCCTTGGCCATGGCGTCGCTACGCCCAGCGCAATATCTTGGTCTCGGTGATAAACTTGGTCGGCTCAGGCACGACCAGCGCGCCAACCTCGTCCACCTCACCGACGATCTCGACGTGCTGGAAACCTGGATCGATGGTAAGGCTACGGAGGAAACCTGAGAGGTCCGCACTGGCGCGCACGTCATGCAATCAGCCTACATTTCAGCAGCCAAGTGACCTGGGCCTGCCCTGTGGAAGACACCTATTTATTAGCAGCTCGTGCTGGATCTCCGGTAGTCAGTCGTGCTCGTGTCTGTTAACATCCTGGCGTGTACTACTGAGTGATCGTCTGTCGCCAGATCGTCTGGCCAGACGCCTGTACCACTACGGCGTGGCCGTGGCCACCGTCCCAGACTGGCCTCCGACGGCACCGCACCATCCAGCAGAATTTCCTGAGCATCCAACCGGTTACAAGCTCGTACGTTCTCAACTGTCATCTGTTGTGAGGGCGACTATGAACGATGCATCCGCGCAGAACGTTACCGCCAGACACATCGGTGTGTTTGTCGTGCATGGGGTCGGTGAGGTTGCTCCGGGCGAGGTCACCAGCATGCTGGTCGAAGCGCTTGGTTCGGTGGCTGCCGCAAAGGTCGATCAAGAGCTCGAAGTGTTGCGACTGTCAGAACAGGGCATGGCGCCGCCCGAGGGCAGACATGTTGCGGAGACCGGCGCTCCGCCGGCGACCTTTCCCGCCTATATCCGGCGCGCCACCATGCCCGGCGGCGAGCGGGTGACGTTCGCCGAACTTTATTGGGGCGACCTGACACATATCGGAGTCGGGCGCCTGACCACGCTGATGGGCATTTTCCGCGTCGTGTTCGAGGCGCACCATCTGATCGGCGCCATGTTGGACCCCGAGGTGGGGCCGTTGGCTCGCGGCTTGCGCGCGTTGCTGCTATGGTTGAGCTTGCTGCTGCGTGGTCCGCTCGCGGCCTGGACGGCTTGCGTCCTGCTGATCTGCTGGCTGGCCGTCAATGTGCGGCCACAGGGCGGCTTGCTGTTTTTCGGTACGCCCGACCCCGACTGGCTGGCCGTAAGTTCGATGCTGGTGATGGCCGCCACCGGCGCCGGGTTGTTCTGGCTGGCGCATGTCCGCCGCGATCGGACCTGGAACGAAACCATGATCTGGGTAGTCATTGTGCCGTTCGCGCTTGGCGTGCTGTACGTATTTCGCCACTGGGGTGGGGGCTTCACGGCCGCCGAATGGCTGGATGAGACCTACGGCAGTCTGGTCTATGCTTGGCAGATCTGGGGCGCGCTGTTCATTGTCGCTCTTGCCCTCGTCGGGCTTTATGCCGTGAGTTCCCTGGTGCAGGATTACGGGCGCGGCAATGGCGGCCGGCGTTCCGCATCGGTGGTGACGGCGGCGGGTATTCTGGCGCTGCAATTTCTGCTTTGGACCGCGATCGCCGGCGCGCTGGCGCTGCCGCTGCTGGGGCGCGCCAAGGACATCATCGACTTGTCGACGTTGCAAAGTCTGGTTCCGCTCGACGCGGCCGTGCCAGTGGATCTGACCAAATCGAACGGCATTCTCGACATCCCCAACATTCATGCCGGGCAACTGCTGTGGATCGACCGCTTCAAGTTTGCCTATGGCTTCAATGGCCTGATTGTCCTTGTGTTCCTACTTGGCATCGCGGCCGTGTTGCTGGCCCGGCTGATCGTCGTGCTCTGTTTTCGCGCCAATTTTGCCAAGGGGGCACGCGCCATGCCCCGGCTGTTGTTCAGCCGCACCTCGATTGCCGCGCTGCTGCTCATGGTGCTGATCCAGATCGTCGTGCATGTCGAATTGCGGTTCTTCGATCTGAACTGGGAGGACATCATTCCCGGCGAGATCACACGCGCCGCCGGATGGCTGGGAGCCGCGCTCGGGCTCGACACGGTGGCAAACTCGCTCGGGTCGACCAATGATGGCTGGGTGACGAACTACAAGTACGGCATCAATATCGTGGCGGTGGCCAGCGCCCTGATCCTGCCGATCGTGCTGGGCGACCGCCTCAATAATGGCCTCCATATCGCGCGCGATCTGATCGATCACCAGTTCGGGCCATATGAGCGGGCGAGCCGTTCGGCCTTGAAGGCGCACGTGCTGCCGTTGGAAGAGCAGTTCCCCCGCCGTGCCCGCATCCAGCGGCGGTTGCAGACGTTGCTCGAGAACATCGTGCAGCGCGAGCAACTGGATGGGGTCGTGTTCGTCGCCCATAGTCAGGGCAGCGTGGTGGTCTACGATTTTCTGTTGCAGGCGGCGCCAGGTTACGAAAAGCTGGCTGGCGCAAAGCCCGCAGTCGTGACCTGCGGCAGCCCGTTGTCGCATATCTACCGCGAATACTTCTGCGAATACAACGACCTGCATAGCGAGCTGGAGCAGTTGCAAGGCGATCTGCGCGGCTGGCACAATGTCTACCGGCTCGACGACTATATCGGCACCCATCTGGGCACCAACGAGGCGCCAACCGTCATCAACAAGGCGCTGCCGGCCGGTGGCCATGCTGACTATTGGAAAGAGCCGGCGCTGGTCAGGATCGTCTGCGAGGCGATTGCGCGCGCGGCAGTGGTCGAGGCTGGTGCGGACGCCGCCAAGACTGCCTGAGTTGGGCCAGCGGCGCTGCGTGGTCGAAGCGTTTGTGAGGAGCACCGATGTCCGATGATGATGACGACGAGCCAACGCTGATCTCGCGCCGCGCCGTGCTGCAGGTCTCGGCCGCGGCGTTGGCTGCTTCCGGCACGCTGGCTGGTCCCACCCTGACCACCCCTGCAGGCGCCCAGCCTGCCACCATCACGGTCGCCGGCTACATCCTCAAGCGGCTCAGCCAGCGCAATGTCAAACACCTGTTCGGCGTGCCCGGCGCCACCTGCGACCCGCTGTTCCTCACGGCGCTGACCACCGATGTGGTGCCCATCATTACTGCTTCCGATGGCGAGGCCGGTTATGCCGCCGATGGCTATGCGCGAAGGCGCGGACTTGGTGCGGTTTCGGTCACGCGCGGCGTCGGCACGCTCGGCCTGGCCAATGCCATCGCCGGAGCCTATGCCGAGCGCAGCCCGGTCGTGCTCATCAATGGCGGACCGAGCGCGGCCGAGCTGGCGACGCAGCAGACCTCGCGCGTGCTGTACTCGCATTCGGCGGGGCGGCATTTCGCCGACGCCAATGCGGCGCAGTCGGTCGATTTCGCTGTCTTCAAAGCGTTGACCGCGCTGGCCGTGCGCGCCGACCGGGCCGCCGCGGTGCCGGCTCTGGTTGACCAGGCGATCCGTACCGCGCTGACCGAGGCCCGCCCGGTCTATATCGAGATCGCCAGCGCCATCTGGGGTGAGACTTGCGCATATCCTGTGGGCGATCTGGCGACTCGTCCGGCCCCGAGCGGGCGCGAGGCGGATTTGGCGCGGAAAATCCTCGACCAGCTGCAGACGGCGGCCAAACCGTTGCTGTTGCTCGGTATCGAAATCGATCGCTATGGCCTGGCTGCCAAGGCCGCCGAGCTGGTCCGGGCGCTGGGCCTGCGTTACACCACCACGCTGCTGGCCAAGGCGGTGATCGCCGAGGACACGCCCGGCTTTATCGGGGTGCACGATGGCGACAGGGCGCATGGGCCGGTCAAGGCGGCGTTGGATGGCAGCGATCTGGTGCTGTCGTTCGGATGCGTGTTCGGCAGTCAGTACCGCGATGTGTTCCGCCGCATTTCACCGCGCCTGATCCGCGTCGGTGATGGCGAGGTGACATTGCCGCGCGCGACGCCGGTGAAGGCGGAACTGGGCGCGCTCATCGATCAGCTTCTGGCGCTGCGGCGCTCCGGTTATGGCGGTTCGCGGGTGCGCACGCCACTGGTGGCCTATGCACCGCTGGCAACCGTGGCGACCGCGCCCGCTGGCATCGAAGCCGGCCTCACCTATGATCAGGTGATGGCGGGCGTGAACGGCTTTCTCGATGCCACCTTCGTCACCCTTACCGATACCAGCCTGTCGATGTACACGGCCGGCGATTTGCGGGTGACTGGCGCCAACGCCTATCTCGCCAACGCGGTCTGGCAGTCGATCGGTTATTCCGCCGCTGCCGCGCTCGGCGTGGCCCTGGCCGGCAACCGCCGCCCGCTGGTCATCTGCGGCGATGGCGGCTTCCAGATGACGGCGCACAGCCTCTCCAGCCTGGTGCGCTACCAGGTGCCGGCCATCGTCATCGTGCTCGATAACGGGCTGTACGGCATCGAGCAGTATCTGTTGGCGCCGGGCTATTTTCGCGATGCCGGCCAGACCGCGCGGCCCTACCTGAAACTGAACGGCTGGAATTATGCCGATCTGGCCAAGGCGATGGGCGTCGGGCTGACGCGCACCGTCGACAGCCCGCAAACCCTGACGGCGGCGTTAACCCAAGCACGAGGCGCGACGGGTCCGGCCTTGATTCAGGCGCGCATCCGGCCCCATGATCTGCCATCGGAGCTACGGCCGGTCTGACGGGGCGGGATTGGAAACGGGGGGCGAGATGGCGGACAGCGACGGGCAGATGGTGTCGCGGCGCGCGGCGCTGCGATTGGGCGTGGGCGGCCTGATCGGGCTGGCGGCGCCAGCGATCATCGGCAGCCGGACGGCGTTTTCGGCGCCGTTGCGAAACGGCCAGATCCTGACGACCCCGAACCTCAATCTCAGGCCCGACCAATATACCGTGGTCGCCGGCCTCAGGCCGCAGCGTGTCGGCGGCGTTCGCATTGGCCTCGATCCGGTTCTGAGCCGCGATATCGGCAAGACCGTCATCCACAATTATGGCCACGGCGGCGCCGGCATCACTCTGAGTTTCGGCTGTGCTGCGCGCGTGGTGACGGCGCTGGAGACGATCTTCAACGCCCAGCCGCGCAGCCGCGTCGCAATCCTCGGCTCGGGCATCGCCGGCATGACGGTCGCCTTCGAACTTCTGAGCAGATGGCACCAATTGCGGTTGCGCATCCTGACCAGATCGCAAAACATCGAGGATTCGACCTCCTGGGTCGCGGGCGGTCAATTCGGCCCCTCGGGCATTTTGCAATACTACCAGCAAAACCCCGGCGAACTGGTGTCGATGGTGCGAGGCTCCGCCGACCGCGTCAAGGCTCACTTCAGCAAGGGCAGTGCCCAGCGTTTCGGCATCCGCCAGCGCTTTAACTACTCGCTCGGCGATGTGCTGGACCTCAAAGCCATCAAGTCGGTGATCGGCGAGCCCAAGACCGGCAATCTACCGTTCGAGCACCTTACCGATCAGGCCAACGGCTACGAATACAACACCTATCTGATCGAGCCCAAGATCGCCCTCAAGGAACTGGCGCGCGAGGTGACAAAAAATGGTGGACGGATCCTCTGGGGCCATCCCGTCGGCTCGCTACAGGACATGGCGCAGCTACCCGAGACGGTGATTGTCAACTGCACGGGTCTGGGCTCCTGGCATCTGATCGGCGACCATGCCCTCAGCGCCGTCGAGGGGCAACTGGCCGTGCTGAAGAACACGCAAGCGCTGAAGTACTTCGTCAGCGGTGGCTGCAACGGCACCAATGCCTACATGTTCGGCCGCACCAATGACCTGACCATCGGCGGCACCACGGACGACATCCCGATCCGGCCCGACCGGTTGCCGGTCGCCAGGCCGGACATCAACAAGGGCGACCGGTTGGTGAAACGTATGCGGACGTTTCTGGGCGGTCATCCCGAGCAGTGTGTGTAGCGTGTAGGTTGGGTCGCGCTGAAACGCTTGGCCCAGCCTACTTCCGTTCCTGCGCACGCTTCAGTGCAGCCGCCATCGGGCCGTCCGCATCTGCGGCCGGCTTGGGTGCCGGCACCGCGGACATGCGTTGCGGCGCGGGTGATTTTGCGCCCGTCCCGCGGCCGGCATGATCCGTGTTCGTCTCGACCGCGCCGGACTTCATCGTCAGGGCGATGCGTTTGCGCCCGACATCCACCTCCTTCACGCGCACGCGCACCACGTCGCCGGCCTTCACCACCTCGCGCGGGTCCTTGATGAAACGGTCGGCCAGCTCGGAGATGTGGACCAGCCCATCCTGATGCACGCCAATATCGACGAAGGCGCCGAACGCGGCGACGTTGGTCACCACGCCTTCCAGCTGCATGCCGGGTTTCAGATCGCCGATCGCCTCCACGCCGTCAGCAAACGTTGCAGTCTTGAATTCCGGGCGCGGATCGCGCCCGGGCTTTTCCAGTTCGCTGAGAATATCTGCGATGGTCGGCACACCGAACTGCGCGTCGGCAAAGGCCTCGGGTCGCAGCGTCTTTAAGAATGTCTTGTCGCCGATGATCGAGGCCAGCGTGCGACCCGATTGCTTGGCGATGCGCTCGGCGACGGGATAGGCTTCCGGGTGCACGCTTGAGCCATCGAGCGGATTGCTGGCGCCCAGAATGCGCAGGAAGCCGGCCGCCTGCTCGAACGCCTTTGGCCCCAGCCGCGGTACTTTCTTTAACGCAGTACGCGCCTTAAAGGCACCGTTCTCATCGCGGAAAGCAACGATGTTCGACGCCAGCGTCTGGTTCAGCCCCGACACGCGGGCCAGCAGCGGCGCCGACGCCGTGTTCACATCGACGCCGACCGCGTTGACGCAATCTTCCACGGTCGCGTCCAGCGAACGGGCCAGCTGCGGCTGGTCGACATCGTGCTGGTACTGACCGACGCCGATGGCCTTGGCGTCGATCTTGACCAGTTCGGCCAGCGGGTCCTGCAGCCGGCGCGCGATGGAGATGGCGCCACGCAAGGTCACGTCAAGCTCCGGAAATTCTTTGGCCGCCAGTTCGGAGGCCGAATAGATCGAGGCGCCGGCCTCCGACACCATCAGTTTGGTGAGCTTCAGCTCCGGCATCTTGGCCATCAGTTCAGCCACCAGCTTGTCGGTCTCGCGGCTGCCGGTGCCGTTGCCGATGCTGATCAGCGTCACCTTGTGCTTGAG
Organism: Hyphomicrobiaceae bacterium; assembly: GCA_031367715.1. Taxonomy (GTDB): domain Bacteria; phylum Pseudomonadota; class Alphaproteobacteria; order Rhizobiales; family Hyphomicrobiaceae; genus JANYHF01. The sequence goes on along the minus strand of JANLQJ010000449.1, from coordinate 7,865 downwards.
GCACAGCGCCGCCAGCGCAGCGAGTGAACCAGTCCAATCGCGTTTGGGGTCATGCGGATAGATCACGGTGGTATCGAGCAGCTTGCCGGTCTCGGCGGTAACGGCAACCTTGACGCCGGTACGGATGCCAGGATCGAGGCCGATTGTGACCCGGGGTCCAGCTGGGGCGGCCAGCAGCAAGTCCTTCAGGTTCGAGGCAAAGACCCGGATCGCCTCGGCATCGGCGCGCTCCTTCAGGCGGGTGAGCAGATCGGATTCCAGCGAAGTCGAGAGTTTGGTCTTCCAGGTCAGGCGCGCGGTCTCGGCCAGCCAGGCATCGGCGGGGCGGCCCTTGTCGGCAATGGAATTTGCCAGCATCACCGCGCCGACAAAAGGATGCGGCTGCCCCTCGGCCACCGGCAGATCGACATCGAGCTTAAGGATGCCTTCGTTGCGCCCGCGCAGTAGCGCCAAGATACGGTGCGACGGCAAATCCTTCGGGGTCTGCGAGAACTCGAAATAGTCCGTGAACTTCTCACCCTCGGTCTTTTTGCCCCTGACCACCTTGGACGCCAGGATGCCGCCCGACCAGAGCTTTTCGCGCAAGCTCCCAACCAGCTTGGCGTCCTCGGCAAAGCGCTCCATCAGGATGTGGCGCGCACCGTCCAGCGCCGCATCGGACGTGGCGATCTCCTTTTCGGCGTTGATGTATTTCTTGGCCTCGGCCTTTGGCAACAGCGCCGGATCGGCAAGCAGCGCCAGCGCCAGCGGCTCCAGCCCGGCCTCACGCGCGATCTGCGCCTTGGTGCGGCGCTTGATTTTGTAGGGCGCATAGAGATCTTCTAGCACCACTTTGGTTTCCGCCGCGCCGATCGCGCGCGCCAGCTCCGGCGTCAACTTGTCCTGATCCTCGATGCTTTTTTGCACCGCCGCGCGGCGGTCTTCCAATTCGGTCAGGTAGCCGAGCCGTTCCGCCAGGGTGCGCAGCTGCGTGTCGTCCAGCCCGCCGGTCTTTTCCTTGCGGTAGCGAGCGATGAACGGAACGGTGGCGCCTTCCTTCAAGAGTTCGATGGTGGCTTCGACCTGAGCGACGGCGCATTTGAGTTCGTCGGCGATGCGCTGGGGAATGGATTTCATGAGGCAGCTCCATTTTTCGTCTTTGCTGTCGCTGCCCGCACTGCCGGCGCCACTTTGGTCGCGAACAGTTCGATCGAGCGGAGAACCTTGTCGTGCGGCACCGCGCCGACAGTCATCTGCATCAGGTAGCGCGTGTTGCCGAAATGGCCGTGCTGGAACAGGATCTTCTCGATCACCTGATCGGGACTGCCGAGCAAGAGGTGGCCGCTCAGTTTCAGCGCCTGATCGAATTGCGCGCGGTTGCCCGGCGGCCAGCCGCGTTCGCGCCCGATGCGGTCCATCGATTCGCGATAGGTCGGATAGAACGCCTGCGCGGCGGCCTCGGGCGTGTCGGCCAGGAAGCCGTGGGCGTTGATGCCGACCGGCAGCGTGGCGGCATCGTGCCCGGCTTGGGTTGCGGCCTCTCTATATAGGTGCACCAGCGGCGCGAAACGCTCGGGATGACCGCCGATGATGGCGATTGCCAGCGGCAGGCCGAGGACGCCGGCCCGCGCCACCGATTCCGGCGTACCGCCAACCGCGATCCACACCGGCAGCGGGTTCTGCAAGGAACGCGGATAGACCGGCTGGTTGTCGAGCGGCGCGCGCAACTTGCCTACCCACGTGACGCGTTCGTTGGCCCGGATGGCGAGCAATAGCTCAAGCCGTTCGGCGAACAGCTCGTCATACTGAGCAAGGTTGAAGCCGAACAGCGGGAACGATTCGATGAACGAGCCGCGCCCGGCCATGATCTCGGCCCGGCCGTTCGAGAGCAGATCGAGCGTGGCGAACTGCTGATAGACGCGCACTGGATCGTCGGACGACAGCACCGTCACGGCGCTGGTCAGGCGGATGCGCTTGGTACGCGCGGCAATGGCAGCCAGCATGACGGACGGCGCCGAGGCCGCAAAGTCGGCGCGGTGATGTTCGCCGATGCCGAACACGTCGAGCCCGAGCTGGTCGGCCAGTTCGGCTTCCTCCAGCATGTGGGCGAAGCGGACGCGGGTGCGTTCGGCCCAGGTCTCGGGCGGACCCGGCGGCGTCTCGACGAAGCTGTAGATGCCGAGGTCCATGTTGGGAGGTCCTGAGTCAGGGCGAATCCGAGGAGCTTAGCCTTCTACGGGAGTTGCGGCAGCACTTTCTTCTCCTTGTCTGGTCGGGGAAAAGGTGGCGCATAGGTTGGATCAAGCTTTGCGCGACCCAACGTTTCACCTGCACGCCGGGCATCCTCTCATCGTCAAGACGGGGCGAGCAACGACTGTGCCTTGCCCATCCCGTCAAACCCATGCATTACACCCCCATGACCCCAGGTGGACGGCTTTCAGCCGCGATTGACATCCTCGACCGCGTTCTCTCCCAGCATCGGCCAGCCGCCGACGCGCTGGCCGATTGGGGGCGCACGCACCGCTTTGCCGGCTCGGGCGACCGCGCGGCGATTGGCAATCTGGTCTATGACGCACTGCGCAAGAAGCTCTCGACGGCGGCCCGCATGGGGGCGGACACATCGCGCGCGCTGGTGCTGGGCAGCGTCGGCGCGGCCTGGGGGCTCAACTTAGACGGTATCGCCGCCATCTCGACCGGCACCGTGCACGATCCGGCAGCGCTGACATATATAGAGAGTGACGCGCTGTCCCGGCCCCTCCCCCTCGACGCGCCTGCTCATGTGCGGGCCGACCTGCCCGATTGGCTGTGGCCGTCCTTTCGCGCCGCCTTTGGAGACGACGGAGCGATGGCCGAAGGCAACGCCCTCAGCCGCCGCGCGCCGGTTGACCTCAGGGTGAACACACTCAAGTCGTCCCGCGACAAGGTACTGAAGGCGCTTGAGCCGTTCGGCGCCGTGGCGACACCGCTGTCACCGCTGGGCATTCGGGTCAGCGCTGCCGAGGGTACCGGGCGCACGCCAAACGTGCAGGGCGAGGCTGGGTTCCAGAAGGGCTGGTTCGAAGTGCAGGACGAGGGCTCGCAGATCGCCGCCCTGATCGCGGCTGCGGCAGCGGGTCCAGGCACGCAAGTGCTTGATCTGTGCGCAGGCGGCGGTGGCAAGACGCTGGCGCTGTCGGCGGCGCTCGCCAACAAGGGTCAGATCTTTGCCTATGACAGCGACCGGCTGCGGCTGGCCCCGATCCATGAGCGGCTGCAGCGGGCCGGTGCACGCAACGTCCAGGTGCTGGCACCGCGCGTGGCCGCGCTGGAGCCGTTGACGGGCAAGATGGACTGCGTCGTCATCGATGCGCCCTGTAGCGGGACGGGGGTCTGGCGGCGGCGACCGGAGTCGAAGTGGAAGCTGCGGCCCGAAGCGTTGGATAAGAGGATCACGGAGCAACGCGAGATCTTCACGCAAGGCCTGGCCATGCTGAAGACCGGTGGGCGGCTGGTCTACATCACATGCTCGTTGCTGCCGGCCGAAAACGATCAGCAGATCGCCTGGGCAATTGCCAGCCATGCAGGCGTCACCGTGCAGCCGATCGGCCCGCTGCTGGCCAAGGCGTTTGGTGTGTCGGCCGCCAAGCTCGCAGCTGATTCGGGTCCCGGCCTGACATTGCGGCCAAGCGTAACGCACACGGACGGGTTTTTCGTCGCTGTGCTCGCCCTGAACTGAGGTCAGAAAAGACCCGATTGACGCGGCGAGCGCGCCCTATTGTCCACCACCCACAAAAAACATTGGCGGCAACCAATCTTTCACTTGAAATTCACAATGCATCAAACAAGTATCCAGGTGTTCTGATCGCGGTGCAGAATCGGTGAATGGTCATCGACCCACCCAACCGGAACTTGGAGACGCACGCAGGAAATGAAACTGCTAGCTGGCGAAATCGCCGAGCCTCCGAGTAGCCCCACGGCTGCTCCCTTCTCCCTGCAGTCAACAGTCATAGATACGCTGAATTCGCCGCGGGGCCCAATCTCGTTGCCATCGAGCAATGTCATCCCGCTGAAGGAAGCGCGTGGGCGCAAAGAGCGGTTCCCGGTCAGCGACGTCTCGCGCGACTTCCGCAAGCGCTTGTTTGCCGAGGCCTCCGCCGACGATTGGAACGACTGGCGCTGGCAGCTGAGAAAGCGCATCCGCACGCTGGCCGACTTGGAACGGGTGTTCAAGCTTTCCGATGACGAGCGCGCCGCGATCGCCCAGCACAAAGGCTCGCTCCCGGTCGGCATCACGCCGTACTACGCCAGCCTGATGAGCAGCGACGACGCGCTGGAAAGCCTGCGCCGCACGCATATTCCGGTTGGCACTGAGTATTTGCGCACCCCCGGCGAGGCCGACGATCCGCTGGGCGAGGACCATGATGCCGCCGTTCCCGGCCTTGTGCACCGCTATCCTGACCGCGTTCTGTTCCTGTCCACCGGAACGTGTTCCACCTATTGCCGCTATTGCACGCGCTCACGCATGGTTGGCGAGGCGGGCGGCGAGTACACGTTTTCCAAGAGCCAGTGGGATAAAGCCTTCGAGTATATCGAGGCGCACCCGGAAATCCGCGACGTGCTGATCTCGGGCGGCGACCCACTGACCATCGGCGACGACAAGCTCGACTATCTGCTGGGGCGTTTGCGCGCCATCAAGCATGTCGAGTTCATCCGGCTCGGCACCAAGGTGCCGGTGGTGCTGCCGCAGCGCGTCACCAAGGCGCTGACCAAGATGCTGAAAAAGCATCACCCGTTGTGGATGAGCATCCACTTCACGCGGCCTGAAGAGCTGACGCCAGAGGTGACGGAGTCGACCGCGCGCCTCGCTGATGCTGGCATCCCGCTCGGCTCGCAGACGGTGCTGCTGAAAGGTATCAATGACGAGGTCGCCATCCTCAAGAAGCTCTATCACGGGCTGCTGATGCGACGGGTAAAGCCTTATTATCTCTATCAATGCGACCCGATCACGGGATCGTCGCATTTCCGCACGAGTGTCGCCAAAGGTTTGGAGATGATCGAGGGCCTGCGCGGCCACACCACGGGTTACGCCGTGCCGCAATATGTCATCGACGCGCCGGGTGGCGGTGGCAAAATTCCGCTGCTGCCGGAATATCTGACCGGCCGCGACGGCGACGATCTGCTGCTGCGGAACTTCGAGGGCAACAGCTACCGCTATCCCGATCCGGAAGGCAATCCAGCGCGGGCGACAGCGAAACCAGAAGCCAAAGTCAGTGGGGCAGTCTGATGCGTATTGGTCTTGTCTATGATTTGCGCGATGACTATCGGGCGATGGGCTACTCCGAGGAGCAGACCGTCGAGTTCGACTCGATCGAGACCGTCGATGGCATGGCGAATGCCCTTGAGCGGCTCGGCCATCAGGTCGATCGCATCGGTCATGGCAAGAAACTGGCGCAGCGCCTGGTGCTGGGCGATCGCTGGGATCTGGTGTGGTCGATCGCAGAAGGGCTGAAGGGGCGCTGCCGCGAGGCGCAGGTGCCGGCGCTGCTGGAACTGTACGATCAGCCCTATGCCTTTTCCGATGCGGTGACGATGGGCGTTGCCCTCGACAAGGCGATGACGAAACGGGTGGTGCGCGATGCCGGCGTGCCGACCGCGCCGTTCCTATCGGTCGAATCTGGCGATCAAGATATCTCGGCCTGGACGCACTACCCGGCGTTCGTGAAGCCGCTGGCCGAAGGCACCGGCAAGGGTTGCGAATTGGCCTCCAAGGTCAAGACCCCGGCCGAGCTGTTGAATGCAGCCCGCGCTCTGCTGCACCGCTTCGCCCAGCCCGCGCTGGTGGAAGCCTTCCTGCCCGGCCGCGAATTCACGGTCGGCATTGTCGGCAATGGACAGCGCGCCCGGGTCGTCGGCGTGATGGAAATCTTCCTGAAGGCAGAAGCCGACCAGGGCGTCTACTCCATGCGTAACAAGGAAGAGAGCGAGGAGCTCTGCTACTACAAGGCTGCGACGGATGAGGTTGCCCAAAAAGTTGCCGAGCGCGGCTTGGCTGCCTACCGGGCGCTTGGCTGTCGTGACAGCTGCCGCATCGACTTCCGCTGCGATGCTGCGGGCAGCCCCGTCTTCATGGAGGCCAACCCGATCGCCGGCCTGCATCCCACCCATTCCGATCTGCCGATCCTGTCGGGCCTGAACGGGATTTCCTACGACCAGCTGATCGGCCTGATCCTCGAAGCCGCCATGGACCGCTACGGTCTGGGCGAGGCCGAAGCCAGGCGTCACAAACGCCGCAAGGTAGGTTGACTATGAAAACCCCGCGCCCTTCGTATATTCCGATCGTGCATGGCGCGACGGCCGGCCGGCTTGACGAGGCCGACACCATCGAGTCTGCCACGGCTATTTGCGAGACGCTGCGCGGCCTGGGCTATCGGAGCGACATCGTCCATATCGATCTCGACTTGACGCCGCTCGAACGGCTGATGGAGCGCGAGCCGATGGTCGTGTTCAACCTGGTTGATGCGCTGCGTGCCGACCTGCGCCTGCAACCGTTTGTGCCTGCGCTGCTGGAAAAGCTGCGCGTGCCCTATACGGGCTGCAAGTTCGACGCCATTGTCGCAGCCATGTCCAAGACGCGCAGCAAGCACCTCATGAAGGCAGCCGGCATCGCAACGCCTGCCTGGATTGACGGCATTCGCAATCCGTTGCCCGGCGACACCATGGTATTGGTGAAATCCGACAGCGAGCACGCCTCGGTCGGGATCGATTCGACTTCCGTCGTGATGGCCGCCCAAGCTCAACGCCTCATCCGTCACCGCGAAGCGACCTTCGGCGGGCGCTTCTTTGCCGAGGTGTTCATTGAAGGCCGCGAGTTCAATGTCGCCATGGTTGAGGGACCGAATGGCGTCGAGGTGCTGCCGCCGCCCGAGATCCTGTTCGTGGACTATCCCGACGGCAAGCCACACATCGTCGACTATGACGCCAAGTGGGAAACCGAAACATTCGCCTACGCAAACACGCCGCGTCAGTTCGGCATCGAAAAGACCGATGCGAAACTCGCCCGCAAGTTGAAGAAGATGGCGGCGGATGTCTGGTCCACCTTCGGCCTGAACGGCTATGCGCGCGTCGATTTCCGCGTCGATGCCATGGGCAAGCCCTGGGCCATCGATGTGAACACCAATCCGTGCATCACGGCAGACGCTGGATTTTCGGCGACGGCCTCCGAGGCCGGCATCAGCTATCCGCGGCTGATCGAGCGCATCGTGCTGGCGGCGCTGCGCCGCCCCGGCGTGGTCGATCTGGATATCGCCATCAGCGACAGCGCGCGCGACGGCGATACGCGGGCCACGACCGCAGGCGTGTGGTGACATCCTCATGGCGGACCGAGATCACCGCCGAGGATGTCGCCCGCGTCGTGCGCGTGTGTGAGGCAACCGGGTTCTTCACGCCCGATGAGAGCCGGCTGGCCGGAGAACTGGTCGAAGCCGCCGTCGAAGAGGGTCCTTCCGCCGGCTATCATTTCGTCATCGCAGACGATGGCGACGAGATCGCCGGTTATACCTGCTTTGGCCTTATCGACGGCACCGAGTCAGCCTTCGATCTGTTCTGGATCGTCGTCGATCCGAACAAACAGGGCGGTGGCATCGGTAAGCAGCTTCTCAAACACACCGAGGAGGCTATCGCCAAGGCGGGCGGCACCCGCTATTACGCCGAAACCTCGTCCACGGACAAATACGAACCCACGCGCAAGTTCTACCTGCGCGCTGGTTTCCGCGAGGTCGCCTGCATCGCCGACTTCTACCGCCCCGGCGACGGCAAAGTGATTTACGAGCGCGTGCTTTAGGGCTCAGACCCCTTCGCTGAAGGGGTCTGAGCCCTAGCCAAATACTCCGCCTTCAGTTCTTTCTTCG
>JANLQJ010000448.1:0-22400 GCA_031367715.1 Hyphomicrobiaceae bacterium | reverse complement strand
GACGCAATGTCCGAGTCCGAATTCAAGCCGAAGATCAGCAGCACCCGTGCCCGGTCCACAGACAAGGACGGCCGGCTGAAGCGCATTGTCGTCAAGGCCACTTCGCGCAACCGCGCCCCGAAGTCGCCCTGGGCTAATGCGCTCACGCGCCGGCCGGTCATCCAGCTGGCGCGTGGTAAGGGCGCTCTCTACGGCCTAACACCGGCGCCCGCCGGCTGGCGGCGAGTCATCGTGAAGGCGCGTATCGCCCGTCACGGCACCTCCGATCTCGGCGCCGCCCGCGCCCACCTGCACTATATCCAGCGCGACGGCGTCACCCGCGCCGGTGGCACTGGCCAACTCTATGACCGCGAGCACGACCAAGCTGACGGCGGAGGGTTCCTGGAGCGCCAGAAACGCGACACCTATCAGTTCCGCTTCATCGTCGCCCCTGAGGACGGCGCCCGCATGCGCGACCTCAAACCCTTCGTGCGCGATCTGATGGTCAAGATGGAGCACGATCTCCACACCAAGCTCGACTGGGTGGCTGTCGATCACTTCAACACCGGACATCCGCATACCCACATCGTGATCGCCGGCCACGACGACCTCGGCAAGGATCTGGTCATGGCGCGCCACTACATCAGTCATGGCATCCGGCATCGCGCCCGCGATCTGGTCACGCGCGAACTCGGGCCAGAGCAACCATTCGAGCGCGCCGTGAAGCTGGCCAACGAAATCCAGGCCGAGCGATTTACGTCACTGGATGTTGGCATCGTCAAGGATGCCGATAACAATGTCCTGGTCGTTTCCGCGCTTCCCGACGCCGACCAGCAGCGCCAGGTTCTGCGCGTCGCGCGTCTCCGGCACCTTGAGAAGATGGGCCTCGCCAGAGAGCCTTGGACCGGCGTCTGGCACATCGACAACAATCTGCAGTCCAAGCTGCGCGGCCTTGGCGAACGCGGCGACATCATGGTCACGATGCATCGGGTCATGCGCGAGCACGGACCGGATCGGCCTGCCGGAGATTTCGCGATTTTTTCCGGCGGCAAAGGAAGGGCGCCGGTTGTCGGCCGTGTGATCGAGATTGGCATCGCCGACGAAATGACGGATCGCAAATTCATCGTCATCGATGGCGCCGAAGGCCGCCTGCACTACGCCGAAATTGGAGAGGCCTCAGCTCACGAACCCGGTATGACCGTTGCCTTGAAGTCGGTGGGCGGCAAATCGTCCGCGCGCACGGCAAAAGTGGAAGGTCTGTCCTTGTAGTCGGTCGAACGTCTGCCGGACTCTGAGTTTCCTACTTGGCTCGACACCGCCATCGTCGATAACAAACTACCCGCGATGGCCGAGCGAAAGTTCGGCGCCGAACTGGCCGCCGCGTTCCGGGCGCGCGCCGACTGGCTCATCGCCCAAGGCCATGCCTATCGCGATCCCGCCGGCCGGGTCACACCCAAGGCGAACACGCTCGACACATTGAATGAGCGAGGCTGGGCCAGCCTCGCCCGGCGGCTTGAGGGAGAGCTCGACCAGGTCTACCGGCCAATGTCAGAGGGTATGCGGATTACTGGCCGGCACACGCGCGATGTCACGTTTCCAGCTGGGCGCATCGCCGTCATCCAGGATCGCACGTCCTTCACGCTCATCCCCTGGCGACCGGAACTCGCCCAGATGCGCGGCAAGGAGATCGACGTCGCCATTCGCGACCGAACCCTCTCGCTTGCGATATCCCGAGGCCGCGACCGTGGATTGTCCCGATAGGCGATACTGGGTCCGACAGCTTGGGGCCTCCGGCAGCCAAGAGGCCGCCGTCCCGCCCTATCGCTCCGGCCAGAGGCCTGCGCGACCGAGCCCCAAAGGGTCTCGGCCCTGGCGGGTGACGGTCGGTAGGCCGGAGTCCAACGATCTGTTTCAATCAACCAACTGGCCTCAGCCGCGACGCCGCTCGATAGTGACCTCGACAGTCTGCCGCGCGATCTGCTGCATCAACGGGATATCGCTCAGGGCGCGGCCTGACGACAGCTCGCGGGCGACAATGGCGAAATCCTCCCACGGAAGATCATCGGTAGACTGTTTGGTTGAGAACGCGGTCCAGGCGAGCAACTCTGTCCAGCGCGCGCGGTTGCGCGCAATCGGCCCGGCGAGCACAGCCGCAATCTGGGCTGCCTTGGGCTTTTTCTTGCCTGCAAGAGCCGCCGACACCTGATCGCTGTCCTCGAACCATGAACTGAATACCGTATGCTCGTCGTGCCATTTGGTGCTGCGAACCAGAACAGTGGCAACGGTAGCAGGTGCAAGTCGGGCCGGCTCAATCTGCTCCATCAGTTGCCGGATCAATTCGTCCGCCGTGATGGCGTGCGGCGTGAGGTTCGACAGACCCGCGGCTTCGGCAAAAGCCATGAGACCGAAGGGCGGCATTGGACCGCCCGCCAGGTTAGCGGCCAGGAAGTGACGGGCCGCCACGGCTACGTAACCGAAACTTACCGGCGCCATGCCGATGTCGCCATCGGCCTGGCCCAGCATTGCCTTGACGTCCTTCTTAGCCATGCCCTTGCGCACCCAGGCGTCGCGCACGCCCATGCCAAGACGCCCGATCATAGCGCAGACTGCGTATTTCCGCCCGTCCGGTACGATCACGAAAATGCCCTGCATGCCTGATCCGTCAAAACCGGAGACATAAGCGTCGGCTTTCGCGGGTGACGGCCATTCGGCGCAAGCAACGCCTTTCTGGCGCAGCAGCTTGATGCCCGTGTCGAGCCCTGGTCGATCGGACTCAGGGAGCCAGTTGCGCAACGCGATCATGCGGCGCAACCCGGCAGGGTTTGCCGCGCCTATGCCCGTGCCCAGGTCGGCGATGGCGGCACACAGCGCGGGCCGGACCATTTGCGACGGGCTGAGCAAGAACCCGATTGCGGCATTGCCCATGTCTTCGTCGGGCTCAGCCAGCAGTGACACCACAAGCTTGGCTTGGGCGGCCTCAGGCAGCGTTTCGGCCACCTCGTCGAGTGCCGCGTGTTGGTCGAACGGGTTATCGCCAGCGTCCCGGAGCATGGCGCGCAAGTCCTCGCGGCCGCTAGCGCCAGTCTCAGCCGCGCTCGACTCCATCATGCGCAATATCGTGCTGCGCAGCGCATCGCCGACGTCGAGCTTGGCGATTGCAAACTGATTGAGGATGAGCAGCATCAGGTTCGGGGCGATCCGCCCCATGGCCTCGGCATCGAGAAGCCTGGTCATTACCCGGTCGACCAAGGCGATGCCATCGGCTTGCCCGGCCTCGACCCGGTAGCGGATAAATTCCAATACGTTCGCCAGCATCAGGATGTCTGCTGCGATCAGGTCCTCCGGCGGCTCGGGCTTGTCTCCTTGCTTGATAAGATCGTCTAGGACGTCGATGACAATCGCCGGATTCTTGTCCAGCGAGCGGATGACCAGGCGTGCTGCATCACCAAGATCGCCGCTGACGATATCGGCGGCCAAGAGTTTGCCCATCTTGGCGAGTGAGAATGCTGGCATCAGGGCCTCCCTCAAAACGTCAGTGTCCAACCTCAATGCACGCTCGACGAGGACGAGCTGCCGCAGCACTTCTTGTATTTGGCGCCGGAGCCGCAGGGACACGGATCGTTGCGGCCAACTTTGTTGTGCGGACCGGGACGGACCGGGACGGACCGGGAAGGCTTGGGACTGCGCCAATAGGCATCGATTTTTTGCAGCGTAAGCGGAAGGTCCGTAACCGCGCTTTTACGCGCATCAAGCGTGAACGTCTCATAAATCTCCTCGCCCGCCAGCGCCAGGATCGGCAGCACCAATTGCTCGGTACGGCGGTCGGAAAACATCGTGCTCCAGGCCTCGCCTCGCATATCCATGGCTGTGGTGAACCCGTCGGCCCAATCGGCGGCAATCGCGCCGTAGGTCTCGATGTATGGCCGGTGCCGGACTCCGGCCGCGCGGCGCGCGGCAATCGCATTCCAGTGCTTCATCAGCAGACCGATGGTATACTCCGCCTGCTCCTTACTTGCCCAGACCGGGGCGGCATCCTCGCCACCCCAGAGTTCCGGTAGTTATTCCGACGGCGGCACCAGTTCTGGGAGGAAGCCCGCCAGCCAATCGCGCTCGTCCTCGGTCAAATGGATCGTCTTGGCCGGATCGTCGTCGGGTGCCACATCGTCAGGCGAGGCGTTCTCCGCCGCCCATTTGGCCATGGTCGCTTGGCGTTGCTCGATCCAGGCGACCGCCTCGACCGGGTCGTCAATGGCCCGGATGTCCTCCTCCTCGAAAATGCCGGTCTCACCCGTCGTCCTGGCGTTTCGCCGCAACTCTTCCAAGGTGTCGGCCCGGCATTGCGACTTGTCCGTCATCGCGGCTGTGCCGTCCCGGTTTACCTCCGAACCTCTGACCCATGCGCGCTCCAGTCACGACCCGGCGTTTGCGTACCTGGCTTTGCGCTCGCAACACGGTCGATTGGCGTAGCTGGGCGCGCCTCGTGCAGAACCACGCCTTGAAGCGGATCGAATTCGCCCCGCCAAGGTGCCTGTTTGATGGCCTCGCGGGTGTTCAGGAAGCCGGCGCGCCAGCGCTCGCGAATGCCCTCGGGGCTGAAGTCGACGTCCTTGGTATGGTCTTCCCAGGCCAGCGCCGGGGCAAGCAAACGGACAACATGCATCTGTGTCAGGCAGCCATAGGCCGCGAGTTCCCTGACACTGTCAGTCTTGCGTTGGGCATCCGGAATCTGGGCCGCCAGCTGACTGATGATGTAACGCAAACGGTGCGTTTCGAGCTGGCGCGCGATATGGTTCGAGACGCGGCTGGAATATTGCACATCCTTCTGGCGGTGATTCACCTCCCAGAGGGACTCCGGTTCCGGGCCTATTGGATTCCACATATGGACCGCAAAGATCAGCGAACTCTTTCGGGGATTGTCGTCAAACACCACTTCGCTTGGCGTATTCGAAAGGATGCCGCCATCCCAATACAACTCGCCGTCGATGCGGACTGGTGGGAAGGCTGGCGGGAGCGCGCCGGACGCCATGATGTGCTCGACGCGCAGCGCCATGTCACGCGAGTCGAAATAGGTCATGCGGCTGGTGCGCACCTGCGCCGCGCCAACGGTCAGCCGTGGCCGGCCATGACCAAGGCGTGGGAAATCGATCAGCTCACTGAGCGTCTTCCTGAGCGGGGCGGTGGTGTAATAGCCGGCATTCTCGGCGCCCATGCGGAAATGCTGGCCCCAGACCGCTAGCGGATTGGTCTCGAAGAAGCCGGGAATGCCCTGCATCATGGTGTTCCAGAACGACAGCGATTGCGCCAACTGCGGAAAAGCCCCACCCGAATGCCAGGGCGACTTGTGGGCCATGCGCTGCCAGAATTCCTCCAGCCGGGCCAGCCGGTTCTCAGGGGCGTTGCCGGCGATCAGCGCGGCATTGATGGCGCCGATCGAGGTGCCGATGATCCAATCGGGCTCGATGCCCGCCTCGTCCAACGCCTGGAATACGCCAGCCTGATAGGCGCCGAGCGCGCCGCCGCCCTGCAGCACCAGCACCACCTGGCCGGCGCCGGCCGTCGGAGATCCGGCCTTGGCGTTCAATCCGTTGTAACTCATGTCGTTGTTGCGGCCGTCCATGGCGATGTCCTCGTGTTCTGATTGATTGCGCAAGACTATTGTGCGGTCCAGCCGCCCTCGACGGGGAGCGCCGTGCCGGTGATCGAAGCGGCAGCGTCCGTACACAGAAAAGCAGCCAGTGCACCGATCTGCTCGGTCGTGACGAACTTGCGCGTGGGCTGGGCATGCAGCAGCACGTCGCGGATGACCTGCTCCTCGGTGAGCCCGCGCGCCTTGGCGGTTTCGGGGATCTGCTTTTGCACCAGCGGCGTCAGCACGTAGCCGGGGCAGATGGCGTTGACGGTGATGCCGTGCTCGGCGGTCTCCAGCGCCACGGTCTTGGTGAGCCCATAGAGCCCGTGCTTGGCCGCGACATAGGCCGACTTGAACGGCGAGGCGACCAGAGCATGCGCCGAGGCGACATTGATGATGCGCCCCCACTTGCGTGCTTTCATATCGGCGACGGCGGCGCGCATGCCATGAAAGGCCGACGACAGATCGATGGCAATGATGGCGTCCCATTTGGCGATGGGGAACGTCTCAATGGCCTCGACGTGCTGGATGCCGGCGTTGTTGACCAGCACATCGACCCGGCCAAAGGCGCTGCGCGCCGCTTCCACCATACCTTCGATTTCGGCGGGCTTTGTCATATCGGCGGCAGAGTACGCAACTTTGACGCCAAACTCGTTGGCAAGCTCGGCGCGGGTCGTCTCGATAGCGGCGGGATCACCCAAACCGTTTAGCATCACCGGCATGCCGGAGGCGGCGAAGGCGCGGGCGATGCCTAGGCCGATGCCGCTGGTTGAGCCGGTGACAATGGCCGGCTTGCCGGTGAGTTCGTCGCGGAATGCGGTTACCGATTTTGCGGGGTCGAGCGCCATGGCCATGCGTACCTCCGGTTGCCGTTCGATCCAGCGTCTCTGCGACCGGGATCGTCATGACAGCATCTTGAGGCATTGCGTTGCCGACCTGAAATATCGATGAGACAGGCATTCGATAGCTGGAAGGCATGACGCTCGCGATGCGCCGTCAGCCGACCGCCAGCGCCGCCAGAATGTCGGCAGTGTCCATGCGCCGCCGAAAATCGGGATCGACATGGCGGGCTAAAATCGTGCCATTGCGCGCAACCACGAATGTCGCGGGGATCGGTAGCAGCCAACCGGCGCCGCCGTGCAGCTTCGCCAGTGGCACGCCATCGTCCTCCAGCAGTGTCACGAGGCGGTCGCCGACGGAGATCGCCAGCCCGAGCGACAGGGCAAGACTGAGGTCCAGGTCGCAGAGCATCGGAAAACTCAGCCCGTTCTCGGCCTTGCAATGGGACGAGAGCATCGGCAGTTCTGGAGTGATCGAGATGACCGAGGCTCCGAGCGCGGCAATTTCGGGCAGGATGGCCTGCAATGCCCGCAGCTCAAGTTTGCAATAGCTGCACCAATGGCCGCGATTGAAACTGATGACCAGCGCCCCCGATGCCATGAGATCATCGAAAGACACCAAGTGGCACTGGTCGTCGGGCAATAGAAACGTCGGGAACGCATCACCGACTTTCGGCGCGTCTGTCCCGGCCTCGGCTGCTTGCAGGCGTAGGACCAATTCGTCATAGGCCGCAGCCCAGGCCGGGTTCCGCGTGCGCGATCCCTGATCGAAGCGAGCGAGGCGCTCCGTTAGGGAGGCATCGGAGCCTGCTGCCTCGTCGAATGCGGCACCTTGGGATGTCATGATGTTTTTGCAGGCTCTCTCAAAGGTCGTGGTAGCCGGATCGCAGGAGTCTTGCAGCGAAGTTGCAGGCTCGCAAGTCACTTGTGGCTCACGCTGCCGGTGATTGAGCCGATAACCTCGGACGCCTTTTTGAAGGCGGCCGCGCGGTCCTTGATGTGGTGGCGGTTCGCGATGTAGCCGAAGTCGGTGTAAGTGGTCCAGACCTGACCCTGCTCATCTTCCGTCACCAGCAACCGCACCGGCCAATCCAACCCTGAATATGGGTTCGAGGTCAGAAACTGAGTGCCGAGCGCTGGGTTGCCGAAAACCAGCAGCGTTGATGGCTTCAGCGTGATCTTGGCGTCCGAGGCGAGTTTGGCCTGGTCGATCTCGGAGAAGAAGACGATGCCCTTGCCGGCAATGTCCTTCTTCAGGCGCGTGATGGTCTCGCCGAATGGGAAGGTGCTCTTGGTACGCACAACGCCGTCGCCGAGGGCGGACGGCTGCATGCTTGCGGCTTGCGCCTCCAGAGCCGTGACGAAGGACAGGGCCAGGGCGAGCAGCGCGGCGATAAGATATCCCGAAGGTCTGGCGTTCATCATGGTGGTCTCCATTCTCTGTGTCGCCAGGCGCTCCATGCCTTGGCCTTGGGTTCGAGAATGGCGCGACCGGAGCGCGATCTGAAATATCGGGTGGCTCGCCTATTCATAGTCGGGCGCTATGAGCGGCCACGCCATGCGCGTCGCGTATCGCATCGATAGCCAATCGGCAATTCCGATCCGGCGGCTGCGACCGCATCTACAGGTCGTCGACGGGGGACAAGTCCCTCCGCCGGAACCTTGAAGCAGCAACGGAGTCACCAATCATGAACTCGAAGACGCTCATCCTTTCGGCGGTCGCTGCCGCCGCCAGCCTCGCCGCCGTTCCGGCTTTCGCGGGCCCGGCCGAAACGCCGACCTACATGTCCGAGAAGTGCTACGGCATCGCTCTTTCTGGCAAGAGTGATTGTCAGACCAAGTCGCATTCCTGCGCCGGCACGGCGACCAAAGACGCGCAGAACGACAGTTGGATTTACGTGCCGGCTGGCACCTGCGCCAAGATCGTCGGCTCCAGCCCGATGCCCAAGGCCTAGCGCCGGATGCTCTACCCGGATCGACCAGCGACGACGCCGCCATGACACGCACATCATCCGTATGCCTCTCCTCCGGCATCGGCTTGCGCCACCCCCACGTGGGGGAAATGAGGCAGCGCCGTCCGCTGGTCGGTTTCCTGGAAGTGCACCCCGAAAACTATATGAACGCTGGCCCCGGACTCGACGACCTCGAAGACCTGCGCCACAGCTATCCGCTCAGCCTGCATTCGGTCGGGCTGTCGTTGGCGTCAGCCGAGGGGCTGTGCGCGGCGCACCTTGCCCAGCTCAAGCAGCTCACAAATCGTCTGCAACCTGAGTTGCTCTCGGCACATCTCGCTTGGAGCATGAGTGAAGGCGTCTATCTCAATGATCTGCTGCCGTTGCCGTACAACGCCGAGTCCCTACAGGTGGTCCGACGCAATATCGATCACGCCCAGCAAGTGCTTGGCCGCCAGCTGCTAATCGAGAACCTCTCAGCCTATCTCGAATTGTCGGGATCGGCGATGACCGAGGCCGAATTCCTGGCGGAACTGGTACGCTTCACCGGTTGCGGCCTGCTGCTCGATGTCAACAATGTCTATGTGTCCGCGCACAATCTGAGCTTTGTCGCGCTGGAGTATTTCAGGCAACTGCCACAAGGCGCCATCGGCGAAATCCATCTTGCTGGCCACGCCATCAATCAGACCACGGATGGTCCGGTTCTGATCGATGACCACGGATCGCAAGTGCCGGAGGCGGTCTGGCAGCTCTATACCGAGGCGGTGCACCGCTTTGGCCAGCATCCAACGCTGATTGAATGGGACACGGATATTCCAGCGCTCGACGTACTTATCGGCGAGGCGCGCATGGCCGACATGATTGCTGCCGGGACTCTTGAGGGAGGCCGCCATGCCCACGCTGCATGAGCTGCAAACGGGAATGGCGCGCGCGATCATCACCGGCGATGCCGGGATGATAGGCGGCCACCTTCAAGTGACCGGCGCCGATCGGCTGAAACGGCTGCGGATCTATCGCAACAACACGTTTGTCTCGTTGACCGATGCCTTGATGGCAACATTTCCGGCCGTCGTGAGCATCGTCGACGAGCGGTTCTTCCGCTTTATGGCGCATACGTTCATTGCCGCGTATCCGCCCGCTGAGCCGATGCTGTCAAACTACGGGGCGGATCTTGCGTCATTTATTGCAGCGTTCGACCCGTGCCGGCCGCTGCCCTATCTCGCCGATCTCGCGCGGCTGGAATGGGCCATCAACGAGGCGGGACTTGAGGGCAACGAACCTGCGATGCCGCCTGAGACCCTGACGACGTTTGCGCCGGAGGTGCTCGCTGTGGGATCGATGCGCTTGCAGCCTTCGCTCCGCCTGGTCGTCTCGCGCTGGCCAATCCTGGCGCTCTGGCAGGCCAACCAGCCGGACACGACGGCCGGGCAACCCTCGCTGGAGCGGCGCGCGACACGCGTCCTCGTCCGACGCAAAGGGAACGGCGTCGCTATGGATCTGCACACGGTTGGCAGAGCCCGGTTTCTGAACAGTGTGCGCAATGGCGCAACGGTCGAGGCGGCGTTGATGGCGGCGGCCGTCCGTGATCCGCATTTCGATCCAGCCCAGGAACTGTTGGCCCTCTTCAATGAGGGACTTGTCATCGGAGTCTCCACCGCCGTCCCCCAAACCTGACAGGAGAATACCATGCAGACCAAGGTCACGATTCCGTCATTCGTTCCACGGGATTTCGTCAAAACCGTCGCCGACACTTTTGATCGGGCGCGCGGACGGCTCGACCAAGTACCGTTCTCACTGGTGCAATTGGCCTCACGTATCGCCGTCGCCGATGTGTTCTGGCGCTCGTCGCAATCCAAGCTCGCCAGCTGGACCAGCACAATCCAGCTGTTCGCCAACGAGTACAAGGTGCCGGTCATCTCGCCTGTAACCGCCGCCTATCTCGGCACGGCCACCGAACTGATCGGCTCGTTGCTATTGTTCGCAGGGTTGCTGTCCCGCGCAGCCGCGCTCGCCCTGCTCGGACTCGTTTCGGTCATTCAGCTCACGGTCTATCCCGAGAACTGGCCCGATCACATCCTATGGGCCAGCCTGTTGCTGCTGCTCATTGTGCGCGGCCCGGGCGTTGTGTCGCTCGATCATCTGCTTGGCCGCATCTTCAACCGGGGGTCCTGACATGGCCCGCGTCGCCAGAACCGTCCCGACGCTCGCTCCGCTTACGCCTGAGCCCATGGAAACTGCCGCCGAGAGCCGTCAACCGGCAATCGCGGGACGCCCCCGCGTCGTCATCGTGGGAGCCGGCTTTG
Source organism: Hyphomicrobiaceae bacterium (assembly GCA_031367715.1). GTDB lineage: Bacteria > Pseudomonadota > Alphaproteobacteria > Rhizobiales > Hyphomicrobiaceae > JANYHF01. The sequence continues at coordinate 11,698 of JANLQJ010000448.1, read as the reverse complement.
CCGGGTTGAGCGCGGCGCTGGCGTTGCGCAAGGCACCGGTGGACATCACCGTTGTCGACAAGAGCAACCACCATTTGTTCCAACCGCTGCTGTACCAGGTGGCGACGGCGGCACTGTCGCCCGCCGATATCGCCTCGCCAGTCCGGTCGATCCTCAGCAGTCAGCGCAATGCCAGCGTCATGATGGCGGAGGTGACGGGGATCGATGCCGGGAAGAAGCTGGTTCTGACCACGGCGCATGCCGTCGCGTTCGACTATCTGATCGTCGCAACAGGCGTGCGCCATGCCTATTTCGGTCACGACGCTTGGGAAGCACATGCTCCGGGCTTGAAGACCATCGACGATGCCGTCGCCATTCGCAGGCGTATGCTGACGGCTTTTGAAACGGCGGAAGCCACCGCGTCCGGCCAAGCACCCAACCTGACCTTCGCCGTCATCGGTGGTGGGCCGACCGGCGTCGAACTGGCCGGCGCCATCGACGAACTCGCCCATCGCGGCCTGGTTCGGGATTTCCGCCGCATCAACACCAGCATGGCCCGCATACTGCTGATCGAGGCCGGACCGCGCGTGCTGCCGGCGTTTCCCGAGACGCTGTCGGCAAAAGCCGAGCAGCAGCTGGCGGGATTAGGCGTGGACGTCCGTACCGGCGCGGCGGTCACCAAATGCGATGCGGGCGGTATCACGCTCTCGGACGGCCAGCGGATCGAAACAGCGTGTACGTTCTGGGCGGCCGGCGTGGCGGCGTCACCGGCGGCCAAGTGGTTTGGGGTGGAGGCTGATCGTGCAGGTCGCGTCAAGGTCGAGCCCACACTTTCGCTACCCGGCCACCCGGACATTTTCGTCATTGGCGATACGGCCTTGGTGCAGCAGCCCAATGGGCGGCAGGTACCGGGCGTCGCGCCCGCCGCCAAGCAGATGGGCTATTTCGCTGCGCGAGCCATTGTGACCAGACTGGCCGGCTGGACCACTGATGAGCCGTTTCAATACGCGGACTTCGGCAATCTCGCCACCATTGGACGGAAGGCGGCAATTGCCGATTTCGGGCGGCTACGGTTCAGCGGCTTTGCGGCCTGGCTGCTCTGGTCCCTCGCCCACGTCTACTTCCTGATCGGGTTCCGCAATCGCGCCGCTGTCATGCTCGATTGGGCCTGGAGCTATGTGACTTTCGGCCGCGGCGCCAGGCTGATCACTGGCGGGATGTAGACCGTCTGCGCAATCCCCATCTGCCAGCGCCGGTCTCCCCTGGGAGTGCCGGCTTTGCCGTGCGTATGCTGACGGGCAAACGTGCCGATAGCGTGGAGCTATCGAATCTGGAGGTAGCCAATATTTCAAAGCAAGCGGGCCAAAGCGCATCTTCTGTTTCAGGCGGTACCGGACAACGGCGCCACCGACAGCCAACTCTCGGAGACAGAGATCATGAGCAAGACCATCGCGAGCCTGAAGAGGTTGATTCTTGCCGGCGCCATCGCAGCTGCCGGCGGCCTGACGGCAGCCCACGCCGCCGAATGCCCGGTCGACAAAATGGGCGTCGACATCATAGCGCCGAGCGATGCCAAGGCCAGCGGCGTCACCGACGACGTGCTGGCCAGCCTCGACGTCGCCAAGGAGCCGATCGGCATCGCCGGCCGCACGTTCCGCATCCGCCGCCTGGTGGTGCAGCCCGGCGGCGTGGTGCCGTGGCACGATCACGCCAACCGTCCCGCGCTGATCTATATCGTCTCTGGCGCCATCACCGAGTATCGCAGCACCTGCGCCGTGCCGCTTGAGCACAAGGAAGGCGAGGTCGCGGTCGAAGGTCATCTGGTCAAGCATTGGTGGAAGAACAACACCGACAAGCCGACCGTGCTGATTTCCGACGATCTCTTTCCGGTCGTCATGAAGGACGATCATATGATGTAGACGCCGCATATTGGGCGCGTGTTGCGACCGGCGCTCCGGAGATCTCCGGGGCGCCGTTTTCGTTCCAACCCAAGTATCGAGGTTTTCGCCATGGACGCTACCGTTTCATCCATCGAGCCTGCCGCCCGCGTGTCGGACGGGGCGCTGCTGCGCAACACCGTCATCGGCGTGACGGCCTTTCTGACGCTGGTCGATCTGTTCGCCACCCAGGCCATCCTGCCCTCGCTGGTCGAGCGCTATCATTCGACACCCGGCATGGTGGGCCTGGCTGTGAACGCCAGCACGCTCGGTATGGCGATATCGGGGTTGGCCGTGGCGCTGCTCAGTACCCGCATCGATCGCCGGCTGGGCATCCTAGTGAGCCTGGCCGTGCTCTCGATTCCAACGGTATTGCTGGCGTTCGCTCCAAACCTGACGGTGTTCGCCCTGCTGCGCATTGCCCAGGGCCTGTGCATGTCGGCGGCCTTCACGCTGACGCTGGCCTATCTGGGCGAGCGCATCAGCGCCATGGATCAGGCAAGCGCGTTTGCCGCCTATATCACCGGCAATGTCGCGTCCAACTTGGTCGGCCGTTTGGCGGCGGCGGCGGCCGCGCAATATCTTGGCCTGTCGGGCAACTTCTATCTTTTCGCGGCGCTCAATCTTGCCGGGGCCGTGCTGGTCTACAGCACCATTGAAACGACCCCAAAGATGAAGGACATGGGCGGAGCGCATGTTTCGCCGTGGGTTGCCATGCGCGACCATCTTCGCAATGGCCCCTTGCTCGCAACCTTCGCCATCGGCTTCTGCATCCTGTTCGCCTTCATCGGCACGTTTACCTACGTCAATTTCGTGCTGGCCGCGCCGCCCCTGGGCGTCAGCCGCATGCAGTTGGGATTTGTCTATTTCGTCTTTCTGCCCTCGATCTTCACGACACCACAGGCTGGCTTGGCTGTCGCACACCTAGGTACGCGCGGGGGGATCTGGGCCGGGTTGGCGCTGGCGGGCATTGGCTTGCCGTTGTTGCTGACGGCTACGCTCTGGCTGGCGCTGACCGGCCTGGTGCTGGTCGGCGTCGGCACCTTCCTGGCACAGGCCATCGCCACCGGGTTTGTCGGCCGCGCTGCCCGAGGCGATCGCGGATCGGCCAGCGGCCTCTATCTGGCGAGCTACTTTGCCGGTGGCCTGGCTGGCGCGGCGCTACTCGGTCAAGTCTTCGAGCACTTGGGCTGGCCGGCCTGCGTTGGTGGTATTGCACTCGCTTTGGCCGTCGCAGCGGGTCTCGCCCGTCGCCTCAAATTGCCCGGGCAATGATCCGGCCCCTCAACAAAATGGCCCCTGCTAAGGGGGCCATTTTTGCTGCTCAAACGGTTCGCGCTGCGCCATCAGGATTGCCAGAGAGACCTCAGCACCAGGATCATGCGCGTTGCGACACCGGTCATGCCGAAGGCCATCGCTAGTTGACTGCTCCAGCTTCCGGCCAGCCAAATCACCAGCATCGAAAGTGCCGCTGTCGTCAGCATAAGCAGGCTTGCTGCGGTGAGATAGACTGCGGCGAACGTCAGGGCCGAAACCGCCGGGCGCTGCAGAGCGACGTCCACCACGATTGCCCGCTGTTGACGCCGCGAGCGCTCGCTCATCAGCCAGTTGAGTCCGAGACTATAGACAACACCGGCGCTGGCAATGGACGCCAGTCGCAAATCGGACCGTGGACCATCGCTAGCCGGGTACGCAAGGTTTGATGTTTGAGCCGTCGTCATAGCGAAGTCCTCCAGGCAAGGTATCGCAGCCGGCTATGGCGACTTGCCGTGGCCATTGCTTGATCCTGTCACGAATGGTTTGCCGTCAGGCTGCCGTGCCAACCGGCAGATGGAGCGAAAACTCCGAGCCACGCCAAGTGCCATGCGAGGCCGCCGCGACCTTCCCGCCATGGCGTTCGGCGATCAGCCGCACGATCCAGAGCCCAAGGCCCCAGGACGATCCCTTGCCGGCATATCGGCTGGAAAGCGTTGTGAACGGCCGGAAAGCGCGCTTCAAATCGAACTCGGTCAGACCCTGGCCCTCGTCCTGGACCTTGATCACGGCCTCGTTCGCGTCGATGGCGATGCTGCAGGTGACTTTCGATCCGGCCGGAGCATATTTGACCGCGTTGCTCACCAGATTGCTGACCGCCTCGCGCAGCAGCGCACGATCGCCGCTGATCGCGCCGGCCTCGATGCCGGAGCAATCGAACGTCACATTCCGGTTCTGCGCGCTTGCTTCGTTCAACGCTACGGCCATCCGCACCACTTCGGCCAGATCGACGCGCGCCGGCTTGAAGCTGAGCGGATCGCCGGTTTCCTGCGCGCGGCGCAAGAATCCCTCCAACAGGCATTCCAGCTCGCCGATCAGAGTCTGCGCCTTCTTCGATGTGATCGCGACTTTATCCAGCGCCCGCATCTGGGCCTGGGTCTCGATCAGTTCGATCATCAGGCTGAGGTTGGTCAGCGGCCCGCGCAGGTCGTGGGCGATGATGGTGAGAGCGTTCAAAAGGCCCGTGCGCTGCCGAGGATGGGGTCGCACTGGCTCAACCAGAGCGACCGGAGCGCGGCAATTGATCACCGGGGAACGCAGGGCATTGCCGATGTTGAAACTGGTCGTCTCGACTGCGGTTTGACTGAGCATCTTGGCACCCTTGAAAGGTCTGGCCTCTTCGATGCGTGGATGATAAGTTACTCAGTCTCCACAGTGAAATCTAAGCTCTCTCAAGTTTCCATAGCCAACGTGCATCACGCACAAGAGGTGTTCTGCGGTGTCGACCGCCAGCCTGAGCGCAGGATCGCCACAACCCGAACCCCCGCGTCATGAGGCCCACCATGGAAATGCATCAGATCCGCTATTTCCTCGCCGTCGCGCGTACCCTGAATTTCACCCGCGCCGCTGAAGACTGCAACGTCGCCCAGCCCTCGCTGACGCGTGCCATCAAGTTGCTGGAAGCCGAACTTGGCGGCGAATTATTCCGCCGCGAACGCAATCTTTCGCATCTCACCGAGCTTGGCATCCGCATGCAGCCGCTGATCCAGCAGTGTTACGACAGCGCGTTGAGCGCAAAATCCCTGGCCTCCTCGATCAAGAGCGGCGGTGTGGCGCCGATGAAACTGGGCCTGTCGCGCAGCTTTCCAATCCAGCCACTGATCCCGCTGCTGGGTGAATTGATCCGGGCCTTCAAGGGGCTCGAACTGAATTTCCTGCGCGGCACCGCGCCCGAACTCAGCGAGGCGCTGAAGAAGGGCGACATCGAATTGGCGGTGGCGGGACCCTTGGGAGAAAACTGGGAGCGGCTTGAATCCTGGCCGCTGTTCACCACCGGCTTCGATGTGGTCGTGAATGAAAACCATCCGCTTGCTGAGCGAAACACCGTGTCGATGGAGCAGTTGAAGGGCGAAAAGCTGCTCAGTCGGACCTATTGCGAGGTTCGGGAGCCGACCCAGACCCTGCTGCGCGACCACGGCATCGTCTCAAGCATCAATCACCACATCGCAAGCGACAACGACCTGGTCGCCCTGCTACTGGCCAATGTCGGCGTGGCGATCGTGCCCGAACGGTTCCCGACCGAGCGGCCGCTAAAGCATGTGCATGTGGATGGGCTGGATCTGAAATGCGCGGTCAGTATCTACAGCGTCACTGGCCGCCAGCGCTCGGCGGTGGCCGGAACGCTCCTCAAGCTGCTGCGCGCCAACGATTGGTCGGCGCTGGAGGCCCGCGCAGCTTGATCGGCCTCAAGCCCGCAGAGCCGCCATCAGATCGTCGATTTCCATGCGGTGGCGATAGTCGGGGTCGATGAAGCGCGACTTGACCACCCCATCGTTGCCGACAATGAAAGTCGCCGGGATCGGCAGCATCCACGTCTCGTTGCCCTGATAGGGCTCGATATCGAAACCGCCGGCCTTCATCGCGTCGCGCTTTTCCTCGCCTACCCAGAACAGGAGATTGGTCTCTAAAGCATAGCCGCCATCCAAGTCGATCAGGATCGGGAAGGGCGCGTGGGCGTAGTCCTTCAACTCGTTCGCGTAGCGCTGAGTTTCCGGCGCGATGGCGACCACTTGCGCTCCGAGCACTTTGATCTCGGGCGCCGCCTTGGCCAGCGCATCGACATTGAGTTGGCAATATGGGCACCAGTGGCCGCGGTTGAACGAAACCACGACTGGCCCATCTGCCAAGAGCCCGGATAGGCTCACCAGGCGTCCATCGCTATCGGGCAACATGAAGTCGGGCATCGGCTCGCCCGGCTGGGGCGCAGCAAGACCCACGCCGTTGACAGCCAGCCTTGCCACCATGCGGTCGACAACATCGGCGAACTCGGGACTGAGCCGGCGGACTTCGTCAGCCACCGATTTCAACCGGACACTCAGAGGTGCATCCATCAGCCGGCACGCGTCAGTTTTTTCCTGCAGGATTTCGACGAAGGTTTTGTCTGCCATGATGAAAACCAATGCCTTTCCTGTCGAAGAACGGCGCCGGTCACGCCAACAGCAGCATGTTTATATCGAGCGCTGTCGATCGTCAGCAGCGGCTGACTTTAAATCGACTCCAAGTTACAGCCGGACTTTGCGCGACGGCATTGAGATACTCGCTCAGTCTTTGCAACATCGATTGAACGCTGCGTCACGGCGCGTGCGCCGATCATCCACGCCCAACTGGAGGGAGGCAACGCATCGATACCATAGCCGGAAGCTATCGATCAGAATAGCGCAGATAGCTCCCTGTCAGACGACGGAGTTCCCCCTGAAAAAAGGCCGAATGCTTATTCAGGTCGGGCGCGGCCCTGCTGAATGCCGATCGCTCCGATACTGTAAAGGGCGTCTGCAAACGAGTTGCAGCCCACGCTGCAGCACTTGGGGTTCGGGTAGCAGTGGAACCGTTTTACTAGGTAAGGACTACAACAATGATTACCGCTACTCGTTCTGTCGTCGTCTTGGATTGATCGTGTAGTTCCACTCAGGATGGAACGTGTTGCCGGTGATGTCCAGCGCCGCCATCTGGGCGTTGCTGACCTTGATACCCTTTTCGCAGGTTCGCTCGTCGAGCGCGCACTCGACTTTCAAGCCGGCTTTGGTCGTCGTCGCGCCGTTCAGCTCGACCACGGCGACCCTGTCGGCCAGCGGCCGACCGCGCCAGTTCTGCGTGATATGGCGGAACAGGCGGTGCTCGATCCGGTTCCATTTCGACGTGCCCGGCGGATAGTGGTGAACGTGGATAACGAGGCCAGTCTCGTCGACGAGATTCTGCAGCTCGACCTTCCACAGCCGCACGCGCGCGCCGCTCGAGCCGCCGCAGTCGGCCGTGATCGTCAGCTCGCGCATATCTGGATAGCGATCGAGGCCCATGCGCTCGCGCCACGTCCGGATCGATTGAACCAAGAACTGCGCCGTGTCGGCCGTGACGCCGACACTGACGAAGCCGGCGTTGGCCGCCACGTCGTAGACTCCGTAAGGCGCCACCGTGCCCAGATCCTTGTCCACGAAGTCGTGCACGTTGACGCGGGCCGGCTCGCCCTTGGGACGATAGTCCGTGCCACCGTTCTTATAGTTGCCTATGAGATCCTTCTTCTTGGTGTCGACCGAGATCACCGGTTGGCGACGCGCCTGCGCGGCGACGACCTTGGCATTGATGTGCTCGAACTGCGCGTTCCGATCGGGGTGTTTCGAGCCCTCGTCAACCTTGCGGTTGTGCTGGCGCGAGAACCCCAGCTCCATCGTCAACAGCTTTGCCACCGTGCCCGCACTAATCGCATGGCCTTGTCCTTGAGCGCCCATGTCCTTGAGCGCACGGGCGAGCTTCTGGCGGCTCCTCGAATCCCAGCGCAGCGGCTGCATGGGCGAGCCCAGCGTCACCGGTTCGACCAGCCGTTTCAGGTCGCCGAGCAGTGTCGGATCGCTCTCGATCAATGGCTTGCCGCCGCCCCCGGCCCGTCGCACGCGGCCATCGGGCAGTGACCCTTCGTCGAGATTGTCCTGGCCGTGGTTGATTGTCGAGCGCGCGATCCCGGTGATACCCGAGACGATGGCCAGCGCGCCGTATCCGGCCGCCTGCACCTCGGACGCGGCCCACAACCGCCGCTCTCGCTAACTGAGCTTGGAGCCTATCGACTCCCACCGCTGTCTGATGCCATCCTCGTCGATCATGACGAGGCGATACGCGTGTTCGCGGCGCCTGAGGAGTCCAGCGAGTCAATCCGCCACGCCTACAGATCACGATTCAGTTATGTTTGTGGACGTCTCAAGCCGAGATGCGGTCGGGCAGCGCCCAGTAAATCCGGGCTTTGTGTGGAACTCAGGTCGTACGGAAATGCCGGGCACGGACACCGGTCGGAGGCGAGCACAATGGCACGCTATCTCAGCGCGTTGGGGATCGCTACCTAGTCATCCTGCTCGCTTGCTACTGGGCCCCCCACTAACGGCCATTCACACAAGCGACCCATCGCTGAAAACCTGCGCTCGCAGTTTCCGTGTCGCTCGACTGTGAGTCTACCAACTCGACCTGGCAGGTAACACGCTTTATGAATTCGGCTTTCGCCGATGACCCGATCAGGAGCATCGGAAGGGTCGCCAGAAGGGTGCACGAAATCAGCGTTCTGTACATGGTGATCTCCGAAGGTTTGGTTTAAGTTTATCCACAATTGTGATCGATTTAGGATAGTGAATTTATTAGTTAAGCGAGCTGAGACATTGTAGTGATGGTTCATTAAGGCGTGATATACTGTTCATAACATATGCCCACTGTTGTGATCATGACTTGCGCACAGGACCAGTTCTCCCGTAGGCTGCGGACACCAACCACAGGCGCGCCAGCGATCTCGGATGCCCTCTGGGCCGAAGTCGACGTCTTTGGTATGGTCTTCCAAAGGCAGCGACGGTGCCAACAGGCGAACCACATGCATCTGTGTGAGGCGGTCACAGGCGGCAAGGACCTTGACTGCTGCGGTGTTTCGCTGTGCCTCAAGAATTTTGGCCGTCAGCTGGCTGATGATGTACTGCAGACGGTGCGTCTCGAGTTGGCGCGTGATGTGATTGGTAACCCGGCTCGAATACTGGACGTCTTTCAGGCGATGCGTCACCTCCCACCGATGAATTCCAGTGGCCATCAGCACCCGGCGGATTGGCGGCGCTGCACGATTGTAGCCTGCCTAACGGCGAGGGCCGCTCATGGGTATGATGAGCGGCCCTCGCCCCAATGACAATCAACCGAGAGTGAGCCCTGTGGCTCAGCGTCCATCGGCGCAATTGACGTAGTTCTTGAAGCCGTAGTGATCGGCGCGGTCACCGAACAGCGAGCAGCCATTCTGCACATCGAAATTGGCGGCGCCCGCCGAACCGACGTTCAGCGTGACGAGGGACGCTGCAAGCACTGCGGCGACGGTAAGGGTCTTGATCATGATCTATCTCCGTTTGTTTGCGTTTTAGTGGTCCAATTTTATGTGCCACCATGCCACTTTGTGCGGCATGATTGGGTATATGGATCGGCGGTTTGCGCAAGATAAGTAGGCCTCAACCGTTTGTGATCCATCGTGACCCCGCCGTGCCGGTTCGCCTCAGAAATGGCATAGCGCCCACCTCATTCCGCGTCATCCGCGGTCTGTGACGAGCCTGCTTCAGGTAGCATTGGAGGTCGCATCAGCCGCGCGTTCGTCGTTCCCCCCTTGAGATCTCCGCAACGTGCGGCTAATCGTGGTCGACGACGGTTTGGGGTCAGCAGCGTTGGTCTGACCCGGCGCCATATGATGAAGCGAACTGGGGAACAGCGGAAGGCACGTCGATGCTTGACGTGCCAAGCAGGAAAAGTTGCGGGCGTGCCATGCCTTCCAATAGGGGCATAGCATCAGCAAATGGTTCCATGGATGTCCTTCTTGGGACATTGCCGAACGCAGCCCGAAGGGTGCACGCAACGTAAAGATGCGGATCAAGACCAGCATCGCGGGGGCTTGGTCAATTTCCAAAAAACGGAGGCGAACTCGAGCAGCGGCCGAGCGTCTATTACTCTCCGTTGGTTCGCTATCCCTATCTCGTCTTTTGCAGCGTGCACGAAGGCGAGAAGGCGAGGTGGTGATATTGCACGTGCGACACGGGGTCGAGAAGCGCCGGCGGCGGATCAGCTGTAGGCGAGCTGAGCCGCCAAAAGATCAGGCTGCTCGTGGCCTCACCGCCCGCTGCCGAGCAGTGGGACGCTTACATATCATGGCAACGCGACTGTCGAAGGCGGCGTCTTCTGCTTTGCGTTGCAACCAGCGGATAGCGTCCTCCATGCAGGCGAATGTTCTGTTCGCCTGCATCACACGATCAATGTAGACGACCCAGCCGAGACTGTGGCGCGAGGTAGCGATCTGCCGACCGAAAAAGGTGCCGGACCAGAAATTGGTGGGCACATTGGCCGTGTTGAACTTGCTGTCCATTGCAATCTCCTCAAGGAGCGGTTGACTTGTCTGTCGCGGTGGAGGCGCTATCGGTTCGATGCCGTGGCTGGCATATGGCTCGTGTCAGAGGCGGACGGAAATGCCTGGCGCGCAGCTGTTCGATAGAACCTGGCTATGGCATGAGGGCGGAGAGCGTCTAAGCTCGCAACGGCGCGCGAATGTAGCGCGACAATCTGGATGAGAACGCTCTCACCTTGATTGTCGCGCTGCACGCGAAGTTCCTGTGGAATGCCAGACCCGACGAGGACGGACGGCGTCGACCGCTATAGGCGTCACTTTTGCAAGTGGCGCATTCGGTCGAGAGTGGCTGAGCGTTTCCAGAAGCCAGGTTACGCGAACCGAGACAAGACATGCGCACGCAACTCATCGCGCGACTTGGTCCGCTTAGAGAGGGTACTGCGGAAATTGCCGGCGGTTGAGAACGAAAACGGACTGGGCCACAAAGAGACCTCGTCGCCGAGCCAGATGTGTCAGCCTCAGCAAGCGGCGGGGTTGATGGTTTTCCCGATGCGAGGAGATAGAACTTGCCGACCGGCCACAGTCAGGGTGACCCCTTCAGGGGCTTGGTGCAGGTTATCGTCTCCGGTGACTGCGCAACTGCAATCAGATTACTTGATGCTTCGCCGCAACTAGCAAAAGAGCGCGCCGCTGAAGGCGCTACCCGGCAATCTCCCAAGCAAAATTTCTTTGATCCTATTCGCCACTATATGTACTCGGGTGATAGCGCATTGCATATGGCTGCAGCGGCAACTCGATCCGTCGTGGTCGCGAAGCTGATCGACATGGGCGCGGACGTTCGCGCGCGGAACAGGCGCGGCGCAGAACCCCTTCACTATGCCGTCGATGGTGGGCCTGGATTGCCAACATGGAACCGAATAGCCCAGACCAAGATCATTGAAATGCTCATAGCCGCCGGCGCTGACCCGAATGCAGTCGACAAGAGCGGGGTCGCTCCGTTGCACCGCGCTGTGCGCAATCGCTGTGCTGCGGCGGTCGAGGCTCTCATCAATGGCGGAGCCGACCCGCGCGCTCCGAACAGGAACGGCTCGACACCGATGCTTCTCGCAACTCACAACACCGGCAAGAGCGGTTCGGGATCAACTGAAAAGAAGGCGCAACAGGAACAGATCTTGCGCATTCTGCGGGAACGCGGCGCGTCGTAACTGGGGTTCGGGGAGCAACGGAACAGGATTACTAGTCCTACTGAGTCACTGCGCCACAGCCTGCCGCCTAGCCCGAACTTTTCACTTTGAAAACGCATAAGCACTTGATCGGGACTGTATTTTTACGATGTGGACGGTCGGTTACTGGACACAGGGAGCGTGGAGCGCGACGCCGAGTAGCGCAAAAGCGTGCTCCTGAAGAGCGGTTG
>JANLQJ010000429.1:0-3931 GCA_031367715.1 Hyphomicrobiaceae bacterium | reverse complement strand
CGGGACCCGTCCAAGTCGATGCGAGGCACTCAGGACGTACGCGGTAAGCCTCTGTTTCAAAGCACTGTTTCCGAATTGCCAACTGCTGCAGGTCCCGATGGTTGGACAGGTCCCGGCCTTCGCCGGGATGACGAAAAATCGCAAACCATTTGAATGAGTCATAACACCAGCTGCGCGGCAAGCTCTTGGACGGGCGCACTGCCGTGCGCCGCTACGCTTGCGAGCACGAGTCAAACGATAGGTTGGACGGTATTACTCGCCGTAGGGCACCCAGATGTTTTTCACCTGCACGGCGCGGCGGAGATATTCGCCGCCTTCGCCGGCCGTGCCGTCGAACCAGTCGATGGCTCTGCCGTTGTTGACCCAAGTGGATTTGAGGTTGCCGGCCGACGCCTGTTCCACCATGGCCGAGCCTTGCGCGGTGCCGCAGTACCAGAGCGCGGCGACTTCGTCGTGTTCGGCAAGGGTTTTTGCCAACTCGTCGCGCGCGCCGGTTACGATGTTGACAGCGCCGGCCGGCACGTCCGAGGTATCGAGTAGTTGATAGAAATCGGTGGCGCTCAAGGGCTGCGAGGCTGACGGAACAACCACCACGCGGTTGCCCATGGCCAGCGCTGGCGCCAGCAGCGAAATCATACCCAGCAGCGGCGCTTGGTCCGGGCAGACCAGGCCCATGACGCCGAACGGTTCGTGCATTGCAAACGTGACCTGCCGCTTGGCGTTGGTGCTATGGACGCGCCCGTCGTACTTGTCGGCATGCGCCGCATAAAAGAAGATGCGCTCCAGCGTTGCCTCGACTTCGCGGCTGGCGTCGCGTGCGGTTGAGCCACCCTGCACCAGTCGCTTGGCAAACTCGGCAGACCGTGCGCCGAGATTTTCCGCCAGAAAATACAGCACTTGGGCGCGGTTGTGGGCCGACGCCGACGACCAGCCGGATGCCTTCAGCGCCGCCTCGACGGCGTTGCGGATGTCTTTGCGGTTGCCGAGCCCGGCCTGGCCGGTGACCCTACCGGCGGCATCCGTCACGGCATAGGAATAGCCGGCATCGGGCCGCACCTGCTTGCCGCCGATATAGAGTTTGGCCGTGCGGTCGATCGAGGGCACGCCTGGCGCGGGTGCTGCCGACGAGGTGGCACCAGACAGCGCGACAGCCTTGGTCGGTTTGCCCTCCGGCAGCGCTGTCAGCCAATCGGCGACCAGATATTCGTAAAGGCCTTCGCGGCCGCCCTCGCGGCCAAAGCCACTTTCCTTGTAGCCGCCAAAGCCTGCCGCCGCGTCGAACAGGTTGGTGCAATTGATCCACACCACACCGGCTTGCATGCGGGCCGCTGTTTCCAGCGCCACATTGATATTCTCGGACCAGATCGAGGCGGCCAGCCCGTAGCGCGTGTGATTGGCCAGCATGACCGCTTCGTCAGGTGTACGGAATGTCATGGACGAGATGACCGGGCCAAAGATTTCCTGCTGCATCACCGTCGCGGCGCTGCCGACATCGACGAACAGCGAGGGGGCAAAGTAGTTGCCCGCCTTCGGCAGCGCGACGGAGGCCTGAATCAGCGTACCGCCTTCCGTCTCGCCCTGTTTGACCAGGGCTCGGACGCGCTCCAATTGGGCCGGCGCCACCAGCGGGCCCATGTCGGTGGATTTGTCGAGCGGATCGCCGACGCGCAGTGTTTCCATGCGCCGTTTGAGTTTCGCGATCAGCCGCGGCGCCACAGCCTCTTGCACCAGCAGCCGCGTGCCGGCGCAACACACTTGCCCCTGATTGAACCAGACCGCATCGACCACGCCTTCGACCGCCGCATCGAGATCGGCGTCGTCATAGACGATGAAGGGGGATTTACCGCCCAGCTCCAGCGACAGCTTCTTGCCCGAGCCAGCGGTCTGCTCGCGGATCAGCCGGCCAACCTCGGTCGAGCCGGTGAAGGCGATCTTGTCGACATCGTCATGCGCGACCAGTGCCGCGCCGCTCTCGCCATCGCCAGTGACGATGTTGACGACGCCTTTGGGCAGGCCGGCCTCGATGCAGGCCTCGGCCAGCGCCAGTGCGGTCAGCGGCGTGAATTCGGCCGGCTTCAGCACCACGGTATTGCCGGCCGCCAGCGCCGGGGCGATTTTCCAGGCCAGCATCAGCAGCGGGAAATTCCAGGGAATGATCTGCCCACAGACGCCGAGCGGGCCGTAACCCTTGAATTCCGTAGCGATCAGCTGCGCCCAGCCGGCATGATGATAAAAGTGGCGCGCCACCAGCGGAATATCGATGTCGCGGCTTTCGCGGATGGTCTTGCCGTTGTCCATGGTCTCGAGCACGGCAAAGAAGCGCTCGCGCTTCTGGATGTGGCGGGCGAGCGCATAAAGATGTTTTGCGCGCTCGAAACCGGAAAGCTTCGACCAGGCCGGGAAGGCCTTGCGGGCAGCCTTCACCGCAGCATCGACATCCGCCACCGTCGCCTGCGGGACACGTCCCAACAGTTCGCCAGTGGCCGGATTGGAAACGTCGATCCAGCGCTTGCCGTCCGATTTGACAAAGCCGCCACCGATGAAATGACCAAAGCCGTCCTTGTGCTGCTCAAGCCAGTTGGTGACGTGGACGGGCGATTCAGGCGAGGGACCGTAGTCCATCGTGTCGAGAACTTCGGCGATCTTGGGCATGGGGTGATCCTCAGGCGATCGGATGATGGGATAGCGCCGAGTAGCGCCCGGTCAGGAAATGTTCGAGCTGGCGTTCAATGTCGCCGAGCAAGGAACTGGCGCCGATACGGAACAGATCGGGCTCGAGCCAGCGCCGGCCGAGTTCTTCCTTCATGAGGATCTGCCAGGCCATGGCGTCCTTGGCGGTCTTCAAGCCGCCGGCCGGTTTGAAGCCGATCTTGCTGCCGGTCCGCTCGCCATAGTCGCGCAACGCCCGCACCATGGTCAGGCTCACCGGCAGCGTCGCGTTGACGTCCTCCTTGCCGGTCGAAGTCTTGATGAAATCGGCGCCAGCCTGCATGGCGACCATCGAGGCTTTGTAGACATTGCGCAGCGTCTTCAGATCGCCGGTGGCCAGAATGGCTTTCAGATGGGCGCCGCCGCACGCCGCGCGCATGGCCGCGATCTCGTCATAGAGCGCGCGCCAATCCTGGGTCAGCACCTGGGCGCGGGCAATCACGATGTCGATTTCGTCCGCACCCTGTTCGACTGCCCATTTGATTTCCTGCAGCCGGATCGGCAACGGCGTCAGGCCGGCGGGAAAGCCGGTCGCCACCGAGGCCACCGGAATGCCCGAACCGCCGAGAGCTTTGACTGCATGCGGCACCATCGTGGGGTAGACGCAGACCGCGCCAACCTTGGGCGGGGTGGCGGCAAGGCCCAGCTTCTCAACCAGGTCGTCGCGCAGCGGCATGCGTGCCTTGGCACACAGGCGCTGCACGCGGCCGGGCGTGTCGTCGCCAGCCAGGCTCGTGAGGTCGATGCAGGTGAGCGCCTTCACCAGCCAGGCGGCCTGATATTCCTTTTTCACGCTGCGCCGCGTCGTGATGGTTTGCGCCCGCCGCTCGGCGGCGGAGGTATTGGCCTGCGCGCTCTCAAACCACTCGGGTGTCAAGGGTGTGCCCGGATTGCGCACCGGCGCATTCGAGCCGCGAGCGGACGATGGCCGTCCCATGTCATTCATCGCCTGGGTGCTCCAAAAGATTCAAGGCCGTCAGGTCGGAGGTGATCCGGACGTTGATACAGCGCGCGCAGGCAGATCGGGCGCTCGGCCTTGGCCCGACTGGCAAATCCCGATTGAATGAGGACACAATCGGGTGTCAGCGTGCCGATGTCAAAACAGCTCGCATGTCAAAACAGCTCATACCGTCCAACTTATGGTTTGACTCGTGCTCGCAAGCGTAGGGGCGCACAGCAGTGCGCCCGTCCAAGAGTTTGCCGCGCAGCCAGACGGGCGCAC
>JANLQJ010000428.1:0-30149 GCA_031367715.1 Hyphomicrobiaceae bacterium | reverse complement strand
TCTGATCGATCTTCCAGGGGCGAAAGTGCTTGCTCATGGTCGGCAACTGAATCAGACTCGCGCCGAATTGACCAGCGACTACTCGGACAGGCTCCTAGTCCAGATCCTTGACCACAGCGCCGTCGCTGCCTTCGATGCGGTTGGCGAGCGCCGCTTCCATGAACGGGTCGATGTCGCCATGCAGCACCTTGTCGGGGTCGGTGCGGGTGACGCCGGTGCGCAAGTCCTTCACCAGCTGATAGGGCTGCAGCACGTAAGACCGGATCTGGTGCCCCCAGCCGACCGTGGTCTTGCCCGAGGCGGCGGCTGCGGCCTTGTCCTCGCGCAATTTCAGCTCGCGCTCATAGAGCCTGGCGCGCAGCATCGACCAGGCCATGGCCTTGTTGCGGTGCTGCGAGCGGTCGGTCTGGCAGGCCACCACGATATTGGTCGGGATATGAGTAATGCGCACGGCGCTTTCGGTACGGTTGACGTGCTGGCCGCCGGCGCCACTGGCCCGATAGGTATCGATGCGGCAATCGCTCTCCACCACCTCGATCTCGATGTCGTCGTCGACCACCGGATAGACCCAGACCGAGGCAAAACTGGTGTGCCGGCGCGCGCTGGCATCGAACGGTGAAATGCGCACCAGCCGGTGCACGCCAGACTCGGTTTTCATCCAGCCATAGGCATTGGTGCCCTTGATCTGGATGGTCGCCGACTTGATGCCCGCGCCTTCGCCCTCGCTCTCTTCGACCAGCTCGGCCTTGTAGCCCTTGTTCTCGGCCCAGCGGATATACATGCGCAGCAGCATCTGCGCCCAATCCTGGCTCTCGGTGCCGCCGGCGCCCGAATGCACTTCCACATAGGTATCGTTGCCGTCGGCCTCGCCCGACAGCAGTGCCTCGACCTCTTGCCGGCGCGCCTCCTGGTGCAGCACGTGCAAGCCCGCCTCGGCGTCAGCCTGCACCGCCTCGTCTTTTTCGGCTTCGGCCATCTCGATCAGGCCGGTTTGGTCATCAAGTTGGTGCTGCAGTTTCAGGTAGCCGTTGATCGCCTGATCGAGCCGGTTGCGCTCGCGCATCAGTTTCTGGGCCTTATCCGGGCTGGACCACAGGTTCGGGTCCTCGGCTTTGCTGTTCAGCTCGGCGAGGCGGGCGACGGCGGCATCCCAGTCAAAGATGCCTCCTCAGGAGCGCAAGCGACTCCTTGATGTCGGTAGCGAGGGTTTCGATTTCGGGGCGCATGTGACCTGTCACAATTGGTTTGGCCGCGCAAACTAGGCAGTCCGGAGGGAGCTGTAAACCCGTCTTTACCGCCGGCCGGTTTGCGCGACGACAACGCCGGCCATGATGAGCGCGGCGGCGAGCAGCAGTGGCAGCGTCAGTGGCTCGTCCAGGAAGGCGACGCCAGCCACGACGGAAATCAGCGGGACCGCATAAATGAAGGCGCCCGCGCTGGCCGACGAGACAAACTTGCTGCCGTAGTTCCACAGCAAGATCGCGATCACGGTGCTCAGAACCGATTGATAGACCAGTAGCGTCCACTGCCACGTCGTCATCGAGGCGGCCGTGCTCCAGGTTTGCGCCGACGACAATGCCAGCAACGGCAGCATGCCGAAGACGCTGGTCAGCGCGGTGGCACGCAAAGAGCCGTAGATCGGAAACAGCGGCTTGATGATCACGGCATAAAGCGACCAGGCGATCGCCGAGATCAACATCAGGATCGGTCCGCGCACCCCCTCGGTGGCCGACGCAGTCGTTGCGGTGTGTTGGGCGTGCACGTAGAGCAACAGAGCGGTGCCGGTCGCGGCTGAAACCAAACCGATCCGCGTTGCCTTGGCGAGACGCTCGCCGAGCAGGATGGAGGCAAACACCGCGATGAACAGCGGCTCGGTGCCGAGCATCAAGCTGCCGATGCTCGCCGACGTGCCCTGCATGCCGAAGGTGGAAAAGGCATTGTAACCCGCGATGCCGGTGAGTGCGCAGGCCAAGAATCGAGGCAAATCCCGTCCCGCGATCCGCCAGCCGCCATAGACGCTGACAATGACAGCGAACAGCACGCCGCATATCGCGCTGCGCAACACGAGCAAATCGGCAGGCGGCAAATCTCGCACGAGCACGCGAACGGCAACCGGCGTGAAACCCCAGATCAGCGCGGTCAACGACAGCGCCGCCAGTGCCCGCGTGCGATCGAGCGCGGCGAGGCGCTCGGATTCTGTGGCTGATGTCGTTGCCTCGCTCGTTATCATGTCGGTGCGTTCAGCAGATCGAGCGCCTCGCCCCAGGTATCGGTCAGCAGGAACCCCTTGGGGAACGGATCGCTGGGGTCGAGCCCAATGGTGTGCATGCCGTGGATCCAGCCGCGTCCGGTAACGCGCGAAAGCGTCGCTGGCCGGTTGCCGACGTCTGTCAAGCCGACCAATTCCACATCGAAGGTGCCGCCGATGGTCGAGCGCGCCGCCACTTTGGCACCAAGTTTCACCTCGCCACGGGCGTAGCGCACGGCCATGCGGGCGGCATTGCCGGTGCCGCAAGGGCTGCGATCGACGCGGCCGGGCGGCAGGATGGTGGCGCCGGTGGGCTGTCCCTCGGAGTTCCAACCAGTGAGCATGGTATAGGAGATGCCCCGGATCTGCGGGATCTCCGGATGCACGATCTCGGTGCTGCGGTTGAGCACCTGCTGCACGCGCATGCCGATATCGACCAACTTGCGCGCGTTGGCCGGCTCGATGGCGTGGCCGAATTGGGCCGCATCGACCAGCGCATAGAAGCAACCGCCATAGGCAATGTCGATTTTGACGGCGCCTAGCCCCGGCACCTCGGCGACGTGATCGAGCCGCTCGACGAAGGCTGGCGTCATGTCCAGCGTCACCCGTTCGCATTTGCCGTCGCGGCACTGTGCGGTCGCCTTGACGAGTCCGGCCGGCGTCTCCAGATGCAGTATGGTTTCGGGCTCACGCATCAGCACCATGCCGGTCTCCAGCAGCACCGTGGTCACGCAAATGCAGTTGGACCCCGACATGGCATGCACCCTGTCGGCCTGCAGGATCATGAAGGCGGCATCGGCTTGCGGCAGCGACTTCGGCACCAGGATGTTGGTGCTCATCTGCGCGGCGCCACGCGGTTCGAACACCAGGAAGCGGCGCAAACCGTCGTCCACTTCGTTGAGGTGCCGCATCTGCTCGGCAAGGTTGCGGCCGGGAATGGCCGGCAGCCCGCCGGTGACGACGCGGCCAACCTCGCCCTCGGCATGGGCCTCGATCATGGTGACGGCGCGCGACCAGCGCATGGGGTGGCTCCGCAAGGGTATTTGACGGACCACAGTCGTAGGTTTGTTCGGCGTTGGTCGCAAGCGCACCACGCCTTGCGCATGGCTGCAGTGCAAGGTCATCGAGGGCGGGCGCTGGGCGGGACAATCAGCTTGGCTGAAACGCGATTTGCGCGACCCACAAGTGTCATGCTCGGGCTTGTCCCACGGCTGTCCGGTGGATTTGCGGGTAAACGCAAGACGTTTAATCCTGATGCGGATTTCCTTGGTCCGTTATTGATCTGGATACGGCATCCCGGCCAGCCAAACTCCGTCACCGCGCGCAGGCGCATAGGCGCTATATTATAGCGCCTATGCGCGAAGGCGGGGGTCCAGGCAAGCCTATTGTGCGCCGCGGCTATGACGCCTGGAACGGCGCGATGGATCAATTGCTTTCTTGCTTGATAGGGCCGAGGCAAACTCTGGCATGCATGGATGCCTGTCTGCGTGCGCGGGAATGACGATAGCGGCGGGTACCAAATGACTGTTACAGAACAGTGGTTACACCCAGCGTTTCGGCCAACGATGAAGGTCATGTCCCCTTTCTTGCCGCCGGCTCGAGCACGGCGTAGGTATTTGCCGCCTCGGGAAAGCTGCGCGCCTTGACCTCGTTGGCATAAGCCGCAATTGCCCCCTCGATCGCCGCCGCCACCTTGCCGAACTCTTTCACGAACTTCGGCACGCGTGGCGACAGGCCGAGCATATCCTCCATCACCAGGATCTGCCCATCGCACTGTGCCGATGCGCCGATGCCGATGGTCGGAATGTGGATATCGCGCGTGATCTTGGCCGCCAGCGGCTCGGCCATTGCTTCCAGGACCACCGCGAATGCACCCGCTTCTGCAACCACGCGCGCGTCCTCCTCGATCAGCGCCCAAGTATCCTTTGTGCGGCCTTGCGTCTTGTAGCCGCCCAATACGTTGATGGACTGCGGCGTCAGGCCGATATGCGCCATCACCGGCACGCCGCGCTCGGTCAGGAAGCGGATGGTCTCGGACATGCGCCGGCCGCCTTCCAGTTTGATGGCGCCGCAGTCGGTTTCCTTCATGACGCGGGCGGCATGGCGGAAGGCGACGGCCGGGCTCTCCTCATAGGTGCCGAACGGCATGTCGACGACGATCAGCGCCTTGCGCGAACCTCGCATCACCGCACGGCCATGCATGATCATGAGGTCGAGCGGCACCGGGACGGTCGATTCGTAGCCATGCATGACCATGCCGAGACTATCGCCGACCAGCAGGAAGTCGACATAGGGATCGGCGATGCGGGCGGTATGGGCGTGATAGGCCGTCAGCGACACGATCGGATCGCCACCCTTGCGGGCCGTGATGTCGGGAGCGGTGGTGCGCTTGCTAGGGGCGGTCGGTTGGGCGGACATCGGGGCGGGTCCTGATTTTCGCGGCTGCGGGGCGCTGACTATGCCACATTTTGCTGCACCGCGGCAGATGGGGACACCAAGTCAGCTTCGCCGGGTTGCAACCGTCAACAGCAGCGGGCGCTGTGGCCGGCGAAGTTGAACATCATGTCCCCGGTCTTACGTCAGCAGAAACTTCGCTGCCGCGATCACCAGCACCACGCCAAGCATGCGTTGCAGCACCACGTTGGAGCCCCAGCGCACGCCCAGTTGCAGCCCGACCAGAGCGCCGAGCAGCGCGGCGACCACGAAGTACGGCAGTTCGGCCGGCAAGCCGCGCACGGCCGTGACATTGCCTGCCAGGCCCGCAATCGAATTGAGCAGGATGAACGGCGCCGTGATGCCGGCCGCCTGGCGCGCGGTGGCCCAGTTGGCAAACAGCAGCAGCGGGCTGAGGAAAATCCCACCGCCCGTGCCAGTGAGACCGGAAAGCACGCCGACTCCCGCACCGGTAGCCGAGCCGCCGAGCCAAGGGACGTGGCTTTGGGTGTCGGTCGAAGCCGACATCGGTCGAAATTCGTACAACAGCCGCGCCGCCGCCGCCAACAGCACCACGCCGACCAGCACCCGGTACCAATTGTTGGGCAGATGGATGGCTCCGCCCAGGAACGCCGCCGGCACCGAGGTAACCACCAGCGGCAGGATGGCGCGCCAACTGACCAGTCCGGCGCGGTGCCAGCGCCAGCTCGCCAAGGCCGAGACCAGGATGTTGAGGGCCAGCGCGGTCGGCTTCATGACGGCGGGCGCCAACCCAAACAGCGCCATGGCGGCGAGGTATCCCGAGGCGCCGCCGTGCCCAACCGAAGAATAGATCGCTGCCGCCAGAAAAATCAGTGCGCACAAAGAGGCGATATCGACGCTCGACAAGATGGGGAACCTGTTGCTGATGGGGAGTTGGCGGAACGATGCCAGCATCGCCGGGGCTTTGTCTTGTTTAAAATTGGATCGGCACCGAGCCTAGAGAGAGCAGCATGCCGCAACACATCTCAGCCATCACGCTGGTCGTGCCCAACTATGACGTGGCGATCGCCTTCTATGTGGGCGCGCTCGGATTTATGCTTGTGCAGGATACGCCGTTGCCCGACGGCAAACGCTGGGTGCTGGTCGCCCCGCCCGGCACGCGCGAAACGCGGCTGCTGCTGGCCAAGGCCGACGGTCCCGCGCAAACCGCCCGCATCGGCGACCAGGCCGGCGGGCGGGTGGTCCTGTTCCTGACCACGGACGATTTTGCCCGCGAGCACGCCGCCATGCTGTCGCGGGGGGTGGTGTTCCTGGAAACGCCGCGGCACGAGGCCTATGGCAAGGTGGCGGTGTTCCGCGATCCTTTCGGCAACAAGTGGGACCTTATCGAGCCTATTTGTTGACCTCAACTGCCCCGCCGCGCGTCACGTCCGCCGCGCCGCCCGCCGCTGCTGGGAGCGGTCACTGCACTTGCGGCTCCGGGCGCTGGCTCGGCCCGGTCGCGGTTCTGGTTGATCCACTCGGCGCAATGGGCGTCCGTCCCCATCAGCACATTGGCGGCGCGCACCGCCTCCATCTCTTGCGGCCGGCACGGGTTCATGATGGCGCTGGTCATGCCCGAGGCGATCGCCATCGGCAGGAAGGCGGCGTTGATGCCGTGCCGGTGCGGCAGGCCGAAGCTGATGTTAGAGGCGCCGCACGACGTGTTCACCTTCAGCTCCTCGCGCAGGCGGCGGACGAGGTGGAACACCTGCTGGCCGGCCGTGCCCATGGCGCCGATCGGCATCACCAAGGGATCGACCACGATGTCGTGCGGCTTGATGCCGTGATCCATGGCGCGCTCGACGATCTTTTTCGCCACCAGGAAGCGCACGTCGGGATCTTCCGAAATGCCGGTCTCGTCGTTGGAAATCGCGATCACCGGCACGTTGTATTTCTTGATCAGCGGCAAGATGAGTTCGAGGCGATCCTCCTCGCCGGTGACGGAGTTCACCAAGGGCCGGCCCTTGACCACTTCCAGACCTGCCTTCAGCGCGGCGGGCACGGAGCTATCGATGCACAGCGGGCAATTGACCAGCGATTGCACCAGCTCGATGGTGGCGCGCAGCAGCGCCGGCTCGGTCTCGTTCGGGTTGACGGCGGTCACTCCGGCGTTGACGTCGAGCACCAGCGCTCCGGCGGCTACCTGCTCCAGCGCGTCCTTCATGACGGTGTCGAAATTGCCCGCGATCATCTCGGCGGCCAGTTTCTTGCGGCCGGTCGGATTGATGCGCTCGCCGATGACGCAGAACGGCTGATCGAAGCCCATGATCACGGTCTTGGTGGCGGACTGCAGGATGGTCTGGGTCATGGGTTCTCTCTCGGGCGCGGCGTCAATGTTGCGTTGCGGCATAAATCCGTGTTTCGTCAAGCGATTGTTCTGCAGTGGCAAGAAACGCCGGAGACCGCATGCCCAATCGCGACATTTCGGTGAGCTTCGAGTTCTTTCCGCCGCGGTCGGACAAGGCGCGAGTAGCTCTCAGCGAGACCGCCGAGCGCCTAGCCAAACTCAGCCCCGCTTTCATGACAGTGACCTACGGGGCGGGCGGCACCACCAGCGACCCCACTCTCGCGGCTGTCCTGGACATCCAGACCCGAACCGGCGTGCCGACGGCTTCGCACCTCACCTACGTCTCGACGCCGATCTATCAGATTGCGACCTATGCCGAGAGCCTGAAGGCGGCTGGAATCAGCCATGTGGTTGCCCTGCGCGGCGATCCGCCGCCCGGCAAACCCGGCGACCGCCATGGCGGGGCGGGCTTCTATCATTCGACGCCGGCGTTCGTGGCCAGTCTGAACAAAGTCTGGGGATTCGATATTTCGGTTAGCGCATACCCGGAAAAGCACCCTGACACGTCCACCGCCGAGGGCGACGTGGAAATGCTGGCGCGCAAGCAGGATGCCGGCGCCAAGCGGGCCATCACCCAGTTCTTCTTCGACAACGACATCTTCTTCAAGTTCCGCGACGCCGCCGCCGACGAGGGCGTGACCATCCCCGTGGCGCCTGGCGTGCTGCCGATTATGGATTTTGTGAAAATGACGGGGTTCGCGAGCAGGTGCGGGGCGAGCGTGCCGGGCTGGCTGGCCGAGCGATTTTCGGGCGTGACAGGGGCGGAGGAGACGCGGAAAGTTGCGTGCGAGCTGCTGGCGCGGCAGGTCGAAGGGCTGATCGCGGGCGGCTGCAAACACATCCACGTCTTCACGCTGAACGATGCGGGCATGACGGAGGACTTGTGCAAGACGGTGGGGCTGGGTGGCGCCACCGCGGTGATCGCCTAGTGTCCGTTTGCTCGTATGCTTGCAGAAGTGGAGCTGCCATCGGCTGAGTGGCGGCGTTTCAGTTGACATTCATACTGTTAAGCAGTACCAATATGCGTGACGACGACTTTGAGTGGGACGACGTCAAGTACCGGACGAATTTCGCAGATCATAAGGTCACATTCGAGCGAGCACGCTCCGCCTTCTCAGACCCATTCGCAATAGGCCAGATCGATGATCGCTTCGACTATGGCGAAGAGCGGCTAACCCTGACAGGCATGGCCCAAGGGACACTTCTCTTTATCGCATTCACATGGCGAGGCGAGCGTCGGCACATCATCTCAGCGCGACGAGCAATGAAACATGAGCAAGACGATTGCTTCCAGGAAAACGCGCAAGGACCTGCCCGAAGACACTGAGCCGCTGCCTGCTATGACTGAGGACGAAGTGCTTGCGGCGGCGCTGCGTGACCCCGACGCCCAACCGATGACGCCCGAGGACTTCAAACGCGCAAAGCGCATCCCGCGGGCCAAAATGTTGCGCCAGGCGCTGGGCCTGACGCAGGAGGAGTTTTCGTCCCGCTATCGCATCCCGCTCGGCACGCTGCGCGATTGGGAACAGGGCGCGGCCGAGCCGGATTCTTGCGCGCGTGCGTATTTGGACGTGATTGCGCGGCTGCCGGAGGACGTGGCGGCGGCGTTGGCGGGGTAGCCCAGCCAACCCGCCGCTCTCTTCCGTGATGCCGCCAGAACGGGCTACTTCCGCGTTATCTGCTTGATCAAATCCATCGTTTCAGGCGCGATGCGCATGGGCTGGTGCCCCGGCATGATGCGCCCGTTGGCATGCATGGTTTGGACGAGGTCGTCATAGAGTTCGTAGCCGAAGTACTCCATTGCCAGGCGGTGCCCGATCTTGTGGTCCTCCAGCAGATTGAGCACGTCGGCGACGCTGAGGCCCTTCAGGTCATGGATCGACATCATCCTTTACGCTCCTGCGAATCCAACTCGATCTGATCTTCTTGGTGCGCCCCGGCCGGTCGATGGGATGCATCGGCGTTTTACGCAAGGCATTGATCCGTTCAACCAGTTCAAGCCCTTCAGGCAATAAACCAGCCCCGTGCAATGCTATCAGGTACGCCACTGTGTTCAACATGTGCACGTTCTTGAGCCTGGCAACGGGAAGGTCCTCGACGTCTGGGTCCTCATAGAACACCAATGGCACAAATTTCGGCCCGCCTGAGCGTACCAACGTTATGGCATACTCATTGACCGCAAGCTCTCCGGCATTGCGAGACGGCGTCGACGGATCCTTGGCGCGCTTTGCCTGAAACCCAAGCCCAGTCAAGGTCTCCACAATCAGCACTTGATTGCCCAATCTGAGCAGCGTCGCTTTGATCGCCCCAGTTGGATCGTTCTCAGGCTTGGTCACTTCCCAATGGACCTGATCGACGATGTGGATCGGAACGCTGAACATCGTCAGCAGATCCAGCCGACCAATGCGCTGCAGCGTCATGATCGGACTGGCGTCCGAGATGACAACGGCAGCATCAACGGTTTTGGATTTGCTCGGCATCGTACAACCGACAGTATACACTAATGGTTGGGCAACCCAAGTCAGCAGATGCGCTCAAGTGATCAGTCCTTGAATGCCACCCATCGCCCCCAGCCGCTCCTTCAACACCCCGCTCTCGGCAATAATCTCCCCCACCAGGTGCTCCCTCCGGTACGCCATCACATGAACGCCCTTCACCCCGGCGATCTCGCGCACCTGCTGGATCATCTCGATGGCGATCTTTTTCCCTTCCTCGGCGGGCTTGGCCGCCTGCTCCAACCGGTCGATCACCGCATCCGGGATATGAATCCCCGGCACGTTCGCGCGCATCCAGCGCGCCGACTTCGCCCCCGCCAGCGGTCCCACGCCCGCCAGAATGAACACCTTCTCGTCCAGCCCCATGTCCCGCACCCGGCTCATGAAGCGCCGGAACAGCTCCATGTCGAAAATATAGTTGGTCTGGATGAAGTCGGCCCCCGCGCGCACTTTCTTCTCCAGCCGCTCCGCGCGGTACGCGTAGGGCGGAACGCACGGGTTTTCGGCCGCGCCCAGAAAAATCGGCGGGGCGTAGGTGAGTTTTCGGCCGCTCAGGAATTTGCCCTCATCGCGCATGGTCTTCAGCGTGCGCAGCAACGACAGGCTGTCCAGGTCGAACACCGGCTTGGCCCCCGGCTGGTCGCCGACCCCGACGCCGTCGCCGGTCAGGCACAGGATGTTGCCGACGCCCATCGCCGCCGCGCCCAAGACGTCGCCCTGGATGGCGATGCGGTTGCGGTCGCGGCAGCTGATCTGCAGCACGATGCCCATGCCGGCGCGGCTGAGGATCGAGCAGATGCCCATGGACGACATGTGGCAGTTGGCGCCCGACGCATCGGTGGCGTTGATGGCGTCGGCGACGGCCTTCAGAGGCTCGGCGGCGGCCAGCACGTCGCGCGGGTCGGCGCTGTCGGGCGGGTTCAGCTCGGCGGTGACAGCGAACCAGCCGCGACGCAAGGCGCGCTCCAGGATGGAGCCGGATTTGTGGCCGGGGAGCGGCTGCAGCGGCGGGTGCAGGACGGGATCGTAGGGTTCGGGGGTCTGGATGCTCGGGATCATGATGTATCTCAAAGTAGGGTCAGACCCCACAACACTGTCTCTAAAGTGGGGTCAGACCCCACTTTGTTTGGGCGGTTCCTTGGCCAACGGCGCCGACGCCGGCTCCTCCTTGCGGGCGCGCGCAAACGCCCCGGCGATCACAGTGCGTCCGGCGTCGGCGGGCGCTGCGGACGGCCCCGCTGACTGCACTGCCTTCTCGCGCGCCGCGCGCAGCCAGGCCGAGGTGCCCTCCAGCGAGCGGTCCACCGGCGGCTGCACGATGCGGATGCGTTCGGCCCCGTCCCTCATGCGGCTGGCGCCGTCCCAGGCATCAACCCAGACGCAAGCCATCTCCGGCTTGACCTCGCACATGCCGCCGGGGCGCACGCCGCCGCACGGGCCATTGCGCAGGGTCTTGGGGCAATTCATCGGGCACGACATGCCGGTGGACGAGAGCACGCATTGGCCGCACATCTTGCAGTCGAACAGCAGGCCCTTGATCACCTTCTCGGTGAACGCGACCGGCTTTTCCAGGCGCTGATAGCCGATGCGGACAAATACCGGGTCGAGGGCGATAATCGCGTGCTCGAAAATCTGGTAGAAGCGCTCGAAAAAGCGCGACTGGCGGACGGCGAAGCGACGGACGGCATACATGAGCGACGGCCTCGTCAAGAGCATTGATTGCATGGTCGTGGTGCGAGCGGTAGCTTGCCGCCGACCGCCCAATTGCAATGTCCCATCCGCGACATCGGCATGGCCGGCCAGCGCCGAATTTCCGGCACAACGATTTGGATCTTTTTTTAATGACGGATGAGCAGATCCCGCCGGACGACAAGCCCATCCCGCGGCCGCGCCTGGGCTGGCTTTGGATCGGGCTGTTGGCGCTGCTGGCGATTGACCTGGCCGTTCGCTGGTTGCCGGCTTTGCCCGATCTGATCGGCCTCCAGATCGCGGGCCAACGCAGCATTGGCGGGCCGTTCACGCTCACCGATGGGCATGGCCAGCGCGTCACCCAAGCGGTGCTGGCGGGCAAGCCTTACGCAATTTTCTTTGGCTACACCCATTGCCCTGACGTTTGCCCGACCACGCTGCAGGACATGACGGGCTGGCTTGCCGCGCTCGGCCCCGAAGCCGACAAACTGCGCATGGTGTTCGTCACCGTCGATCCCGCGCGCGATACGCCGGTCGCGCTCGGCGAGTACCTGAAAGCCTTCGATCCGCGCATTTTGGGGCTGACCGGCAGCGAGGCCGAGATCACGAACATGCTGCGCGCCTACCGCGTCTATGCGCACAAGGGCGAGGTCAAGGGCAGCGACTACGACATGGACCACACCGCCGCGATCTATCTGATGGATCGCGCCGGCGATCTGAAAACCGTCATCGGCTATGGTGAAAAGACCGCGCCATCGCTGGCCAAACTGAAGGATCTGATCGATGGCGGGTGAGATCGCGACATGGCGGCGAAAGGAACGCTGGCTTGCCTATGTCGGCGCGGCGGGCTTTGCCGTGCTGCTGCTGCTGGCGGGGTTGCTTTGGCTGCGCGAGGGATCGCTGGTCTATCTCGCACGGATCATCAGCGAGCTGCCGAATTGTCTGTGAAAGTGCCGCTCAATTCACCACCAATCGGCCGTCGCGGTACTTGAACTCGCACGGGCTGACCAGGCCGCGATGGGCAACGCGCACGCCGCGCAACGGCCCCTCCAGACTGCGGGTCCAGAAATCGAGGAACTTGCGCAGCTTGGGATAGCGCGGGTGCAGATCGTAATCCTGCCAGAGATAGGTCTGCAGCAGCGACGGATGGTCAGGAAAGCCGTAAGTGATCTCTGCCGTGGTCAGCGAGAACCCTTTCAACTGCCGCTCGAAATCGCGATCGTGCATGGCTTGGCCCCGCATTCGATGAAGCGCAAACGTTCGATCTATCGATGCTAACATGAGTCGTATGAATGCTAACAGAATAATGCCATGAATTCAGAAGGTTAGCACTCTCGTCCCCCGACTGCTGCCGAACCGCCGCGCCGTGCTATGTTGGCTCGATCACAGCACACCGGAGCGCGACGCCATGACGGTCACCCTGAACTTCCGCCGCGACCTCACTCTGGAGGCCGCCTTGCGGGTGGGCTGGCAGGGCGAGCCGGTCGAGATCGGCGCCACGGCGATCGCCCGCATGCTGGATTGTCGCGCCGCCTTCGAGCGCTACATCGACGATCCCAACGTGGTCGTCTATGGCGTGACATCAGGCTACGGACATAATGCCAGCAAGCGCTTGACGCCCGCCGAGCGCAAGACCCACGCCCTGCGCCCGCCCCTGGGCGCGCAAGCCAACTATGGTGAGCTATTTCCCAACCGCGTCGTGCGGCTGATGGCATTGGCGCGGCTGGCAAATTTCCTTGAGGGCCATGCCGCTGTGCGGCCCGAACTCGCGGTGGCGGTTGCGCGCCTGCTGTCGAGCGGCCCGCTGCCGCCGGTGCCCAGGGACGGCGCCGTCTGTGCCGGTGAGATTCTGCCCCTCAGCTGGCTGTTCGCCGGTCTGGCCACCGAGCTTGGAACACAGGAAAAAGAAGCGCTCGCCCTGATCAATGGTGCGCCAGTGGCTGCCGCGCTGGTGGCGGACGGCGCGCTGGCGGCCCGCCAGCGCTTGCCTGTGATCGAAGCGATCTTCGCGCTGCTCGCCGAAGCCTACAAGGCGCCCACGGCGCATTTCTCGCCCGAGGTGTCGGCGCTGTCGGGCGATCCGCATGAGCTGGCGGCCGCACAGTCGCTGGCGGCACTTTGGCAGGGTGGCACCACAGATCGGCGGCCGTATCAGGCGCCGGTCTCGTTCCGCATCCTACCCAAGATGCTGGGCCGTTTGCGCCGCCACATCGCCGCGCTTGAGGATGTCGCGGCACTGTCGTTGTCACAGGTCTCCGACAATCCCGTGTTCCTGCCACCTGATGCCGAGCACCCGAACGGCCGCGCCGTATCGACCGGCGGCTACCACAATGCCATCGCGGCGCCGGCGTTGAACGCGCTCGCCATCGCCACCGCCGATCTCTGCACATTGGCCGACCGCATGCTGGCCCGCCTGCTCGATGGCAGGACGTCGGGCCTGCCGGACCAGCTCAGTGCCGGGCCCGACGATCAGCGCAATTTCGGCACGCTCGGCTTTGCCCTGGTCGGCTACGGCGAAAAGGCGCGCCGGGCCGCGCAGGCCGTGTTCCTGCCGGGTTCGGAGTCCGGCGGCTTTGTGCAGAACGATGTTGCCGTGCCAACTGCGCTCGCCTGGGAGGGTTTGGAAGAGGCCAGCCGCATGCTCGAGCTGAGCCTCGGCGCGCTGGCCGTGATCGGCTCGCAGGCCCTGCATGTGACACAGCGTCAAGAACCTAAGCCATTGACCTATCTTATCAATTTGATTCGCGCCGCCGCTCCGGTTATGCTTGAAACAGGATCGCCGGGTGCGCTTGCTGCTGCCGCCACGGCTGCTTTGCGGCACGACATGAACATTCCGGTATAGGACTGCGGCGCCGATTGCGGCAGTTGAGACACAGAGCACTGGAAACGCAACCGTGTGCGGCGCGATAGCGCTTGGAGCCGATTCTTCAAGCGCTTAGGGTGCGCCGAAGACAGCAAATTTGAGGTTCGGCATGCACGTCCGATGGGCAGTTCTGGCGCTGGGATTGCTCTTGGCCAGCAGCCCACCGGCTGCCGCCGCTCGAAGATCCCACGCCAGGACGGCCAACCCCGATACCGCCGCCGCCCCGGTCGCGGCCAGCAAAACCATTGGCTTCAACAACGCCTGCGCCAAGGGCGACCGGCTGACCATTGCGGCGGTGGGCGATCTGCTGTTTCACAAGCAGCTGGAACAGCAGGCGCTGACGCCGACTGGCAATTACCGCGATTTCTGGAAGCCACTCGCCAGTGTGCTAGCCAATGCCGACCTGACCTATGCCAACTTCGAGGGCGCGGCGGCCGATGGTGTCACCTCCGGCCTCGACCTCGTCAAGGACCCGGGCAAGGAGTGGAACAACCGCGTCTATAGTTCGCCGGTACTGACGTTGAGCTACAATTATCACCCGTCCGTCATCGACGACCTGATCTCCAGCGGATTCGACGTCGTCTCGACGGCCAACAACCATGCCATGGATCGCGGCATCGTCGGCATCGACCGGACGGTGCTCAATATGCAGCGGCGCGGGCTGGCTTTTTCGGGCACACGGCCGCAGCAGGCCGATAGCCAGCCGTTCAGCATCGTCACTAGGGTGAAGGGGCTGAATATCGCCTGGTTGGCCTGCACGTTCGATCTCAATGGATTCAAAGATACGCAACACCAGGTGCTGAACTGCTTCAGGCAGCGTGACGAAGTGCTAGCCGAGATCCGGCGCCTGTCCGCCTCGCCCGAGATCGCCGCCGTAATATTGACGCCGCATTGGGGGCAGGAAGGATCGACCAACCCGGAAAGGCGCCAGCGTCAACTGGCCAAGGATGCCATCGAGGCCGGCGCCACGGCGATTGTCGGCACGCACCCGCATGTGGTCGGCCCCTGGGAGAAGATCACGACCGCCGACGGCAAGGAGGGGCTGGTTGTCTACTCGACCGGCAATTTTATCTCCAACCAGCGTAAGCCCGAGCAGCGCATCGGCGAACTGGCGCTGATCGAGCTGACCCGCGAGCCCGGCGCCCCGAAGCTGCGCATAACGGCAGCCGGCTATATCACCACCTTTGTCGACATCACGACGGTGCACCGCGTCGGCGAAGCTTCGCGCGATCAGGTCTCGAAGGTGCTGCCAAGCGGCAATCGCGTCTTCACCACCGATCTGCCGAGCTTGCCACGGACTTGCGATGCTGGCGCGACGGCCACGCCAAGCTGGGGGACACCGGCCAAGGTGACAGCGGCCATGCTGCCATTCCCCGCCGGAGCGCTGAGTGCCACTACCCTCAGCGTCGGTGAATACCGCGAACCGCCGCGCTCGCTGCTGCCGCCCACCAAGTTGGTGGATTTGGTGATGCCATCGCTGGCGGCGCCAGCGCCAGCCAAGGATGGCACGGCCAGCGCGACGCCCATGCCACCGTTAGGTGCCATACCGGCATCGTCCAAAATCGGCAAAGCCCGCAAGAAGCAGAAACAAGCCGACGCCGGCTCGCCGGTGCTGCGGCCGGCACTGAGTTTCATCGGACCGAGGTGACTACAGAGGTCATGCCTTTTCCCAAACTAACAGCAACAAAGGCTCTTTGACTTTCACCTCAAACCTATGCCGGCAGCGGTGCCGCCCCGCCGGTCTCCGGCTCAGTCCTGGTCCGCATGCGTCCGGTCGCCGGCACGGCCGGGCCCTTGGGGCCGTCGCTGCCATCGTCGCGAATGATCGGCAGGCCTTCCATGACGCGCTTGACGTCCTCGCCCGACAGCGTCTCGAAGTCGAGCAGCGCCTTGGCGACGGCGTGCAGCTGATCCATCTTCTCGGTCAGGATTTTCCGCGCCGTGGCTTCGCCGGCCTGGATCATGGCGCGGATTTCCTCGTCGATCAGCTTGGCGGTGCCGTCCGACAGGTTCTTGGTCTGCGTCACCGAATGGCCCAGGAACACTTCCTGCTCATTGCCGTTGTAGCGCACGCGGCCGAGTTTCTCGGACATGCCCCATTCCGTGATCATCGAGCGGGCAAGCGCGGTTGCCATCTGGATGTCGCCCGAGGCACCGTTCGTGACATTATCCGGGCCGCCGAGCAGGATCTCGGCTTCGCGGCCGCCGAACAGCACGGCCATGCGCGCCTCGCACCATTTGCGGGTGCGGCTGTAGCGGTCGCCCTCGGGCAGGTTCATGGTCACGCCCAACGCGCGGCCGCGCGGGATGATCGTCACCTTGTGCAATGGATCGTAAGGCACCATCAGACCGACGATGGCGTGACCCGCCTCGTGATAGGCGGTGTTGCGTTTTTCCTCGTCGCTCATGACCATGGAGCGGCGCTCGGCGCCCATCATGACCTTGTCCTTGGCGTCCTCGAACTCGCGCTGCGTGACCATGCGCTTGTTGCGCCGGGCCGCCAGGAGCGCGCCTTCGTTGATCAGGTTGGCGAGATCGGCGCCCGAGAAACCGGGTGTGCCGCGCGCCAGCACCTTGATATCGACGTCGGGAGCCAGCGGAACTTTGCGCGAGTGCACGCGCAGGATCTTCTCGCGACCTGCGACATCCGGGTTCGGCACCGTGATCTGACGATCGAAGCGGCCGGGACGCAGCAGCGCAGGATCGAGCACGTCGGGACGGTTGGTGGCCGCAATTAGGATGATGCCTTCGTTGGTCTCGAAGCCATCCATCTCGACCAGCAACTGGTTCAGCGTCTGCTCGCGCTCATCGTTACCGCCGCCCAGACCCGCCCCGCGATGCCGACCGACGGCGTCGATTTCGTCGATGAAGATAATGCAGGGCGCGTTCTTTTTCGCCTGCTCAAACATATCGCGGACACGCGACGCGCCGACGCCGACGAACATCTCGACGAAGTCGGAACCCGAGATGGTGAAGAACGGCACATTGGCCTCGCCAGCGATGGCGCGGGCCAGCAGCGTCTTACCGGTACCTGGAGGGCCGACCAGCAGCGCGCCACGCGGGATCTTGCCGCCCAAGCGTTGGAACTTCTGCGGATCGCGCAGGAATTCGACGATCTCCTGCAGGTCTTCCTTGGCCTCATCGACGCCCGCCACGTCCTCGAAAGTGACGCGGCCCGAGCGCTCGGTCAGTAGCTTGGCCTTGGACTTACCGAAGCCCATCGCGCGGCCGCCGCCCGCCTGCATCTGGCGCATGAAGAAGATCCACAAGCCGAGGATGGCCAGCATCGGCAACCAGTTGACGAGAATGGTCAGCAGCCAGCTCTCGTCATCCGGCGCCTTGGCGATGATTTTGACGTTTTTCTTGAACAGATGATCGACGATGCCCGGATCTTCGGGCATCAGGGTGGTGAATGCCTTGTCGTTGGTGCCGGTGCCGTTCAGACGGTTGCCCGAGATCGTCACGTCCTTGACGCCGCCATTGTCCACCATGGCGCGGAAATCCGAATAAGCGATGTCGCTCGGCCGCGCCGTCTGGCTCTGGCTCTGGAACACCTGGAACAGCACCAGCAGCAATGCCGCCACGGCGACCCAGATCGCAAAATTGCGGAAACTCGGGTTCATCTAAGCTCCTAAGGCAACCTGGCGCCAGGTCATGCCATGTTCATGAGGCAAATTTAAGCGGCGTGGGCCAGAGGATCGAGAGCGCTGGCCGGGTAGCCGTGGTATCAAGGCATAGATAGGGTGCGCAAGGGCGCTTGCCAAGCGGCGGTATCAATCCTGGCAGCCAACATTGCGGTCCCTTTTTGTGTCAGCAATGCGACCAGTGCCGAAACTCTCCGAACGTAGTGTTTGCAAGTCCTATACCATTGAAGCGTCGACCGTTGGCTTGCGGCATCGGCCATGGCGCGCGCGCCTACGGCTCGGTCCGCGTACCAGACTCATTCGTCGGTTAAATGCGGCACCGCATTTGCTTGGCCGGCCGAAGGGTCGGGCAGCGCGAGTTCGAACACAATGGGCTCAGTCATGATTCCGATCACCGGACAAGCGATCAAGGAGTTGCCGCGAAACGCAGCGGGTGTGGTTTCCATGATGTGTTGCGAGACATTGAGCCCCAACCGGAGTTTTTTCTGCTCGGCCGTCAGGTCGGCTGGCTTGGCAGGCCGGATGAGGATGCCAGGCCTTGCGCTGGCTGGCAGCCGGACCGTGAAGCGGCGATCCCACAGCACCGAACCGCCCGGTTCCAATGGCACTTGTGGCAAACCGTTGCGACCGGGTTCGCGCGAGATATCGATGACGTCCGGTCCCGCGATGATCAGGCAGCCAGCGAGCGTAGCGGTGTGGCGAGGCTGGCTGGCAAGTGCGGCTATGATCCGCTCTACTCCTGCCATGCGCTGATGCTCCGTTGCCGCGCCCATCAAGCGCAGCCAGTAGCCCAACAGACGGACCCGGATTTCTTCCGGCAGGGTATCGAAGCCGGGCCGCGCAAGGCTTACCCACCCCTCCGGATGGAGTACCGCCAGTTGCCGATTGGCCGCTTGGCTGACGGCTTCCAGCGCGGCACGGGCACGGCCGAGGCGGCGGGCGCTGCGCACCAGGGCGTCGCGGGTCAAGCCAGCACCGGCCAGCGTGGTGCCGGGCGCCCGCAAGCGGGGACGTTCGAAGGTCGGGTCGGTGTTGCTGGGATCGTCGATAAAGGCGATCTGCCGTGCCTTCAGGAAGCTCAGCAGGCGTACTTTGGGGACGCTCAACAGGGGGCGCACGAGTGCCAGATCGTCCAGGCACGAGACCGCCGCCATGGCCGACAAGCCGTCAACGCCGCTGCCGCGGGCAAGCCGCATCAGCAGGGTTTCGGCCTGATCGTCGGCGGTGTGGCCGGTGACGATGGCGTCGGCGCCGGCCGCGCGCGCGGCGTCGCACAGCAGCCGGTAACGGTCAGCGCGGGCGATTTCCAGCATGCTGGCGGATGACGCCGGAGCCTCCCGGGTGAGGATGTGGCAGTCGAGGCCAAGACGGGCGGCTGCGGCTGCAACCTGGCGCACCTCGCCGGTAGCAGCGGCGCGCAAACCATGGTTTACGGTCAGCACCACGAAGCTCGGCTTCGGTCCGCCCGGCGCCATGCCCCAGGCGTGGCACAGATGCATCAATGCCAAACTGTCCGGCCCACCCGATACCGCGAGCGCGATGCGCTTGAAGCCAGCACAAACGGCAAACAGTTGATCCAGCTCTTGGGCGTCGAACGGCGCCGCGCGCTGGTCAGCAGCCGGTGCGATCGCGCTCGGATTGGGCAAGGTGCTTGATCTGGGCCGAGGCATTGGGGAACTCGGTATCCAAGGCGATGAAGGCCGAACAGGCGGTCTCCTTCTGGCCCAGCCGCGACAGCGACATGGCCACCTTCAACAGGCTGTCGGGGGCCTTGGTGCCGGTGCGATAAGCCTTGTAGCCCTTCAGGAAAGCGTCCGCCGCCGGCTTATATTGGCCGCGTGCATAGAAGCTCTGACCAAGCCAGTATTGCGCATTGCTGGCAAGCGGCGTCTGCGGAAAGCGGGTGAGATAGTCGCGGAAGGCCAGCTCGGCGCCGGCATAGTCCTGCTGCAGCACGCGGCCGTAGGCGAGGTCGTAGGCGTCTTGCGGTCCGGCGGGTGGTGCCACCGGTTGTTCGCCAAGGCCAGCGACCTGGGTATCGGGCTGCTGTGCATCCGGCGTTGCGGCCTGAATTGCAGGCGCGCCGTCCTGGCCGAGGCTCTGGTCCTGGCCATCGGGAATGACGGTGGTCTGGCCAAAGCCGGTATCGGCATTGGCGGGCTGCTCGCTGAGCGCGGCGGTCAAAGCGGTCTGCTTGGCTGGCACTTGTGGCGTCAAAGCCCCCTGCTGGCCATTCGCCGCTGGCGCAGTTGGTGCCCGCAGGATGGCAGCGCCACCGCCGAGCTTGGCGTTCATCAGCCGGATCTGGTTCGACAGATCGGTCAGCTGCCCGCCCAAACTTTGCATCTGATTTTCCAGCCGGCCAACCCGGATGTCGAGATCGCCACCAGCGCCTGCGGCCGCGCCGAGATTGGCACTCGGCGCAGCTGCGCCGCGGCCGCGCGTCATCGATTCCATCGTGCCGACCACCACCTGCATGTCGGCAATCTGCGCCTCCAGTTGGCCGATGCGCTGGTCGCTCTCGTTGCCGCCGGCAAGGGCTGCCGGATCGATGGTCTTGGCGACTTTCTGCACCGCCACCGTCGTCTTGCGCTGGGACGCGGCTTTGAGCGGTTTTTGCACCGTGTCCGGTACCGGCTGCTGCTGGCCGACCACCGGCGCGAAAATGTCTTCGACCGCGGCTTGTTGAGCTTGGCCAGTCGCCGTGCCCAGCGCCGTCAGCGATGCGGCGACAGTAGCAATGAATGTCAATTGGCGCAGCATGCGGGGTCCCCGAAAAGAACTACAACAGACCCCACAAAGAGGTCGATTCGCGGGTCGATGCGATTTCGCCAGTCTTTCCCTGCAACCGGCAAGACGTCAAATCGCGCAAGCCAGTAGAGCAAGTATCACCGAGCCGGGATTGCCCGCAAACTCCCCAGCCTCGTTGCCATGCGACTGGCCGGAATCAAGTTCCAGTACGCTGATTAAGCACGGTGACGACGCGCCGGTTCTGCGACCAGCAGGAAATGTCGTTGCAGACGGCGACGGGCCGCTCTTTGCCGTAGGAGATGTTGCGCATGCGGGCGGCACTGACACCTTGGCTGGCCAGGAAGCCGCGCACGATCTCGGAGCGTTTGGCGCCGAGCGCGATGTTGTATTCGCGCGTGCCACGCTCGTCGGCGTGGCCTTCCAGGGTGATGGTGTACTGCGGATATTTGCCGAGCCAGCCGGCCTGCGCGCGCAAGGTGTTCTGCGCGTCCGGTGTCAGGTCGGTGCTGTCAGTGGTGAAATAGACGATATTGCCGACATTGACCGAAAAGTCGCGCGACGAGCCGGGGCTGACTGGGCCGCCATTGGCATCATTGCCATCACCGGTCAGGTTTGAAGCGGGCGGCGGCACCTGCGAGCAGCCGGCAAGGCCCGCGCACAGCAGCAGCGCTAGCGCGATCGGGGCCAAACGCCCTGCCTTCTTGGCCAAACTCATGCTCTCAACCCCTGTCTTGTCCGGGAGCGATGGAGAGTTTTCTCCAGGGTCCCTATCTCAGCCATCGAAACTGGATGCTGGTCCAGCCGGCGGGTCGCGCGACTCATATCGTGCGCCGCAGCCTATCTCACTTACCGGTAACCCTGTGGCGTTGCAAAAGTGTGGCCGGGGCGTGACAAATCTAGGATGCCGGCCTCAGCGTGAACCGGACGTTAACGCGCGGTGGTATTTCACCCAATGTTCGAACGATCCGCCCGACCTTATCACTTGGTACGAGGGGCGGCGTTTGTGGGCGCGCGCGGCAACGCGCCCTCTGTGCGACACCCGACGGGCTGCGATTGTCGCACCGCGGGCGCACTGCCGTGCGCCCCTACGCCAGCACCCAACGGCCCCCAAAAAGCCAAAAGCCGTCTGCTGGACATATTTGCCACAGCAGAACGGCTTCCAGTCAAGTCCGATGCGAGTTGCCGAATTAGGCGCCCCCCGCGAAGAACTTTGCATTCAAACCTTAGCGAGCAATCTGCTCGACAATGGCCGAAGCGCCGAGCTTCATGGGCTCGTGCTCCTCACGACGGCAAGCGCCGATCGTGGCGGCCACAGCGAGAATGCTGGCAACGATGATGAAACCCTTCATATCTTCTCTCCTCTGCTTTTCTTCAACGGCAATCGCCTTATCCGAATTACCGGCGTCACCCGACCATTACAAGCCAAAGGAAGTCAAAGTGCCTCCTTTTCGACTCCAATGGTGCGCAAATGCAACGCCAGCGCTCAAGTCCCAGCAGTGGTGCA
The DNA here is from genome assembly GCA_031367715.1 of Hyphomicrobiaceae bacterium. GTDB lineage: Bacteria > Pseudomonadota > Alphaproteobacteria > Rhizobiales > Hyphomicrobiaceae > JANYHF01. The sequence continues at coordinate 8,151 of JANLQJ010000428.1, read as the reverse complement.
CGGCACCAAGGCTGGCGAGGACAAAAGCTGCCGAGATACGATCAGCAGGCAAACGCGCCCTTGGGAGACTAATAGAGGGGAGTCGTCTAAAAAATCAATTAACTCTGGGCGACCATGCTGGGTCTGATCCAAAATGAGGTGTTGGTATCTGCCGTTCGTTGTAGCCGGTGAGGTCGATGGTAAAGAGCTTCGGCCCGCCGCTCTCGCCCTGACTCTCGCGGAAAAACATGAGCACGCGGCCATTCGGGGCCCAGGTCGGCCCCTCATTGTGGAAGCCGCCGGTCAAAATGCGCTCGCCAGAGCCATCCGGGCGCATGACGCCGATCAGGAAGCGCCCATCCAGCATCTTGGTAAAGGCAATCAGATCGCTGCGCGGCGACCAGGTCGGGGTCGAGTAGCTGCCCTCGCCACGGCTGAGGCGCTGCTGGCCTGAGCCATCGGCGTTCATCACGAACAGCTGCTGGCTGCCGTCGCGGTCGCTCTCGAACACGATCTGGCGGCCGTTGGGGGCATAGCTTGGGCTGGTGTCGATGGCCTGGTTGGCTGTGATCTGGCGCGATTGCCGCGAGCGCAGATCGTACTCAAAGATGCTGGAAGCACCCCCCTGTTGCAGACTGAACACAACCCGGGCGCCGTCCGGGGAAAAATGCGGGGCAAAGGTCATGCCGTCGAAATTACCCAGAATGCTGCGCTGTCCGGTGGTGAGATCCTGCAGGTAGACGTGCGGATTGCCCTTTTCGTAGGCGGTATAGACGATCTGCTGGCTGGTCGGGCTGAAGCGCGGCGTCAGGATCAGGTCCTTGCCTTGCGTCAGGACGCGAATATTGAAGCCATCCTGGTCCATCACGGCCAGCCGCTTGACGCGATTGTCCTTGGGGCCGGTCTCGTCGATGAACACGACGCGGGTATCGAAATAGCCCTTCTCGCCGGTCATGCGCTCATAGATGGCATCGGCGATGATGTGGCCGAGGCGGCGCCAGCTGTCGGCGCGCACGGCGAATTGCTGGCCGGCCAGCTGCTTGGAGGTATAGGGGTCCCAGAGCCGGAACTCGGCCTTGACGCGGCCGTCGGGGAGGGTGATCGCGCCGCCCGCGACCAGCGCCTGTGCGCTGATGGCCTGCCAGTCGGCAAAGCGCGGCGTGCTGTTGGGGTTGGCGATGTGCTCGATGAAGGAATTAGGATCGAGCGGGGCAAACAGCCCGGAACGCTCCAGATCGGCGGCAATGACTCCCGAAACTCCGGCCGACAGCTGGCCGTCATTGGCGCTGCCGGGCACAAATGGCGCAACCGCAATGCGCAACGGGTTAATGTTGCCTTCGGTGACCGTGCCCTTGACCTGGGCGAGAGCGGAACCTGTCCCGAAAACCAGCAGCGCGGCCATGAGGCCGGTCTGCGTCAGTGTCCGCAGCGATCGCGACGCACCAAATTGCACTGTCACAAACTCCCTCACGCGAAACGGCGAATCACTTTGCCGATTCGAAACTTAGGCCACCGCATCAGGCTGTGACAAGTGAGGCAGACACCGACTTCACGCCGTTATTGTGGCTTTCCTGCTGGCGCAAAACGGGGAGAGGTTGCAAAACGCGGACAGTTTATGGCGTCCAACCTATGGTGTGACGCACGCTTGGAAGCGGGCGCACCGCAGTGCGCCCGTCACGTAAAGAACTCTGGTGCGGAACTTCAAAGCGGCGGGTCGAAACAAAAGTTGGCCGGTACTTGTATCCTTCCGCGCTCTGTTGATTGGAGCCGATCGGTGCAGATGTAAGTAAACTGTCCCAGTTTTACGTCCCCGATTTGCGCCCCGCCTCACCCGCCGAACATCGCGGCCGGATCGAAATCGACGTCCCAATCCTTCCACTTCTCGTACAGATTGGGAGGCAACGGGTAGGGTTCGCACTCGCGGATGGCGCGCGCGACATTTTCGGCAGCCAGCTGATTGGTCGGTGTGCCGGTTATTCCCCTCACGCTCGGTTCCGCCAGCAACCGGCCGTCCGACCCGAGGCGAAAAACGGCGTGGACGACTTGATCGCGCGGGTCGCTGACGCCAGCCAGAATGGTCCAACATTCCTTGACCTTGTTGTCGAAGATTCCCTTGAACATCTGCGATTCGGTCGCCGAAAGCTGCGTCCCGGTCGGTTTCTTGACGCCGATCGCGGCAACCGTCGTCTTGGCGGCCGGATCGGGCGGTGTGTCGGAGCCGGCTTCGGGCGCGGCATCGGGCAGCTGGTTGATCTGTGCCTGCAACTTGGCGATGTCGAAGCTCTTTTTCTTTTTGGGCGCCTTGACGGTGGCGGTGGGCGTCACCGGCTCGGGCTTGGCGGCGACCTTCTTTGGTGGCTCCTTCTTCACGGGCGGATCGAGCGCGGCGGTCTTGGCCAGTTGCTCGGCGATCGGGTCGGGCTTGGGCGGCTCCACTTTTGGCGGATCGGGCTTCTTGGGTTCGGGCTTGGCCAATTGCTCGGCAATTGGATCAGGTTTGGGCGGATCAGGTTTGGGCGGCTCCGGCTTGGGAGGCGATGGTTTCGGCGGTTCGGGCTTGGGAGGTGCTGGTTTCGGCGGCTCGGGCTTTGGCGGTTCCTGTTTCGGCGGTTCGGGCTTGGGCGGCTCGGGCGCGGCCTTGGGCGGCGCCTCGGCCACGCGCTTGGCCTTGACCGGCGGCGCATCGGCCGGCTCGGCATCCTTCGGCTTGGCGGCGGTGGTCTTGGTCTTGGAGGTCTCGCTGCCCTTGCGCAGGTTGGCGAAGTCGGCGCTGGTCAGCATGGATATTTCGAGCGGGATCTCGTCGGGCACTAGCGGGGGCTTGGCCGAACCGATCGAAATCGTCGCCCAGACCAGGATCGCCAGATGCAGGACGATCGATATTGGCAGTCCAAAGCGCATGGGGGCCGATCGGTGGCTCAACGAAGATATCTTGCTATCGCAATCTCACGGCGAGATTACGATTTCTCCTCGATCTCCGTCACCAGCGACACCTTGTGGAAGCCGGCGGCGCTGAGCCGGCCCATCACCTTCATGACGGTGCCGTAGTCGATGTCCTTGGACCCGCGGATGAACACCTGCTCGTCGGTACCGCCCTTGCCGCGCGCCGTGGCGATGGCGGTCAGCTTGGTGGTCAGATCGGCCAACTTCACGTCCTCGCTCTTTTCGGCGTTGGCGCCAAGGTGAATGGAGCCGTCCTTGTCGACGGTCACGGTCAACGGCACTTCCTTGGAGGAGCTAAGCTGTTTGGCATCGGTCTTGGGCAGCTCGACGGGCACACCGACGGTCAGCAACGGCGCAGTCACCATGAAGATGATCAGCAGCACCAGCATGACGTCAACCATCGGCGTGACGTTGATTTCCGACATTGGCCGGCGGCGTTTGCGCCCGCGCCCGCGCTTTTTGCGCGCGCCACCAGCGTCCTCGATGTCGAGTGCAGCGGACATTTGGCGCCCTACATCTTGGTGTCGACTTGACGCGACACGATGGCGGCGAATTCGTCGGCAAAGCCGCCCAGCCGCTGCTCGATACGCGCGGCTTCACTGGAAAACTTGTTATAGAAAATCACTGATGGAATAGCCGCCAACAGGCCAAGCGCGGTGGCGAACAGCGCTTCCGAGATGCCTGGCGCAACCGCCGCCAGATTGGTGTTCTTGCTGACGGCGATGGCCTGGAAGCTGGTCATGATGCCCCAGACCGTGCCGAACAGGCCGACAAACGGCGCCGTGCTGCCGACCGTGGCCAGAAACAGCAGCCGGTTCTCCAGCCGCTCCAGCTCGCGCGAGATGGTGACGTCCATGACTTTTTCGACCCGCAAAAGAATGCCGCGCAGGGTCTTGGGATTGCCGTCGACGCTGCGTTTCCACTCCCGCATCGCGGCAACAAACAGCGCGCTCATGGCCGACGTGCGCTGGCGCGACAGCGAACCGTAAAGATCATCGAGCGGCTGGCCGGACCAGAACAGGGCTTCGAACTTGTTGCTCTCGGAGCGGGCGCGGCGGAACGTGACCAGCTTTTCGACAATGATGGCCCAGGACCAGACCGAGGCCAGCATCAGACCGGTCATGATGATCTTGACGGTCAGGCCGGCCTGCAGAAACAGATTGATGAACGACACGCCATCGCCCGGGCCGGTCACCTGGTTGAGAACGTCGCCGATGGTCGCTGACGTCTGCGCCAGCAGCTGCGCCACGGGGAACAGGAGGGCAACCGGGACGAGAGAGGCGTCTGGGAACATACTGATTTATGCCGTCCGCTGATGGGGGAGCGCTTGCAGGTGCGTCATGAGAAGCGTCAGAAGCGTCGCGGCTGGTCAGCGGCACAGCCTGCGCAGCCTGCCGTCACCCCCGCGAGTCACGGCCCATAGTGTGGTCCAATGTGACTAAACTAGGGCTCTGGCGCGGGCGGCGGCTGCGATCTCGACCTTTGCCCGGTCGTCGCTAGCGTTGCGCCTGCCGGCTCGGCTCGGGCGCCGACCGTGACCACCACCAGCCTATCGAGCCAGGCGATCTCGCGGGCAAAGGTGCGCAGCTCGGCCGGCGCAATGTCGGCCAGGCGCGTTGCGTAGGACGCCACATAATCCGCGCCGAACCCTTGCGCCATGCGCAAGGTCAGCTCGTTGGCAAGGTCGACCTGCGTAATCAGGCCGCGCAGATACTGACCGGCCAGCGCCGCCTTGGCTTCGGCCACCTCGTCATCGCTCGGACCGTCTGCGGCGAGTTTGGCCAGTTCGGCGCGCGTGATCGCGAGCGCTTCCTCGACTTTGTTAGGCGCAGCACCAAAATTGCCGGTTATCTCGCTCAGCACACTGTAGGTGTCCAGCGACGTGCCAATGGAATAGGCAAGGCCGCGCTTATCTCGTATCTGCCGGTAGAGCCGCGAGGTAAACGCGCTGCCGCCAAGCGTATAGTTCAGCAGTTCGGCCATCGCCCGCTGGCGCGGGTTGAGCTGACCGAGGCTGACACCAAACACCACCTGGGCCTCGCTCGCCGACAGCGGCAGATCGCTGCGCTGGGCGCGTGGCACGGCTGGCGGCTGCAAAGCCAGTACGGTGCCATGGGCTGGCAGTCCGGCGAAAATCCGGTCGACCATTGGTGCAAGTTCGGCCGGCGTAATGTCGCCAACCGCAGACAGCGTCAAACCGTCCAAGGTCAGCACGTTGCGGCGATAGCGCGCGATGTCGGCGGCGCTGATGGCGGCAAGGCCTTGGCGCGTGCCGATCAGCGGCCTGGCCAGCCGGTGCGTTCCGTAGGCAAGCCGTCCGTAGGCGTCATAGGCGATCGTCTCGGGATCGGCAGCGTCATGTTCGATATCGGACAGCACCTGATCGCGGACCTCATTGAGGGTTGTTTCGGCAAGGCGCGGCTCGCCGATGGTGATGGCCAGCAGGTCCGCCGCCTTGTCGCGATCCTGCTTTAGCACTTTCAGTGTGCCGCGCAGCGACTCGTGGCGCGCCTCGATCGTGGCTTCAGCGCCAATCTCGCTCCAGGCGCGCAGGTAGGTCTCGACCGGCATGGTGCCGGCGCCTTGCAGGAACATCTCGGCGGTAAAGTGCGCCAACCCCTCCTTGCCGGGCTGGTCCTGCGTCGCGCCTCCGGCAAACCGGAAGCCGAGCGTCAGCAAGGGCGTGCTATGGTCCTCGATCAGCCAGACACGCAAGCCCTTGGGCGTGACGAGTTCGCGGGCGGTGGTGGCGCAGAAGGCGGGGTTGGCTGCCAGCAGCAGGGCAAACAACACGAGGCAGTTGATCAGGCAAAGTGCCAAAGGGTGTTGGGTGCCCCCCACCTTCTCGGGCCCGCCGGGCAGCCTTGGGTTGGGGTTGGGGTTGGGGTGAGCAGCTTGGCTGGAGCTATCGGCCATCATCATCTCAATGCACCGCCATGGCAGGATGCAAAAACGCCTTCGACGGTGTGGCATTTTCCGCGGACCCGGCCTCCGGTGCCAGCACCGTCGTCAGATAGCAATGGTTCGAGACAAACTTGGCCAGCACGCCGTTGATGTCCGGCAGCGTCACCGCCGCGATCACGTCTGGTTCGCTCTCGATCTCGGCCACCGTGCGCCCAGCGGCCAGTTGCTCGCCATAGCGGGTGGCCTCGCCCAGCTGATCGTCCGAAGACAGCACATGATCGCTAAGCCAGCGCCGCTTGGCGATCGCCAGCGCCTCGGCATCGATGCCGTCGCGACGTACCCCACGCATCGCCGCATCAAGCGCCCGCTCCAACCGCTCAGGTGCGATCCCCTCGGCCGTCTCGACATTGATCGAAAATTCGCCCGCGCCGATTCGCAGATCGTGGCCGACGCCGAGATCACTGGCAAGGTGCCGCTGCGTCACCAGATCGTCCCACAACGGACTGGTCACTTCCGATTGCAGGATGTTCGCCAGAAGCTCCAGCGCCGCCGCCGTGCGCAAGCCGAGGTGGGCCGAGCCGGGCGTCAGGTAATACTGGCTGATCTGGGTCCGGGTGAGCCGGCTGGAATGCTCGACTATGCGCCCGTCGGCACAGGCACTGAGCGGCACATCGGCGAGGTTGGAAACGCTGGCTGCGCCACCAGGGAGATGGCCATAAGTTGTTTGCGCCAGGGCAAATACAGCAGCGGGCTCAACGTCGCCCGCGACCACCACGATGGCCGTCGCCGGTCCATAATGGCTGCGGTGGAACGCCAACGCCGCGTCCAGGGTCAGATGCGACAACTCATTGGTTTCGCCGATGACCGGATGGGCATACGGCCCGCCCGCATAAAGGGCGCGGCCAACCTTCAGCGCCAGCACGCTATCGGGGTCGTTGTCATAGGAGCGCCGCTCGTCATCGACGACTTTCAGCTCGCTCGCCGCTTCACTGGGAGCAAACGCGAGACCGGCCATGCGATCGGCGTTGAGATCCATGATGCGCGGCAAGGCCTCGGCCAGGAATTGCTCGTAGTAGTAGGTCTTGTCGGTGGAGGTGTACGCATTGTTGGTGCCGCCGGCGCGCGTCACCATCAGGTCATAGGTGCCGGTCGGGTAGCGCACCGTACCCTTGAACATCAGATGCTCAAGATAGTGGGCCAGGCCCGATTGCCCCGGCGGGTCGTCGGCGCTGCCGGCGCGGTAAAAGACCATATGCGTGACCACCGGCAGGCGATGGTCGGGGATGACGACGAGTTGCAGGCCATTGGCAAGCGTGAACGAGGTGGCGCGGCTACCGGCATGCGCGGCGCCCTGCGGCAGGTTGCCGGCGCAGAACAGGAGAGCCAGGGCAGTTGAAAGACTGCGGAGGGTTTGTCGCATGGGCACAAATTGCGGCTAATTCCGACGCACTGCAAGCCGCATGGCAGATCGATCGCTTTCGGTCGTGAACGGACTAAGTTTATTGGGGTGGATGCAGTGATAGTGTTTGACCTCATACCAACTGGTTGGTATGTAAATACCAACCAGTTGGTATGAAATGATTCCTCCGCGACCAAAGCACCTATCGAAGACCAAAATCCTGGATGCCGCGCTACGTGTCATTCGCACCAAGGGCTATTCGGCGACGACAATCGACGATCTGTGTGACGCGGCAGGACTCACCAAGGGCAGTTTTTTCCATCACTTTGCCAGCAAGGAAGAGTTGGCATTAGCCGCCGCGGACCATTTTGGAGCCATGGCGGATGGATTTTTTGCCGCCGCGCCCTATCGCACTTTGCCCGATCCGCTTGAACGATTGCTGGGTTATGTCGATTTCCGGACGGCGATCCTGGCCGGCGACTTACCCGATGTCACCTGTTTGCTCGGCACCATGGTGCAGGAGACCTATGAGACCTATCCCGCCATTCGCCAAGCGTGCGAGCGCAACATCTCCAGTCACGCCGCCGATGTTGCCAAGGATATCGCCGCGGCAAAAGCGCTCTATGCGCCGGATGCAACGTGGAGCGCCGAAAGCTTGGGGCTCTATATTCAGGCCGCGATCCAGGGGGCGTTCATTCTGGCCAAGGCGCGCCATGGGCCAGCCATTGCTATCGAGTGTCTCGGGCATTTGCGGCGGTATCTGGAGTTCCTGTTCATCGTGCCCAGTGACGCAAGGAAGTAGCCGTCGTTTGCAACACAAGGAGTAATACCGGCCAACCTACCGTTTGACTCGTGCTCGCAAGCATGCAAGGGGCGCACAGCGGTGCGCCCGTCCAAGAGCTTGCCGCGCAGCAAGACGGGCGCAC